>NZ_JBXWOJ010000008.1:0-189225 GCF_059610805.1 Ruegeria sp. CDSC025 | reverse complement strand
TCGACAACGCATACGGAGACCGAAACCTCATCTGCACATGCCCACCAATGGACGCTTACGAAGAAGCCGCAGAGTAAGAGGCTGATATCAGGGTTCGAACCCCTTGGGCACGCCAAATGGCGGCGTGTCCACGCTTGTGCCCGTCAGGGCGTTCAGGAAGGCCACTAACTCGCTGATCTCGACGTCTGATAGCTCCATCGGGATGATGTCGACCTGACGACGCTGTCGCGCCAGTTCGAACCGGTCGTTCCACACCGCAAAATCAACCTGTTGCAGCCACGGGACTTTGGGCAAGGCGGCCATCTCGGGAGTCCAATGCGCAAGGCTGTCCTGCGGGTTAAGATGATGGCGAATGATGCTGTCGAGGTCAGGAAAGGCTCCGTTATGGCCATAAGGCGCGGTCAGGGCGACATTGCGCAGCATGGGGGTGCGAAAGCGATACGCATCCTCTAGCTGGTCGCTTTCGCCCATGCGCCCTACGTCCCGCACATTGGGGTCCCATTGCCGGGTGCGACCGGGGCCAAAGGGCGGAAGGGCCAGCGCGTGGAACTTCTGATCCGACAATAGCGGGCCAGAGTGACAGGTGGCACAGCGCGCCTTGCCGTAGAACAGGGCCATCCCGGACTTTTGGGTTGGTGTCAGAGCATCGGTGTTCCCAGCCAGATATTGATCAAACGGGCTGTCGGTGCTGCGCCATTCGATGGCCATGAAAGCGGCCAGAGCATTGGCGATCTGGGTGATGGTGATGTCTTCAGGCGTTTCGATCTCATCAAAAGCGCGGGCCATGGCGGGGCCGTATCGCGGGTCGGTACGGACGCGTTTCGCCAGAATCGGCCAGCCCTTGTCGATCCGGTCATGCACAGCGCCAGTCACCTGGTTTTCGGCAACATTCCCGGCCATCTCAAACTGCGAGGTCAGCGGGAACAGCGCCTGCGCGGCCAGCAGAGAATTCAATCCCGCGGGCAACCATTCCTGCGCCGGAGAGTTGAAGCCGTTGCCATAGACATCCGAGATACTCAGTCGTCCGTCATGGAAAACAGTATGGATGTCCTTCGCCCCGAGGTTCCAAAGGCCGGGCGAATTTCGGGGAATACGCTTGCGGATTTTGTCGGACCCAGTGCCCGGCGTGCGATCGGGGCCTAACCCCTGACCGCCTTCGCCGATGCCCAGCGACAATCCGTCGGAGGTGCCGAAATCCGGGTGGTGGCAATGGGCGCAGGCGATGTTCTGATTGCCCGACAGGATCGGATCGTAAAACAGTTGATGACCAATGGCGGCCTGTTCCATATCAAAGGACAGGAAATCATCATCGGTCAGCGGGCGTGGCAGCTCTTGCGCTGCGGCCGCGCCGGCAAAAAGGAAAGCAATCCCATGCGCCAGATTGTATTTGCCCTGTGTATGCTTGCGACCCCTGCGCTGGCCGAGCTGGAACAGGCGCGTGACATGATGGAGGCCGGCGCGTTCGAGGCCGCGCGCGAGGAACTGCTGCCCGCCGCCCGATCCGGCAATGCCGAGGCCGAGGAATTGATCGGCGTGATGTACGGGTTGGGTCTTGGGGTCGAGCAGGATTATGAACGGGCCTTTGAATGGTATCTGCGCGCATCGATGAAGGGGCATCCGGGCGCACAATCGGGGATCGGCTGGTATTATGAGCTGGGTCTGGGCATGCCCGCGCCCGATCTGGTGCGGGCCTACTTGTGGTACACGCTCAGCGCTATTGGCGGCGATCCCGATGCGGCGATCAGCCTTGAGGAAGTGGTCAAGAAGATGTCGCCGGAGCAGATCGAAAAAGCGCATGTTCTGGTCAACGACTACAAAGGGTGGATGTACCCGTTTCGGTAAGGGCCGGGCCCGAAAGCCCGGCACCATAGCTTAGTTCAGGTCCGCATCACGCGATGCGTTGACGTCTGCCTCGGCCGCTGCAACGGCTTCGGTGAGCGCGGTGAAGACCTCATCACCACGACCGACGTTGGTTTGGAACCACTCGTAGACCGGGGTTGCCGCCTCTTTGAACGCGGCTTTCTGCTCGGGGGTCGGCACGTACAGATCACCGCCACCGGCGACGAAATCCTCATAGGCCTGGATCGACTTGCGCTTGGGTGAGGCAAAGGTGGCCTGCTGCAGCGCATAGAACCCATCGACCACGACACGGCGCATGTCTTCGGGCATCTCCTGGAACTTGGCGTTATTCATCCACCACAGAGCGCCCATATAGGCATGGCCGTCCAGGGTGACATATTGCAGGCCTGCATCGGGGAATTTCATGCCCATGATGTCGGTGATGCCGTTCTTGGACCCTTCAACCACACCGGTTTGAAAGCTGGTGAACAGTTCCGGCCACGGGATCGGGGTGGGCGATGCACCCAAGGCTTTAACCAGCTCTTGTGGCAGGTCAGCGACCACGGTGCGGATTTTCAACCCTTCCATATCAGCTGGTTCAGCCACGCGACGCTGGGTGTTGGCAAAGTTGCGCCAGCCACCAGTGTTGCCGATGGTCATCAGACGGATCGCGCCGCCGGAATCCTCAAGCGCCATGTCGCGCATGGTGCGGGTGAAATCGCCGGATAGAACATGCTCGGCAATCCGGTCATCCGCCATAAGGTAGGGTAGGTCGAGGACCTGGACATAGGGAAAGATGCCTGACGCCCCGCCCGAGGTCGAGATATAGATGTCGATGGTTCCATCGGCCACACCCTGCAGGCATTCCGCGCCGTTCGAACACAGCTGCGTACCGATGAACAGCTCGACCTCGATCGCGCCGTTCGAAGCGGCTTCGACATAGTTCTTGAAAACGATTAGACCGTCATAATCCTCGTCATTTTCGTTCGAGTTGGCCGTGGCGCGCAGCGTATAATCCGCTGCCGTGGCCGCGATGGCTGATGCGGCGACCAGCGACGTGGCCACCGCTGCGGTTTTGATAAAGGTTCTGAGCATGCGTTTCCTCCCTGTGGAACTCAGTTAGTTGGCAAATCCCGTTATCCTCGGGATCGTCATGGATAATGCGGGGATGTAGGTGATCAGAAAGATCACGATGATTTCGACGGCCAGAAACGGCAGGATCGCCTTGGCAATGGTTTCAACCTTTTCGCGCGACACGGCGGCGGCCACGAACAGCACCAGCCCCATGGGCGGTGTGGCCAGACCAACGGTCAGGTTGACGCTCATGATGATGGCAAAGTGGATCGGGTCGACGCCGAGGCTGGTAAAGATCGGTCCCAGGATCGGCCCAAGAATGATGATCGCAGGCCCGGCATCCAGAAACATGCCGACAACGAACAAGAGCAGGTTGATCAGAAACAGCAGGATCAGCGGGTTTTCCGACAGGCTGAGGATCAGCGAGGCCAGCTGTTCTGGCGCATGGCTGAGGCTGACCACGGTTTTGAACGCCATCGCTGCCCCCACCAGCAGCAGAACGACGGCGGAGGTCAGGCCGGCATTGCTGAGGATCTCGGGCACTTCTTTGAGCGTCAAGGTGCGCAGGATGAAAAAGCCGATTAGAAAGGCATAGCCGACGGCCACTGCTGCGGCTTCGGTAGGTGTAAAGATACCGCCCAGAATACCACCCAGAATGATCACCGGAGTCAGCAGTGGAAAGAACGCCTTGAGGCTGGCCTGACCCCGTTCACCCCATGTGTATTTGCGGCTGGCAACGGGAAAATCATACTTGTCGGCCATGAATTTGATCATCAGCATCAGGCCAACGCCAACCATTACGCCCGGCACGATCCCGGCCAGAAACAGCGCCGCAACGCTTTCGCCCATCACATAAGCGTAGATGATCATGATGCCCGAAGGCGGGATGATCGGGCCTATGACGGAACTGGCCGCCGTGATTGCCGCGGCAAATTTGCGGGTATAGCCCTGCTTCTCCATCGCCGGGATCAGCATTGAACCCAGCGCTGATGTATCCGCCACGGCAGAGCCTGAAAGTCCCGCAAACAGGATCGAGCTGAGCACGTTCACATGCGCCAACCCGCCGCGAAAATGGCCCATCAAGGCTTGGCTGAATTCCACCAGACGGATGGTTATCCCGCCGCGGTTCATTAGCTCTCCGGCCAGCATGAAGAAAGGGATTGCCATCAGGGGAAAGCTGTCCATGCCGTTATAGACATTGCGGTACAGCAGGGTGATGTCATTGGATTGGCCATTCAGCCACAGCAGGATACCCGGGGCGGCCAAAAGGGCGAAAAAGACCGGCAGGCCAATCATCAGAAAGACAAGGAAGGTGGGCAGGAACCAAATCAACATCTATTCAGCCCCCACCGGTGCGTCGGCAATTTCAGGCAGCAGGTCTGCGCCCCCCAATAGCGAGACAATCGCGCGCAGGATCAGCTCGACATTTACTACGATCAGAAGGGCCACCCCCACCAGCAGCGAGGCCATCATCCAGCTGCGCGGGACGCGGTACCATTCGTCAAAGCCAAATGAGGTGGGAATATACAAAGCGGCGGTTGCGAATTTGCCCCCGAACCCGGTCACTTCGGACCAGCCGATCTTTACCGCGACCAGCAGCACCGCCAGTGACACGAACAGCAGCGCGAGCATCAGTATCTGTCCCAATACGCGCGGAAGCATCAGGGGCACCATGTCGATGGCCACGAACCCGCCGCGGCGAAATGCAGTCGGGGCCATCAGACCCGTCATCCAGAGCATGCAGAACCGGGCGGCCTCATCCGGCCAGGGCAGTGCGTTGCCCAGCACATATCGGAAGAATACTTGAATCAGGATTGCAGTCACCATGAATGCAATTGCAACGACGCCAACCGCGCGGCCCAATCGCAGCACGGTTTCGTTCACGAATGCAATCGGCGCCAGCATCGTTGCCAGTCCGCCCATGCGTTTCCTCCCTATGTCAGCCGCGGGTTTGTCCCCCAGTCGTCAGAGCGCGCTTAGGACTGCGCGAATTGGCCGAGTTTTCCGGCATAGAAGGTCAGCGCGTCTCCATCGCTTATGCTGGCCTTCAGGACTTTGCCCACCACGATCACATGATCGCCTGCGTCGTGATAAGCGTGTTGTTCACATTCAAACCGTGCCAGACAATCCGGCAGCAGAGGGGTACCATTTGAGCAATGCCCATGGGCGATGTCTCGCAGCGCAAAGGCGTTTTTCGAGCAGCCGAAACACAGCTCGGCCTGTTCAGAGGACAGTACATGAACGCTGAAATGGCGCGCCTTGTGGAAATAGGGGAAGCGGCGCGAGTTGCGGTCGCCGGCCCACATGATCAGGGGCGGGTCCAGCGACAGGGACGAAAAACTGTTGGCGGTGATGCAGACCGGACCGTCCGTGCTGTTGCAGGTGACGATGGTAACTCCGGTGGCAAAGCGGCCAAACGCATCGCGCAGGGTTCGGGTGTCATCCTTGTGTGGGATGAAAGTATGGTTCATGTCCTGTGACATTGCATTCATCATGGTACCTCATGGCCCAGTGCCGCCTCATAAAGGCGGTACCAACTCTCGCGATCCAGATTGACTTTCAAGGCGTCCGAAATCTGTTTGATCCGGCCCAGATTGTTGGTGCCCAGCACCGGCAGGATGCCTGCAGGATGTGCCAGAAGGAAGGCCACGGCCACTGCGGCCCGGTCCACTCCGAATTCGGCGGCGATCTCATCCGCGACCACGCCGACCGGAGGGTTCCCGGCCATCAGCAGTCCGCCGCCCAGCGGCGACCACGCCATCACCGGCTGCCCATGCTGTTGATGAAACGCTAGGTCGCCATTGGTGAAGGGGCGGATTTCGCCCAGCGAGATCTCGACCTGGTTGGTGACCAGTTGGGTCTTCATCGCTGATTGCAGAAGCGTCCAGTCCCACGGGCGGAAATTCGATACGCCAACCGCGCCCACCTTGCCGCTGGCCACGACCTCGTCCAGCGCTGCGCCGGTCTCATGGTGGTCCATGAAGGGATCAGGGCGGTGGATCAGTAGCAGGTCGACATGGTCGATTGCCATTTCGGACAGCGAGGTGTCGACGGATTTCAGGATATGCGCGCGCGATGTGTCATAATATTTGACCATGGCGTCTGCGTATCGGCCCATCGGCGCAACGATGTCGCATTTGGTGACGATCTCCATCCGCGCGCGCAGCGCCGGATTGGCGCGCAGGGCGTTGCCCAAAACCGCCTCGGCTGCGTAACCGCCATAGATGTCGGCCTGATCGAATGTGGTGATGCCCTGATCCAGGCAGGCTTGTATCTTGGCTTCGACATGATCCGCCGAGGTGTCACTGTCATCACCCAAGCGCCACATGCCGTATACCAGGCGGCTCATTTCCAGCGTGTCTGAAAGCTTTACACGTTGCATTAGCGGCGAACTCCGTTGCCCAGCGGGGTGGCTGGGATGGTTTTGGGCACGCGTCCGTATTCCTCGGGAAGCGAGCAGGTTTTCAGGTTGGGCATCACGCGGGCACCGAAATGGCGGGCCTCGTCCAGATGTGGATAGCCCGAGAAGATGAAGGCGCGGATGCCCATCTTTTGATAGTCTTCAATCTTGGTCATGACCTGATCGGTGGAGCCCACAAGCGCTGCGCCGCAGCCAGACCGCGCCCGGCCAACGCCGGTCCAAAGACCTGGCTCGACATAGCCGTATTCATCCGCCAGATCGCGGTTTTTGGCCTGATGCGCAACACCCAGCGAGGTGGAATCCAGCGCCCGTTCGCGGATGGCGCGACCGTATTCGTCGTCCAGCTTGGATACGATGTAATCAGCGTATTCCTGCGCTTCGGCCTCGGTATCGCGAACGATCATGTGAACGCGCAAGCCGTAATCCAGTGTCCGGTTGTAATTCTCGGCTACCGCATGAACCGCCTTCATCCGCCCGGCCAGTTGATCCTTGGTTTCTGGCCACATCAGATAGACATCGCAATGCTCTCCGCACAGTTCGAGCGCAGATGGGGAATAGCCGCCGAAATACAACAGTGGTCCGCCGGTCTGATAGGGTTTGGCTGGATCGGTGGTCAGGCCCGAGAAATTATAGACCTCGCCCGCATGGTTGATCTCATCCCGCGTCCAAGCCTGTTTCAGGATTTCGACGACTTCGCGCGAGCGTTGATAACGGAACGCGCTGTCTGCCTTTTCACCAGGAAAATCGGACGAGATGATGTTGACCGTCAAGCGCCCCTGCAACATGTGATCCAGCGTCGCGATGGTGCGGGCCAGCATGATGGGCTGCATTTCACCGCAACGCACCGCGGCCAGCAGGTTGATCTTGTCGGTGATCGGTGCGCATCCAGCAACAAAGCTGAGCGTGTCCTGACCGACCTGATAGGATGACGGGCACAGGATGTTGCGAAACCCCTGTGCCTCGGCCTCTTTCACGATGGCGGAACAATGGTCCCAGCTGGACCGCAGATCGCCATCGGGCATCCCCAGAAACTGATAGTCATCCGAACACAGAGCCGAAAACCACGAGACCTCGGCCGCATTCAGATCGGGGGAGGTGATTGGGACGATCGTCATCTGAGTCGGTCTCCGCAATGGATTTGCTTTTTCTCTTGCGTAGCAATCACATTGATGTAGATCAATAGTGTATCAATTTTTCCTGTGACCAATCGAAGCGCCCCGACGTGCCCCCCACAAGCCGAAACCCCAATGCCCTTCCGATATATGTTCAGATTGCAGAACTGCTGATCCGCGATATTGCGGCCGGCCGTCTGATTGACGGTGAGCGCCTGCCGCCGGAACGGGACATGGCGGCGGACCTGAATGTCTCGGTCGGGACCCTGCGAAAATCGCTGTCTGAGCTTGAGAAAAAAGGGATGTTGGAACGCATTCAGGGCTCGGGCAATTACATCCGTGAGACCGGAACGCAGAACAGCGTCTATGCGATGTTCCGGCTTGAGCTGCCCGAAGGGGGCGGTTTGCCAAGCGCGGATATCCTGTCGGTCGATCATCTGGAAAAGCCTGCCAATCTGCCCGGTTTCGGAGCCGCGGCCACGGGGTCGCGCGTGCGCCGGATGCGCTATTTGAATGACACAATCATCGCGGTCGAAGAGATATGGCTCGACGAATCAGTGGGTTTGATCGACGGCAACCTGCTGTCTGACTCGCTGTATCGCTATTATCAGCAGCAGTTGGGGTTCTGGATCACGCGGGCCGTAGACAGGGTTTCAATCGCCGCGCTGCCCGATTGGACACCGACGGGCTTTACCAAGCCCTTCGGGCAGACGGTCGGGTATATCGAGCGGTTCAGCTGGTCAGAACAGGTCGAACCCGTCGAATTCTCTAAAACTTGGTTCGATCCGGATCGGGCCACCTATGTTCAACGCTTGAAGTAAAAGGAAACGCGCATGACCCGGACCATCAATTACGGGCTGATCGGATGCGGCATGATGGGGCAGGAGCACCTGCATAATATCGCTCTGCTGGATGGCACGCGCGTGGCGGCAATCTATGAGCCCGACCCGCAGATGGCCCACGCCGCGCAAGAGATCGCGCCCGAGGCTGTGATGGTGGGGTCGGTGGCTGATCTTCTGGCGGTCGAGGATCTCGATTGCCTGGTCATCGCCAGCCCGAACCACCTGCATGTGGATCAGATCTGCGACATTGCGGCGATGCGCCCACTGCCCCTGTTGGTGGAAAAGCCGCTTTTTACCGATCCGCAGGATGCGGCGCGGCTGGAAACGGTGCAGCGTGACTATCCCCATCCAATCTGGGTGGCGATGGAATATCGCTATATGCCTCCGATTGCCGCTTTGATCAAAGGGCTCCAATCCACCGGCGGGGTGCAGATGCTGACGATCCGAGAACATCGATTTCCCTTTCTGGAAAAGGTCGGCAACTGGAACCGGTTCAACCGCAATACCGGCGGCACATTTGTCGAGAAATGCTGCCATTTCTTCGACCTGATGCGGCTGATCCTTGGGTCCGATCCGGTGCGGATCACCGCCAGCGGTGGGCAGGCGGTAAACCATCTGGACGAAAGCTATGATGGGGAAACGCCGGATATTCTGGATCACGGTTATGTTCTGGTTGATTTCGCCAACGGCACGCGGGCGATGCTGGAACTGTGCATGTTCGCCGAAGGATCGCGGTACCAAGAGGAAATCTCGGCCACAGGACAACTGGCCAAGATCGAGGCGCTGGTGCCGGGGCCGGGGCGCTTTTGGCCCGATCATCTGGGTGAGCCGCCGGTGCCGCAGGTGATTGTCAGCCCGCGTAATCCGAAGGGGCCGGTGTCACAGGACATCCCCGTCGATCCGCGCCTGCTGGCCGCCGGGGACCACAATGGCTCGACCTATTACCAGCATCAGGGGTTCCTGGCGCTTGTTCGAGGCGAGCGGGCTGCGCCGGATGTGACGCTGCAGGATGGGCTGTGGTCCGTTCGTATGGGGTTGGCGGCACAACAGGCGCTGGCAACGGGTGAAGCCGTTCGGTTGACCTGATAGGCAACAAGGACGATGCGCTGTGCCGGTGACGAAATTGCGCCTATCGGAAACGCGCTCCCCCAACTTGCGCATAAAAACCTGTCGTTTTTGATTTCTGATGGGTCTTTTTCGCTTGTTGATGCTGCGTCTGCACCCTAGCTCTGTCCGTGGGACACCCCTCCCCAACGAGGGGCGTGTATCTGGAAGGGTAATACACATGACTATCGAACAACCGGCGTCGCATGACGCCGTGCGCAAACCTGAAATGCGGCCGGCAAATCCGCGCTTTTCCTCGGGCCCCTGCGCCAAACCCCCCACATTTGACCTGACCAAACTGGCTGACGCAGCGCTTGGCCGTTCGCATCGCGCTGCTGTTGGCAAGGACAAGCTGAAAGCGGCCATCGAAGGTACGCGTGAAGTGCTGGGCATTCCAGCAGATTACAAGATCGGCATCGTTCCCGCGTCTGACACTGGCGCGGTTGAGATGGCGCTGTGGTCGCTGTTGGGTGAACGCAAGGTCGAGATGCTGGCCTGGGAAAGTTTTGGCGCGGGATGGATCACGGATGTGGTCAAGCAGCTAAAAATCGACGCCGAAGTGAAAACAGCCGATTATGGGCAGATCATCGATCTGGCCTCGGTCGACTTCTTCCATGACGTGGTCTTTACATGGAACGGCACGACTTCGGGCGTGCGGGTGCCAAACGGTGACTGGATCGCGGATGACCGTCAGGGTTTGACGATCTGCGATGCGACTTCGGCGGCCTTCGCGATGGACCTGCCGTGGGACAAGTTGGATGTGACCACGTTTAGCTGGCAGAAAGTTCTGGGCGGAGAGGCGGCGCATGGGATGCTGATCCTTTCCCCGCGCGCTGTGGAGCGGCTTGAAAGCTATACCCCCGCATGGCCATTGCCCAAGATTTTCCGCCTGACCAAGGGCGGTAAGCTGATCGATGGTATCTTTACTGGCGCCACGATCAACACCCCGTCGATGCTGGCGGTTGAGGACTATCTGTTCGCATTGGATTGGGCGCGCTCAGTTGGTGGTCTGCAGGGATTGATTGGCCGGGCCGATGCGAATGCCGGTGCGGTGCATGCGTTCTGCGAGCAGAATGGCTGGATCGCTAACCTGGCTGACGACCCGGCGACGCAGTCGAATACGTCTGTCTGTCTGAAATTCACCGATGCGCGCATCCGGGACGGCGCAGCCTTTGCCAAGGCCGTTGCAAAGCGGTTGGAGGCCGAGAATATCGCGTTGGATATCGGGGCTTATCGCGACGCACCTGCGGGCCTGCGTATCTGGTGCGGCGGCACGGTCGAAACTTCGGATATCGAAGCGATGTTGCCCTGGCTAGCCTGGGCCTTCGAGGCTGAGCTCGCAGCACAAACTGAAGCCGCCTGATCTTTCCCAATCTTCACCGGGCCGCCTCAGGCCCGGACATCTCATTACATTCAAGGACCACAGACATGGCTCCCAAAGTACTCGTTTCTGACAAACTCAGTGAAACCGCTGTTCAGATTTTCCGCGACCGCGGCATCGACGTGGATTTCATGCCCGATCTGGGCAAGGACAAAGATAAACTGGCCGAAGTGATTGGCCAATATGACGGCCTTGCCATCCGCTCGGCCACCAAGGTCACGCCGACCTTGCTGGAACATGCGGACAAGCTGAAAGTCATAGGTCGCGCCGGCATCGGCACCGACAATGTCGACAAGGATGCCGCCAGCAAGAAGGGCGTCATCGTGATGAACACGCCCTTTGGCAACATGATCACCACAGCCGAGCACGCGATTGCGATGATGTTCGCCGTGGCGCGGCAGATCCCCGAGGCCAGCACTTCGACCCATGCGGGCAAATGGGAAAAGTCTAAGTTCATGGGGATCGAGCTGACCAACAAAACCTTGGGCGTCATTGGTGCGGGCAATATTGGCGGGATCGTCTGCGAACGCGCCCTGGGCCTGAAAATGAAGGTTGTCGCCTATGATCCCTATCTGGGCGAAGAGAAAGCCGCCAAGATGGGTGTTGAAAAGGTTGAACTGGATGAGCTGCTGTCGCGTGCCGATTTCATCACCTTGCATGTGCCGCTGACCGATCAGACTCGCAACATTCTCAGCCGCGAAAATCTGGCCAAGACCAAGCCTGGCGTGCGCATCGTCAACTGTGCCCGCGGCGGTCTGGTCGATGAAGAGGCGCTGGCCGAGGCTCTGCAATCCGGTCACGTTGCCGGTGCCGCCTTTGACGTGTTCAGCGAAGAACCGGCCAAGGACAACGCGCTGTTCAACCTGCCCAATGTCGTCTGCACCCCGCATCTGGGTGCCGCCACGACCGAGGCGCAGGAAAACGTGGCGCTGCAGGTGGCCGAGCAGATCTCGAACTATCTGCTGACCGGCGCGGTGGAAAACGCGCTGAACATGCCCAGCGTGACGGCGGAAGAGGCCAAGGTCATGGGGCCCTGGATCAAACTGGCCGGGCATCTGGGCGGTTTCATCGGTCAGATGACGGATGAGCCGATCAAGGCGATCAACATCCTCTATGATGGTGTTGCGTCGGAAATGAACCTTGCCGCTTTGAACTGCTCGGCTGTTGCCGGGATCATGAAGAAGTTCAATCCCGAGGTGAACATGGTTTCGGCCCCGGTTGTGGCCAAGGAACGTGGTATTCAGATTTCGACCACCAATCAGGACAAGTCTGGCGCCTTCGAGGGCTATATCAAGGTGACCGTCGTGACCGAGAAACGCGAGCGTTCGATCGGCGGAACCGTGTTCAGCGATGGCAAGCCGCGCTTCATTCAGATCAAAGGCATCAATATCGACGCCGAGGTGGGCGCGCACATGCTCTATACCACGAACGAAGATGTGCCGGGTATCATCGGTGCGTTAGGTCAGGCCATGGGTGAGCACAGCGTCAATATCGCGAACTTTACCCTCGGACGCACCGAGGCAGGGGGGGAGGCGATTGCCTTGCTTTATGTTGATGAACCCGTACCAGCCGAAGCGCGGGCAAAGCTGGCCGAAACCGGCCTGTTCACGCAAATCAAACCGCTGGAGTTCGACGTTGCCTGAGGCGGTGTTGAATATCTGAGACACTTCATACCCGCGTCTTCCAAGGCGTGGGTATTTTCTTTTCCTGGCCGCCAAGACGCGTCACAAGCAGGGTGTTCCTGTTGATTTAGGGTTTTCCATGTCCTCGCCAATTTATGCAATCGGTGACATCCACGGCCAGCTCGGCATGCTGCAGGTTGCGCTGTCGCGGATCGAGGCCGATGGCGGGCCAGATGCAAAGATTGTGTTTCTGGGTGACTATGTCGACCGGGGCCCGGACAGCCGCGCCGTGTTGGACCTGCTGATCGAAGGCCAAAAGGCGGGGCGCAACTGGGTCATGGTCAAGGGCAACCACGACCGAATGATGGCTCGCTTCGTGCAAGAGCGCGAAATTGCAGATAAGCAACTGCCCGTCACGCTGAACTGGCTGAACCCACGGCTGGGTGGTCGGGAAACGCTGGCCTCCTACGGGGTTGAAGTCACGGACAATGACCGCATCTATCAGGTCCATGAACGGGCCTGTGCCGCCGTACCGCCAGCACATCTGGATTTCATCAACGCTTTGCCAGTTTACCATCAAGAGGATGAGCTGCTGTTCGTCCACGCTGGCATCAGGCCCGGTCTTCCACTGTCGCAGCAATCCGAAGATGACCTGGTTTGGATACGGCAGGAATTTTTGGTTGAATCTGGCCCGCACCCCTGGCTGATCGTGCATGGTCACACCCCTGTGGATGCGGCGGAACATTGCGGCAATCGGATCAATTTGGATGCGGGCGCGGGCTATGGTCATCCGTTGGCCACTGCCGTGTTCGAGGGCCGTGATTGCTGGTTGCTGACCGCACAGGGGCGCGCGCCGCTGAGACCTAGTCTTCGGTAAACAGGTCTTTGTAAGCTTCGCGTAGCGCGTTTTTTTGCACTTTGCCCATCGTATTGCGCGGCAATTCGTTTAGCACTATCAGCTTGCGGGGATGTTTGAATCGCGCCAGTTGGGTCTGTGCGCTTGCCATGATGGCCTCGAGGTCGGGCGACTTGTTTGGTTCGGCTACCAACAGGCCCAACACGGTTTCGCCGAAATCCGGATGGGGCACGCCGATAACTGCGCTTTCCAGAACACCGAGTTGGTCGTCCAGCACCAGTTCGACCTCTTTGGGATAGATGTTGTACCCGCCCGAGATGATCAGGTCCTTGCCGCGTCCGACGATATGGACATAGCCGTCCGCGTCCACACGTCCAAGGTCGCCGGTGATAAAGAACCCGTCCTCGCGCAACTCTGCTGCGGTCTTCTCGGGCATTTCCCAATAGCCCTGAAAGACGTTGGGGCCACGCACCTCGATCATGCCGATTTCGCCCTGCGGCAAGGTTTCACCCGTCTCAGAGTCGGTCACTTTGAGCTCAACGCCCGGCAAGGGGAACCCCACGGATCCGGCGCGGCGTTCACCGTCATAGGGGTTCGAGGTGTTCATGTTGGTCTCGGTCATACCGTAGCGTTCAAGAATGCGGTGCCCGGTGCGGGCCTCAAACTGCTGATGCGTTTCGGCCAGCATTGGGGCCGAGCCCGAGATGAACAGCCGCATATGACGTGCCAGATCGCCGGTGAACCGGTCGTCATCCAACAGACGGGTGTAGAAGGTCGGAACCCCCATCATCGCGGTTGCATCAGGCAAATGCCGCAGTACCTCATCCAGATCGAATTTCGGCAGAAAGATCATCGACCCGCCCGAAGCCAGTACCACGTTGGTTGCCACGAACAGCCCATGAGTGTGAAAGATTGGCAGAGCATGCAGCAACACGTCATCGTCGGTAAACCGCCATTCCCGTACCAATGTTTCGGCATTCGACAGCAGATTGGCCTGTGACAACATCGCGCCCTTGGATCGGCCGGTCGTGCCGGACGTGTACAGGAAGGCGGCCAGATCATCCTCGGTGCGGTTGACCGGCTCGAAAGCAGGCAGCATACCCAGCGCACGCCGCATCAGGCTGCCGGATCCATCAGCGTTTAGCGTTTCAAGCCGTGCCTTCTGGGCGGCGGCGACGGGTGCCAGACCAGCCTTATTTACATCATCGCAGACCACCAGCGCAGCGCCGCTGTTTTCAATGAAATAGCTCAGTTCGCTGACCGTATAGGCAGTGTTGAGTGGCAGAAAAACCAGACCGGTCTGCACACAAGCAGCAAACAGCGCAAGCGCTTCGGGCGACTTTTCCACCTGAACCGCAACGCGTTGTCCGGGTTCGAGCTCAAAGCCGATTAGGGTATTGGCCAACCGAGATGCCATGTCCAGGAAATCAGAATGGGTCAGCACCTGACCGTTGGGCAGATGCAGGAAAGGCGTTTCTTTGCCCGCGTGAATGCCAAACAAGCGATCGTAAAGCAGGTTGCCCATTTACCGAGTTCCTTTCTGTCCAGTCCTGGCGAATCTGTCTTGGAATGGCGTGCTGGTAAAGCCCTGAATGGCGCAATCGGTCGCCGTTCGGTCCGCATGATGTGCCAGAGGTTGCTGCGGACAAACTGTCTTCTGGCGATCGGGGGCTATCTGCGTTAATCGCAGGTGAATTCGCCGGAGATAGACTATGTATGTTGCCACCCTGTTGACCAATCCCGAAACGCGAACGCTGGATTTGGCGCTGGTCGAGTCGTTGCGGAATGCCTGGGGCGGGGCCGAGATCATCTGGCTCAGCCCGGATGAGGCGGCTGAGTTCGCGCTGCAGGAACTTCCGGGCAACCAATGGGATGTCTGGGGTGATTTGCAGAAGCTTGGCGTTGACCTGATCGTGCAGCCTGCCGAGGGGCGGCGCAAAAAGATGCTGTTGGCGGATATGGACAGCACCATGATCCAGCAGGAATGCATCGACGAACTGGCGGATGAGGCCGGGGTCGGCGACCGCGTCAAGGACATCACCGCCCGCGCAATGAATGGCGAATTGGATTTCGAAGGCGCGCTGACCGAACGGGTCGGGTTGCTGAAAGGGTTGGATGAGGCCGTGATCGGCAAGGTTCTGGCCGAACGCATCACCTTGATGCCCGGTGGGAAGGAGCTGGTCGCGACGATGCGCGCCAATGGCGGCTATGCGGCACTGGTCTCGGGCGGGTTCACGGCGTTTACTGCCAAGGTGGGCAGTGAATTGGGGTTTGACGAAAACCGTGCCAACACTCTGCTGGCCGAAAACGGCAAACTGACCGGCGATGTGCAGCGACCGATTCTGGGACGACAGGCCAAAGTTGATGCTTTGGAACAGATCACCGCGCGTCTGGGCCTGTCCGAAAACGATGTGATCGCTGTGGGTGACGGGGCAAATGATCTGGGCATGTTGGGCCGGGCCGGAACCGGGGTTGCGCTGCATGCAAAGCCTTCGGTCGCGGAACAATGCGAAGTGCGCGTCAACCATGGCGATTTGACCGCGCTTTTGTATCTGCAGGGCTATGCGCGGCAGGAATTTGCCCAAGCCTGAAAGCCGGGGCTTCCCTTTATTTAACAAAAATGTTAAACAGTGGCCATGAATACGCTTCTGACCACATTCTCCGCATTGTCCGACGCCACGCGGTTTTCCATCGTTGAACAGTTGATGCAGGACGGAGAGCAGCCCGCGGGCGACCTGATCGAAGGGCGCGGCATGTCGGGTGCTGCGGTCTCGCGCCACCTGAAGGTTTTGCGTGAGGCCGGGCTGGTTCGGCAACGGGTGCAGGGCACCCAGCGGATGTATTCGATCCGCCCCGAAGGTCTGTACGCGATCGCGGAGTGGACCATTTCGAAACGACAATTCTGGGAAAGCAGTCTGGATCGTCTGGGCGATGCTATTGAAAGGGATACCTCATGGCCGATCTAAAGCTGGAGCGCACGTTCCCGATACCGCCAGAGGATCTGTTTGCGTGGATCAGTGTCGCAGAACGGCTGTTGCAATGGTGGGGCCCCGAAGGGGTGCATGTGCCCGAACATACTCTCGATTTTTCGCGCGTTGGTCCGTGGTATTCGGTCATGCAGAATGGCGAGGGCCAGCGGTTCAAGGTCTCGGGCCATGTGACCCATGTCGATCCGCCCAATTCGGTTGGCTTCACCTGGGGCTGGCATGACGATCAGGATCAGCGCGGGGCCGAAAGCCATGTAACGCTACGGATCGAAGCCGCAGGCGGCGGCGCTCGGCTGGTGGTCGATCACCGCGACCTGGGCGATGACGAGATCGCCGCAAACCACGAGAAAGGCTGGACCTCGACGCTGAACAAGCTGGCCGGTCTGGTGCAATAAGTTTTCATCTGGGAGGAAAGAAATGCCACAGTTTCTGTTTGTCTATCACGGCGGGACCACGCCATCGGACCCGGCCGAAGTCGAAGCAACCATGGCCGCCTGGGGCGCGTGGTTTCAGAATATGGGCCCGTCACTAGAAATACCCGGCAACCCGGTGGGCCAGTCCTATACCGTCAGCTCGGGCGGTGTGGTCGACAATGGCGGTGCCAACCCGGTATCCGGCTTTACCGTGATCAAGGCCGACAGCATCGACGCCGCCAATGAAATGGCCAAGGGATGCCCCATGGTCGTAAACGGGTCAGGCTCGGTCGAGGTGGCCGAGATTCACGAGATTGAGATGTAGCGGCCCTAGCCGGGGAAACCCGGCGCGGGTCGGATCACGCCACATTCCAGCCCGCGACGGCTGTATTGCGTGGCGTTCATAAAGGTGCGGGTGGTCGGGTGATCGGCCTCCAGTACGCCGAGGCTGACCAGAATGGCAGCAATGGCGCATTCGCTGGCACGGGTGGCGCCATCGGTGATCTTCAGCGCGACGCCCATGCGTTTTTCAGGGATGATGGCGATGAATACGGCCTCGGCCCCGGTCTTGATCGCGGCGCGCCCGTTCATGGCGCGCATCAGCTCGGTACAGGCGCGCGTCTCTCCGGCCACCAGCTCGGGATGTTTGATCATCGCCGCGGTCAGGTGTTGTGCCGCATCGCTGGCCCGGTCCGACCGGTCCGCCGCCGAGGCAAACCACGCCATCGACCGTGCCATCCCCACCAGCGAGGTGGCAAAGTTCGGGGCGGAACAGCCATCGATGCCATAGCCAGGGCTGGTTTCGCCGGTAGTTTCTTCCAGCGCGGACAAACAGGCCTGTTGAACCGGGTGGTCGATTTCAAGATATTCCGGCCCGGCACCCATATGCTGTGCTACCGTCAAAAACCCGCAATGTTTGCCCGAGCAGTTGTTGTGGATCTGACAGGGCGTGTCGTCGGCAAGTATCAGCCCGTCGCGCGCCGCCATATCCTGAGGCTCTTGCGGCCCACAGCGCAAATCGGGTTCAGCCAGGCCCAGATGGTCCAGCCAGGACGTTACCCTGTCTGTGTGAATATGCGCGCCGTTATGCGAGGCACAGGCCAATGCCAGATGCTCGCTGTTCAGCCCGTATTTCGCGGCCGCCCCCGATGTAATCAACGGCAGGGCCTGTATCATCTTGGCCGAAGACCGGGGGTAGATTATCGCCTCCGGGTCGCCCCAGCTGCGCACGATCTGACCCGTGTCATCACAGATAACCGCATGCCCCAGATGCAGGCTTTCCAGTAAAGGCCCCCGCCATAGTTCGGTCATTGCTACAGGCTGCGTCATCGGGACCCTCCTAAACATGCGCAAAAAACTGCCAACCGCCCTTTCGCCTATGGCGAAACTTGCGATAGTGTGTGTATGTCGGCAATCACCGGAAGACGCAACTTACAGACGAACCGTCAGGGTTCGCGAGCCATTCCGGTGGGTATGAGGTATTAGGTCGAGCTAGGAGGCTGGACAGATGGGATCAAAGCTCGTCCGCGTAATCGCGGGCCTGTGCGTGGCAGGGATGACAACGGCTGCTACCGCTCAGCAGGCAGACAGCACCAATAGAGTATCCGTAAACACCGACTGGAGTGTGTTTGTGGAAGAGGACCCAACCGAATGCTGGAGCGTTGCAACGCCGGATGAAACCGTCAACACGCGCGGCGGGCGCGTTGTTTCGGTGAGGCGCAGCGACATCCTGCTGTTTGTCGTGTTCAGACCTGATCCCGATGTGAAGGGGCGCGTTTCATTCACCGGGGGCTATCCGTTTGCCGCGGGATCGACCGTATCTGTATCCATCGACGGAAACAGCTTCGAATTCAGCACCGAAGGCGAATGGGCCTGGCCCGCGTCAGAGGGTGATGACCAAAAAGTAATCTCTGCCATGAAAAGCGGTACCGAAGCAGTGCTGACCGCCCGGTCCGAGCGCGGCACTCAGACCAAAGATACTTTCTCATTGCTGGGCTTCACAGCCGCTTTAGACGACGCCGAGAAACGCTGTACCAAATGAGCGCGCCAGCGCTCGGGCAGTGGCCCGGCTTGCAAAGTGGTGCCAGTTTCGCAGGATACGACCGCCCTCCTTCATAGCTTAACTTAACGTCATCTATAAATTTGATCTGCGTCAATGCTCCGCGCTCTGAAATACTGAACTAATCGGTTCAAGCAGAGAGAAAAGGAGAGCATCGATGCAGAAGAAAGTTTTGGGCCTGTTTGTGCTGACCGCCGTCGTATTGCTGAGCGCTTGTGATAAATCCGCTGAGACATACCCGGTTTCGGGAGAGCAATGTGGGCCAAACGATCCGGTCAAAACGCTGGACGCCGAGGATTGCTTTATTCCACCAGCAGGTGCGTGATCCAATACGGCTGGCCTGGAAACGTCCGGGCGGCATAAGAGTTCGAATGACCGCGGGGTTGATCCCCGCGGTTTTTTGTAACCTCTGGCGTCGCTATGCTAAGCTGAGCGCGTTAGTTTAACGACCCTTCGAGGAGTATGTCATGCGTTTGGTGATACTGGCTGTTTTAACCCCCACGTTGGCTGTGGCGGATCCTGCAATGGAATGCACGAACGCAAGTTCACAAGTCGAAATCGGATCTTGCGTTGCCAGTATGGAAGCGGGGGTTGAGGCCGCGCTGACCGATAGTTTTGGCTTTGCCATGGATGCAGCCAACGCGTTGGACGAGGTGACCGGACGGACAAGCGCGGCGCCTGCGATGGAGGCGGCGCAAAGCGCGTGGGTCGGGTATCGTGATGCGCAGTGCGAGGCGGTCGGCGCGTCTTTTGGTGGTGGGTCGGGAACCGGCATTGGTATCACCTCTTGCCGGATTGAATTGGGGCGCCTGCGGATTGACGAATTGCTGCGTTTTGTAAATTAGGCGCGACGAATTCTTTTGATCTTTGCGCGCAGTCCTATATAGAGGCGCATTCCAAGCCAGAATCTTCGAGACCCACCTATGTCGCCCAAAGCGCCGATCACTCAAGACGTCATGACCATCCCCCGCAAATTGCCGGAGGGGAAGGTGAACATTGTCGGGTTGACCCGGGATCGCCTGCGCGAGACCCTGATCGAACACGGCACGCCTGAAAAACAGGCCAAGATGCGCACGGGCCAGATCTGGCAGTGGATTTACCAATGGGGTGTGCGCGACTTTGCCGAGATGACCAATCTGGCCAAAGCCTATCGCACCCAGCTGGCCGAGCATTTCGTGATCGAAATCCCCGAGGTTGTGACCCGACAGGTGTCCGAGGATGGCACACGCAAGTATCTGGTCCGTATTGCTGGCGGCCATGAGGTCGAGGTGGTCTATATTCCCGAGGACGATCGCGGCACGCTGTGTATCTCGTCTCAGGTCGGTTGCACGCTGACTTGTTCCTTCTGCCATACAGGCACGCAGAAACTGGTGCGCAACCTGACGGCGGCGGAAATTGTCGGTCAGGTGATGATGGCGCGGGATGATCTTGACGAGTGGCCGGTACCGGGTGCGCCCAAGGACGAAACCC
The DNA here is from genome assembly GCF_059610805.1 of Ruegeria sp. CDSC025. Classification (NCBI taxonomy): domain Bacteria; kingdom Pseudomonadati; phylum Pseudomonadota; class Alphaproteobacteria; order Rhodobacterales; family Roseobacteraceae; genus Ruegeria; species Ruegeria sp. CDSC025. The sequence continues at coordinate 169,045 of NZ_JBXWOJ010000008.1, read as the reverse complement.
GCCTGCTGTCGAACATCGTTCTGATGGGTATGGGCGAGCCTCTTTACAATTTTGAGAACGTCCGCGACGCGATGAAAATCGCGATGGACCCCGAAGGTATCTCGCTGTCTCGCCGCCGGATTACCCTGTCGACATCGGGCGTGGTGCCCGAGATTGCGCGTACCGCGAAGGAAATCGGCTGCCTGCTGGCAATTTCGTTCCACGCGACGACCAATGAAGTCCGCGATGTGCTGGTGCCGATCAACAAACGCTGGAATATCGAAGAGTTGCTGCAGGCTTTGGCCAGCTATCCCAAGGTTTCCAATTCGGAACGGATTACGTTTGAATACGTGATGCTTGATGGTGTGAATGACAGCGATGAGGATGCGCATCGTCTGATCGAACATATCAAGCGCCACAAAATCCCGGCCAAGATCAATCTGATCCCGTTCAACGAATGGCCCGGCGCGCCGTATAAGCGCAGCTCAAACAATCGTATTCGGGCTTTTGCCAATATCATCTATCAGGCCGGGTATGCCTCGCCCATCCGCAAGACGCGGGGCGAGGACATTATGGCGGCCTGCGGTCAGCTGAAATCGGCCACCGAACGCGCCCGTAAATCGCGCAAGCAGATTGAGGCCGAGGCCGGTCTCGACCGCGGATAAGCGGCTGAATAGAAGAGCGTCGCAAAATTAATTTTTGGGGCGCTGTCTATCGAATGCAAAATTTGATATGTTTCATTGGCTAGGTGTGGATGCACCAGGCTCACTTGCGCACAATAGGGTGAGTTCGGTGGCTGGCATGTGGCAAATTCGTTCACGGCGGCTACCTTGTATTTCAGCTCCGTGTGCCGATTGCGGCATAACAGGTTACGAGTTGGGTTATCTCTATGATGTTTCGATTGAAAATTCCGTACTTTAATTTTGTTTTAGTTTTGGCTTGTGCGGCCGTCGCCGTAACTGATGTTGTTGCGCAGTCAAATGATGAGGATGCTCATCTGGCTATCGAAAATCCGGCTGATCTGACCAAGGACGACGCGCGTGAAATTTATGACTCGTTGCAGCGCCGGATGGCACGCGGCTATGCCGCAGCGCAGTTGGATCTGCTTCTGAATTACCAAAACTGGCCGCTGTACAACGATGCGCCCTATATATCTGAAACCCATGGTCGGCGATTTGTGAACAGCTATGCAAACCGGATGGCGTATAATTATGCAACCTTGACGGAAGGCGAAAAGCTTCCGGTGGGGTCTGTGCTGGCCAAGGACAGCGTGACCGTTACGGATGAGGGGAAAAGCCATCCCGGCGCGATGTTCGTCATGCAGAAACTGGCCGAGGGCGCCAACCCTGCTACGGCTGATTGGCGTTATATCATGGTCATGCCGGATGGGTCAGTGTTTGGGGACACGATGGGGGATCGCGCCAACGCAGTTGCGTATTGCCACGATTGCCACGAGGCGGTTGCCGACCGAGATTACACATTCTTCGTTCCCGAAGAATATCTGGTCGACAATTAGGCCTCTCTCACCCAAATCTCGCGGTGCCGATCACTTTGATCAGTTGCTGACGAACCGGATCTGGCTGCGCTGCGACGGCGTTCAGGACCTCTCGAAGTTCTGCGCGCAACCCATGCATCTGGTCGATCAGGGAAATCATCATCGACACTGCGTCTGCCTCCATTTCGTATTGGTCGTGCAACTCGCAGGCCAACTCCAGCCGGGCAACGTCGAGGCTGTGATAGACCAATCCGCGATCTGTTTGTTCGGGGATCACGATTTCGGCGGCCAGATATTCTGTCAATCGGGTCGAAGTCAGCCGGGCTACGGCGGTGATCAGTTCCTCTTCGGTCAGGGTGCGGGTCATGACGGCATTCCTTTGCGTGGGTCATAGCGGTGGGTTTCTCGCCATGAATCCATAAATTGCCTCAACTCATCATCGATTTGATCGGGCATTGAAATGGTCAGCTCGATCAACTGGTCGCCCCGTTCGGCCGAGCCGCGCTTCTTCACGCCCTTACCCCGCAAGCGCAGGGTTCTGCCGCTGCTGGTTCCCGCCGGGACGGTCACGTTTACACCCCCATCGATCGTGGGCGCCGCCACTTTGCCGCCCAGCACCGCCTCATCAATCGTGATGGGCAGCGTGATGTGAATGTCATTTCCCTGACGGTCGAATACCGGATGATCCGCGACTGATACTGTCACCAGCGCATCGCCGCGCGGCCCCTCACCATAGCCAGCGGCACCCTTGCCCCGCAGGCGAATGGTCTGACCGCTTGTGATCCCTGCGGGTATCTTGACCTCGATCCGGTCCCCATCCGGCAGGGTCAGTTTCTGGCTGGCGCCAAACACCGCATCCAGAAAGCTGATCTGAAGCGTGAAGTTCAGATTGTGGCCGGGCGCGTGAAACTCGCGGCCGCCTTGCCCACCAAATCCGCCGCGACCCCGCATGAATTCGGCAAAGATATCCGACATGTCGTCGGGGTCCGTCGCCTGCCCGCGATAGGGGTTGCCGGCGGCTTCGGCGTAATCGCGATAGTATTGCTGTTGCGGGCGTTCCTGTCCCGAGGCATCAATCTCACCATTGTCATAGCGTTTGCGCGTCTCAGGATCTTTCAACAGATCATAGGCCGCGGCGGCGGCCTTGAACTTGGCTTCGGCCTCGGCGTCCCCGGGTTTCAAGTCCGGGTGGCATTCCTTGGCAATGCGCCGATACGCTTTTTTGATTTCAGCGTCGCTGGCATCTTTGGCCACGCCAAGTGCGGCATAGGGATCGTCGCTCATCTCACCTCTCATGGATGGGGGAAGGGCTGATCATGATGAAGGTATTTTATCACGTGATTTCAACAGGTCAAAAAGAACCGGTGGCTAAATTGGTTCGCAAGTTTCGTAATCTCTGATACTATCAGGCTGTTTCATATTATTCATTGACGGAGATTAGCCGATGACGCGCAGACTTAAATCGGTTCTGGCCTTGCTGGCGGGCAATGCCATTGGGTTAATGTTGGCCGCTTTGCTACTGACCGGTTTTGCAATCAAGCCGATTTCATTCATCGTTGTGGTGATCGTATTCACGCTGGTGCAGGTGGTGGCCGAGCCGCTAATCCTGAAGTTGGGTGAGAAAAGGGCGCCTTCGTTGAAAGGCGGGATCGCGTTGATCGTGACCTTTGTCGGCCTGCTTGTGACCGATCTGGTGACCAATGGGCTGACGGTTGGCGGAATTTCCAACCTGCTGGCTGCGACACTGCTGGTCTGGCTGGGCGCGCTGATCGCCAGCGTAGTGCTGCCGATCTACGTGTTCACCGAGCTGCGCACGCCCAAAAAGTAATTACAGTGCGTTCAGGCTGGCATCGATTGCCTGCCAAAGCTCAACCACCGGCTCGCATCCCACGGACAGACGGACAAAAGCGGGGTCAACGTCGTCGCCCCAACGGGCGCGGCGCTCGGCCGAGCTATGAACGCCGCCAAAAGACGTCGCAGGGCGCAGCATTGGACAGGTGTTGATGAAGGTTTCGGCCTTGGCCTGGGTTTCCAACGTGATCGAAAGAAGGAATCCGAACCGCGTGGTCTGAGCCTGTGCCAAGGTGTAGGACGGGTCGCCCGGCAGGCCGGGATAGCGGATGTATTTTACAGCTGGATGCGCTGCCAACCGTTCCGCCAACACCTGGGCCGAGCTGCACATCCGGTCGAACCGAACATCCAACGTTTCCAACCCGCGATGCAGCAACCAGGCCTCGTGCGGACCGGGGATCGCGCCAGAGACACGCCGCCATTCCTCGACCCGCTCCATGATATCTGCGTTCCGGCTGGCCACATGTCCCATCAGCAGATCGGAATGCCCGCCCATGGCCTTGGTGTCCGAGGATACGACGATGTCTAGGCCCATATCCAACGGGCGTTGGCCCAGTGGCGTCAGGGTTGTGTTGTCGGCAATGGTGATGCCGCCTGCCGCGCGCACGGACGACGCGATGGCTGGCAGGTCCATCATATCCAGGCCAGGGTTCGAGGGGCTTTCGACAAAGACCACATCGAAGCCGTCGAACCCACCTTCGGAAAAGGCGGTTGTCGGGCGTTCTGTCACTATGACACCCAGACCAGACAGAAATCGGTCGGCCAGCACGCGGGTGACGTAATAGCCATCCGACGGGATTAGGATGCGCGACCCGGCTTTGACCGTGGCAAACAACGCGGCCGAAATCGCCGCCATGCCCGACGGGAAAGCCAGGCAGGGGGCGTCTTCAAGATGGGCGAGAACCTGTTCCAGATGTTCCCAGGTTGGGTTGTTGACGCGACCGTAGAAATCATGCCCGTCCGGCGCGCCGGGCAGGTGGAACATACTGCTTTGGGTCAGGGGCAGGGCCACGGGCTCGCCCTTGGTCAGTGCGTTGCCCCGCAGATGCAGCATCTCGCCGGTCTTGCGCCCCATCGTTTAGCGCCCCGGTATTTCGTCACGGGGCGGGGTGGGTTCCCATTTATCGATTATGTCGACCGCCTCTTGCGCGGTATCGACGAACCGGAACAGGTCTAGATCCTCGTCCGAGATGGTGCCGGCGTCGGCCAGCGCCTCCCAGTTGATGACCTTTTCCCAGAACGCGCGACCGAATAGCAGGAAGGGCACACGCTCCATACGGCCGGTTTGAATCAGGGTCAGGGACTCGAACAGCTCATCCATGGTGCCAAAGCCGCCGGGGAAGATGGTGATGGCGCGGGCGCGCATCAGGAAATGCATCTTGCGGATGGCGAAATAGTGGAAGTTAAAGCTGAGCTCGGGCGTAACGTACAGGTTCGGTGCCTGTTCATGCGGCAGCACAATGTTCAGGCCGATGGAACAGCCGTTCGCATCCTGCGCGCCGCGGTTGCCAGCCTCCATCACGCCGGGGCCACCGCCGGTGACGATTACATTCTCGCGCCCGCCGGTTTCGTTCGATTTCTCGGTCATCAACCGGGCAAACTCGCGCGCTTCGTCGTAATATTCCGACAGCCCGGCCAGCGTTTCCGTCCGCGCGGTGTGTTTCTGTGACGGCTCAGGGATACGCGCGCCGCCGAACATGACGATGGTCGAGGTGATCTCACGCTCCGTCATGATCATCTCGGGCTTGAGCAGTTCCAGCTGCAGGCGCACAGGGCGCAGCTCATCCCGGCACAGGAAATCCTCATCGGCAAAGGCAAGGCGATAGGCGGGTGAGCGGGTTTGCGGGGTGTCGGGTACCTCGCTTGCGGTCGAACGGTCGGTCTGCGCGTCGCGAAACGGGCTGAGGCGGTCTTCTCTCATGGGGTAACGATCCCTGCTTGCGTGTTTTCCAAACAGCTATAGGGTTCGGGCGCAGAGTGCCAGTCACGGAAAGATGAGAATGAATTGGAAGAGCGAAATACTGGCGGCACAGCACCGCATAACCGGCTATGCACAAGTGACGCCAGTCATGGAAAGCCGTGTCTTGGGTCTCGATTATTCGGTGGAAATGAAGCTGGAGCATATGCAGCACACCGGCAGTTTCAAGGCGCGCGGGGCGTTTAACACTCTGATCAGTTCGGATGTGCCCGAGGCTGGTGTTGTGGCCGCATCGGGCGGCAATCATGGCGCAGCCGCAGCCTATGCGGCACAGGCGCTAGGCTATCCGGCCAAGATTTTTGTCCCGGAACTGGCAGGGCCGTCCAAGATTGCGCTGATTGAACAGGCAGGCGCAGATCTGAGCGTGGTGCCGGGAGAATATGCCAACGCTCTTGCTGCGGCGCAGGCGTATGAGGATGCGTCGGGCGCGATGCAGATTCACGCCTATGACGCCCCCGCTACGGTCGCCGGGCAGGGAACCTGCTTTGCCGAATGGGAGGCACAGGGCCTGAAAGCGGATACCGTATTGATCGCGGTGGGCGGTGGCGGTCTGATCGCCGGGGCGCTGGCCTGGCTGCAAGGCACGCGCAAGGTCGTGGCGGTTGAGCCGGAAACCTCCTGCGCGCTGAATGCAGCCCTGCAGGCGGGAGAACCGGTGGATGTGTCCGTCTCGGGCATTGCGGCAAATGCGCTGGGCGCGCGGCGGATCGGCTCAATTTGTTTCGATCTGGCACAGGGCGTGCAATCGGTTCTGGTCAGTGATCAGGCCATTTCTCAAGCGCAGCAGGCCTTGTGGCGGGCGCATCGCGTTCTGGTGGAACCAGCGGGCGCAACAGCCTTGGCTGCGCTGCTATCGGGGGCTTACACGCCAGAGCCGGGCGAACGGGTGGCGGTGCTGATCTGTGGTGGAAACATCTCACCGGACCCTCTGAACGGCTGAAACCGCAACAAACAGCCGCAAAGCGCGCGCTCAGCGTCGCATTGCAGCCAGTCCGTCGCTTGCGTATAGGCAACACAAGCGTGAACAGAATCTGCAGGGAGCCGCCAAATGTCCAACGCGCAACTGGAAGCCGCCATCGAAGCCGCCTGGGAGGCGCGAGATGCCATCACCCCCGCCACCACCGGCGAGACTCGCGAAGCGATCGAAGATACGCTGAACGCGCTGGACAGCGGGTCGCTGCGGGTGGCGGAAAAGCAGAACAGCGGCGACTGGCATGTGAACCAGTGGGCGAAAAAAGCGGTTCTGCTGGGCTTTCGCATCAAGGATATGGAAATCCAGACCGGCGGCGCTCAGGACGGCGGCTGGTGGGACAAGGTGGACAGCAAGTTCGCGGGTTGGGGTGAAAACCAATGGCGGGCCGCTGGCTTTCGCGCGGTGCCGAATTGCGTCGTTCGCAAATCCGCCTTTATTGCGCCCGGCGTGGTTCTGATGCCGTCATTTGTGAACCTGGGTGCCTATGTGGACGAGGGCACAATGGTTGATACTTGGGCCACCGTCGGTTCATGCGCGCAGATCGGCAAGAACGTCCATCTGTCGGGCGGTGTTGGGATCGGCGGCGTTCTGGAACCGATGCAGGCGGGTCCGACCATCATCGAAGACAACTGCTTTATCGGCGCCCGGTCCGAAGTGGTCGAAGGCTGCATCGTGCGCGAAGGCTCGGTTCTGGGCATGGGCGTGTTCATCGGCAAATCGACCAAGATCGTCGACCGCGAAACCGGCGAGGTCACCTATGGTGAAGTTCCGCCCTATTCGGTGGTTGTTGCGGGCTCGATGCCGTCCAAGAACAACATCAACCTCTACTGCGCCGTGATCGTGAAACGGGTGGATGAAAAGACCCGCTCGAAAACCGGGATCAACGAGCTGCTGCGCGACTAATACTGGGCGCGGATCAAACAAGGGGGCTGCAGCGCGATCCGCTGCGGCCCTTTTTTGTTATCGCTTACCCTTTGACCGGATAGCGGTCCGGTTCTTCGAACACATCAATGACGCGCGACCCGGCTTTGATCTTGCCGCCATGCTCCACTCCTGCGGGGATCGAATAGCTGTCACCGGGGCCATAGCTCTTGGTTTCATCGCCAATGGTCAGCTCAATCTCACCTTCGACCACAGTTCCCCATTGTGCCAGATGGGAATGAAGGGGCAGTTCGAAATCCTGAAGAAAGGTAAAAAACGCCACCAGCCCCGCGTCTGATCTGATCACGGCCGTTTGCACCACATCTTCGGGGAAGGGCACGTCGAGGCTTGGGAATCCTGTGATGAAATCCGGATAAGTCATGGCAACGTCCTTTTGTGATCGGTGTCAGGTTACTGCGGGCACTATGGCGGCACAGGCGATCCACTGCAATTCCCCGGCTGCTTGACCGCAGGCAGGTGCGCGGCTATGGCCCCTTGCATGGAAAAGCAAAAGAAACCTTCGCGTCAGCAGGTCTATACCCTGCTTGTGCAGATCGGTCGCAAGGATGGCGATGGCCTGCCCGACGGCGCAACCGGGGCGGCATTGATGTGTTTTGCCAGCGGCGTCGACGAGGCCGAGGCCGTGCGCGAAACGGTGGCGATCCTGAAACAGGCAGATACCGCGCCTTTGGATGTCACAGGCTATGGCACTTTGGCTGAACGTGAAGCGCAAGGTCACGAGATCGACCCGGATGAACGGGCCCTGATGCAGCGCGCGCTGGATGAAAATGCAGTGATCGTGGCGCAGATGACCCCGTTTTTCGGGGATGAAGAGACGGCTTAGTTCCGCGCCCCAAACCACTTGCGATAAATCTCGTCATAGGTGCCGTCTTCGCGCAGCGCCAGCAGCGCCTGGTTGACGTCTTCGACCAGCGGGGACCCGGTAGGGAAGGCAATGCCGTAATTCTCGCGCAGGAATATACCGCCTGTCATCGAGGCGATCCGGCGTCCTTCATGGGCGGCGAAATAGGACAGGATCGGCGCGTCGAACACTATGGCGTCCAGTTCCTCGTTGCGAAAGGCTTCAAGCATGGGGTCGAGCCCATCATAGTTGGTAAACTCGATCTCGCGGCGGTTCAGAAAGTTAGCAGCGGTTGAATTCGAGATTGTTCCGACCTCTTTGCCGTAAAGGTCATTTATCGAATTCACGCTGCCACTGATTGCATCCACTGTCATGACCGAGGTGATCCGCGCAGTGAAGACCGAGACGATAAACAGCGAAGATACAACCAGCACTACACCCAGAATTCGACCAAATGGCGTGCGCGGCATTCGTTCCTCAAACCCGCCATTGACCACCAGATTCAAGGCCCACCAGAATGAGGGGAACCAGGCCTCGTCTAGCTTGCGGTCGAAATAGGGCTGCGAGCGGCGCTCGAACACCCACATCAGCATGCCGCCGCCAAGAAGGATGGCAAAGGCAAGCCCGATAGCAATGAACAATTCGCGCGACAGTAACGCATGTAGCAGTGACGGGCGGCGCACCGCGTCCGATGGCACCATGATCTGCAAACCAGCCTCGAAAATCGGCTGGCTGAAGTCCATCTGCGTTTCTCGCGAAGCAGTGATCGAGATATTGGCGATGGCCAGATCGGCGGATCTGTCCTGCACTGCGCCCAGCATGTCGCCAAAGGCGTCGGAACGTTGGATGGAATAGTCCCAATTCAGGGATTCAGCCAACGCCTCAAGCAGGTCCATCGAGAATCCGGTTTGGGCTCCATCTTCGACAAAAGAAAACGGAGGCCGTGTCACGGTCGAAACCGTCAGCGTCTGGGCCTGGCTTTGCTGGCCGAGAACGGCGAAAGTCAGGCAGATCAATGCGAAAAGAGCACGTGTCATCGTAAAATCACCTGTTTCGCGGCCCTCTAGCGCATATTCGAACCGGCAGACAAGGCAATCGCAGCGTAAGGCCCCATGTTTTCCGGGGGTGTCAGTTCGATACAAGGTGGAAAAAGCCCGCGGTTTCTGGCCTGTTGGGGTTGGCAATCGGGCCAATTCGTTGAATCTGTGCGCGAACCTGAAAGAAATTTTATGGAAAGGGCCCACCATGACAGATCCGATTGCGTTGACGGCCGACCTGATCCGTTGCCCATCGGTCACACCTGAAGAAGGCGGTGCCCTTGTCCTGCTGCAGGATGTCCTGTCGCAGGCGGGGTTTGATTGTACCCGTGTTGATCGCGCCGGCATCAGCAATCTGTTTGCGCGATGGGGTGCAAAAGGTCACGCCCGAAGCTTTGGTTTCAACGGTCACACCGATGTTGTTCCGGTGGGCGACGAGGCCGCTTGGACCACACCGCCTTTCGGGGCAGAAATCCGGGAAGGGTTCATGTATGGACGCGGGGCCACTGACATGAAATCGGGTGTGGCGGCCTTTGCAGCGGCGGCAGTGGATTTTGTACGCGACACGCCGCCCGACGGGGCGATCATCCTGACGATCACGGGTGACGAAGAGGCTGATGCGCTGCATGGCACCACCGCCCTGCTTGACCATATGGATCAATGCGGCGAGCGGATGAGCGTCTGCCTGGTCGGTGAACCCACCTGCCCGAACAGGATGGGTGAAATGATGAAGATTGGCCGTCGCGGCTCGATGACCGCCTGGTTTACCGTAACAGGTGTGCAGGGCCATTCGGCCTATCCGCACCGGGCAAAGAACCCACTGCCCGCCATGGCCCGGCTGATGGACAGGCTGGCCAGTCACGAGTTGGACCGGGGATCTGATCATTTTGACGCCTCGACGCTGGCGGTTGTGGCGATCGACACGGGTAATTCCGCCACAAATGTCATCCCGGCACAGTGCAGCGGGGCGGTGAACATCCGGTTCAACGACCTGCATTCCGGCGCCAGCCTCAGCGATTGGCTGCAAGCGCAGGCGCGCGATGTAGCCGCCGCGTTTGGCGTTGATGTTGATGTGCGGATCAAGATATCGGGCGAAAGCTTTCTGACCCCTCCTGGCCCTCTGTCGGAATTGGTGGCCAAAGCGGTTGCGGCTGAAACCGGGGTCACGCCCGAGATGTCAACAACTGGGGGTACTTCGGACGCGCGTTTCGTCAAGGATCATTGTCCGGTTGTCGAATTTGGTTTGGTCGGCAAAACCATGCATCAGGTGGATGAATGCGTTGAGGTGGCGCAGATTGAACAGCTCAAGGCGGTCTATACTCGTATCCTGACCGACTATTTTTCCTGATTCATGCAGCGCACCCTGGTGATCATGGCGAAAGAACCGCGCCCGGGCCGTGTCAAAACCCGGTTGGGGCGCGATATCGGTATGGTCGGTGCGGCGTGGTGGTTTCGGCATCAGACCCGCTCTTTGATCCGGCGCCTGCGCGATCCGCGCTGGCAGATCGTGCTGGCGGTCTCGCCGGACCGCGAAGGGCTGACCAGCCGCATCTGGCCCGCTGATCTGCCACGTGCGCCACAGGGGAGTGGGGATCTAGGCGATCGTATGGGGCGGATGCTGCGGGAAATGCCAACAGGGCCAGTCTGTCTGATCGGTGCGGATATCCCAGGGGTTACACGGGGGCATATCGCGCGCGCGTTCCGGGCATTGGGGCGCAACCAGATGGTGTTTGGTCCGGCCCCGGATGGCGGATATTGGCTGGTCGGGGCGCAACGCATTGGTGCCCTGCCACACAGCCTGTTTCAAAACGTGCGCTGGTCGACGGAACATGCGCTGGCCGACACGCTGGCCTCGATCCCCGGATGCCGGGTGGAGATGCTGGATCAGCTGCGCGATGTCGACACGGTTGCTGATCTGCAAGCCTGACCCTTTTTGGTCATGACGCCGCCGCATCTCCGTGATAGGCCGAAATCATGACTCGCATCCCTACCAAGCAAGAGGTCCTCGATTGGATCTCAGCGAACCCCACCCTGACCTCGAAACGCGACATTGCTAAAGCCTTTGGCATCAAGGGCGCGGATCGGATCGACCTGAAACGGATCCTCAAGGAACTTGAGGCCGAAGGGCATCTTGAAAAGCGCAATCGCAGCTATCGTGACCCGGATCGTTTGCCGCCTGTCAGCGTGTTGCAGGTGAAGGCGCCGAATGCCGATGGTGATCTGTTCGCGCGCCCGCTGGAATGGCATGGCGAAGGGGTCGAGCCGGTTGTTCTGATGATCACTCGCGCCAGTGACCCGGCGCTGGGTGAAGGCGACCGCATTCTGGCCCGTCTGACCGTGGTGCATGAGGAAGACCATAATTACGAGGCCCGCCTGATCCGCCGGATCGGAACCAACCCGCGCAAGATCGTCGGTATCTTCCGCAAAGGGACCGAGGGCGGACGGATCGTGCCCATCGACAAGGCCGGGCAGAACGAGTGGTTGGTCAATGAAGGTGCCGTACTGGGTGCAAAAGACGGTGAGCTGGTCGAGGCAGAACAGGCCGGACCCAAGACCCGCATGGGCCTGCCACGTGCCCGCATTGTCGAACGGCTGGGCGACCCGTCGGCCCCCAAGGCCGTGTCGCTGATCGCCATTCATCAGCATGGCATTCCCGATGACTTTCCCGACACAGTGATTGCAGAGGCCGACAAGGCCAAACCCGCTGGCCTGAAAGGGCTCGAAGACCTGCGCGATATGCCGCTGCTGACCATCGACCCCTCAGACGCGCGGGATCATGATGACGCCTGTTTCGCCCATGCTGACGATGATCCTAAGAACCCCGGGGGGCATGTTATTTGGGTCGCCATTGCTGACGTCGCCGCCTATGTGCAGCCCGGTACGGCGCTGGACCGCGAGGCGCGCAAGCGGGGCAACTCCAGCTATTTCCCCGACCGCGTGGTGCCGATGCTGCCGGATCGGCTGTCCGGTGATTTGTGTTCGTTGCACGAAGGCGTCCCGCGCGCGTGTATCGCCGTGCGGATGCAGATCGACGCCGAGGGCAACAAGATCGGCCACCGGTTCGTGCGGGGGCTTATGCGCTCCGCCGCCTCGCTGCATTATGCCGAGGTGCAGGAGGCCATCGATGGTGCCCCCAATGACCGCACCGGGCCTCTGTTAGAGACCGTATTGAAGCCGCTCTATGCTGCTTATGCTGCACTGAAAAAGGCGCGGGGTGTGCGGCAACCGCTGGAACTGGACCTGCCGGAACGCAAGATTATCCTGAGCGATACGGGCGACGTTCAAAGCGTGGCTTTCCGCGACCGTCTGGACGCGCATAAGCTGATCGAAGAGTTCATGATCCTCGCCAATGTCGCTGCGGCTGAAACCCTGATCGCCAAGCGCCGCCCGCTGCTGTTCCGTGTCCACGAAGAACCAGCACCCGAGAAGCTGGAAAGCCTGCGGGAAACGGCTCAGGCGGCGGGGTTGAATTTGGCCAAGGGGCAGGTGTTGCAGACCCGCCACCTGAACGCACTGCTGAATGCGGCTGCGGGCACCGAGGATGCAGAGTTGATCAATCTGACCACCCTGCGGTCGATGGCGCAGGCCTATTACAACGCTGAAAATTTCGGCCATTTCGGGCTGGCGCTGCGGAATTACGCGCATTTCACCTCGCCCATCCGGCGCTATGCCGACCTGATCGTGCACCGCGCGTTGATCTCGGCCCATGGCTGGGGTACCGATGGGCTGACCGAGGATGAGATCGCCCGGCTGGACGAAACTGCCACTCATATCTCGGATACCGAACGCCGCTCGATGATGGCGGAACGAGATACGACCGACCGGTATCTGGCGGCTTATCTGAGCGAGCGTGTTGGGACTGAGTTCTCGGGTCGGATCAGTGGTATCGCCCGGTTTGGGGCTTTCGTGAAAATGGACGAGACCGGCGCGGACGGTCTGGTACCGGTGCGATCCTTGGGGCGCGAGTTCTTCCATTTCGACCGCGAGGCCGGAACCCTGATGGGGTCGGACACCGGGCTGATCATAGCCATCGGCCAACGCGTCACCGTGCGTCTGACCGAGGCGACACCTGTGACGGGCGGGCTGGAGTTGGAGCTGTTGTCGATCGACGATCAGGCCCTGCCGACGGGGCGCGGAGGGGCATCCAAGCGCCCAACGCGACGCAAGGCGGTCAGCACCAAGCGCAAGAAGGACAAGATCAAACGCAAGGTGGAACGCAAACGCCGTCAGAAGTGATTTCGCATCTCGGGAACAAGGCGAATGTAAGTCAGCCTTTTCCGGGAAGGTGATAGGTCAACGCGCGGGCGATCAGCCAGCCATGGCGGGTGGCGTCGATCTGACCCGGGTCATCAAACAGAACAGCGCGGTTGCCGTCTATCCGATCTTCGCCCGGAAAGGCCGAGGTGAAATCGCCCATCAACCGGCTTTGACAATGCACGAACAGGGCAAAGCGGGCTGCTTTGTGCCCGCCCAATCGGATCGTGGATCCCTTGGGCGCCAGATAGGCGGGCTGCCCCCAGCGCAATGCCTCTTGCAACGGCTGCGCGCGGGGCAACGAAGTGGCGGTTTCCAGGATCAACTGACGCAGCGCAAGCGCCCCGACACGTGTGCCTTCGGGCAGGGCTTGATAGGCCGCTGCCACTGCGGGATCGTCAAATTGTGTCATGACAGCGGTATCGCCTGCTCCATCCGGTCTATGTAGTCGCTCAACAGCTTATCCTGTTTGATCCGCTGGGTCAGCGGTGTATTGGCCGGCGTCGCGCGCATCGCGGCAAGCATCGGGGCCACGCTCATATCCACTGAGGTCGGGGTTTCTCCCATCAGATAAGTCGACTGCCACAGATAGGCCGAGATCGCCTCAAGATCGCGTTCCAGCCTGTCCTTACGTTCCGCATCTGAGAATCGAGAGACGCCCTGAAACCCCAATCCTTTAACAACGTTCTTGCGGATAGAATTGGCAACCGGTTTGCGGATCAGGGCGGGGATGCCTGCGAAAAAGGTCTTGTACAGGGTTGGCCAGACTTCGTCATTCGCCCAACGGTCCTGAACGATCTGAAAATACAGATGCTCTTCGGTCAGGCGGATCAGAGCACGAGATTGAGCTTTTTGCAGATCGCTCAGCCCGTGATCAAAATCACTACCTTGCGCCTCAAGCCAGTCGCGGATCAGGTCGCTGTCGGGGATCAGACGCTGGGGCGTGCACAGAACCGGCAGCTTCTGATGCGGCATCTTGCGCGGATCAAGGAGATCAGATCGCTGCCAGTGCTGGCCCGATGTTTGTAGCATTAGTGCGGTTTTCACGCAAAACGGGCTGGCGCTGAACAGGCCAAAGGCGGAGGGGTAGGTCAAAAGGGTCAGCATCTTGGGCTCCATCATGGGGATATGTGATGAGTACGCCGGCCTAATGACAATTTCTGTCATTAGAGATAAAGTAACCTGCATTATGACCCGCACCGCCCGTTTGTTCCAATTAATGCAATCCTTGCGCTCTGGCCCGTCGCCAAGAACGTCGATTGAGCTGGCTCAGGATCTGGGCGTTTCGCCGCGCACGATTCACCGAGACATCGATTCATTGCGCAGCCTCGGCGCCGTGATCGACGGAGAGGCGGGGTTCGGGTTCACCCTGATCGAGGACGCCACCCTGCCACCGCTTGGCTTCACCGATGATGAGCTTGAGGCCCTGGTGCTTGGCCTGCGCGAGGTACAATCCATTGGTGATCCCGGCCTCTCAGAGGCTGCCAGCGAAGTCCTACGCAAGCTGCAGGGTCGTTTGCCACCGCGCCAGTCTCAGCGCCTCAGCCATGCGGTGCTGACCGCCACACGGTTTGACCGGCCGGCGAAACCAACGGTGGATGTTGCTGAACTGCGGCGGGCCACCTGGGACGAACAGACGATCGAATTTTCCTATTGGGATGCCAAAGGCGATGAGACCCATCGCCGCGTAAATCCGTTGAGCATCGTTTACATGGACCGCGCCAGCGTGCTGATCAGCTGGTGTCTGTTGCGGCAGGATTTCCGCGTGTTTCGGTTGGATCGCATGCAAGAGATGCAGATTACCGGGGCCTCGTTCCGGCCCAATCGGGTCCCCCTGCTGCGCGAAGCTCTGAACCGGCTGCGGTCCGAGCGAGAGGCGAGAGACCGCGACTCGGAAAGCTGAGCGCTTTGAGATTTGCCATTTTTGCGCTATCCTGTGGTTGAGCAGTTATCAGGAAATTCGGAATGCGTAGATGCGTAAGCGGCGTTATGACCGCAGCATTATGGGCATCCATCGTACAGGCGGAGTCCATCAAAAGCCCGGAAGGGCCACAGCCGATACAATTGGCGTCGGCTGATCTTACAGTCTCAATCCGACCGGTCGTCCGACCATCGGAGGAAATGTATCGCGTGTCAGAGGAAAGAAGCGCCCGGTTTCAGGCGTGGCTTGGTGATTTTCGGGCGAGGGCACAGGCGCAGGGCATCCTGCCCGGGACTTTGGACCGCGCGCTTGCGGGGCTGGCCTATGACAAGGACATCATCAAGCGCGATCGTAATCAGGCTGAGTTTACCAAGCCCATCTGGGACTATCTGGATGCGGCCGTTTCTGATCGGCGCGTCGCGGACGGTCGCGCGGGGTTGGAACGCCATGCCGCGGTGCTGACCCGGATTGAGGCGCAGTATGGCGTCGAAAAAGAGGTCGTGGCCGCGATTTGGGGGCTTGAGACATCTTTCGGCACATTTCGGGGGTCGGATCAGACGATCCGTTCGCTTGCGACGCTGGCCTTTGATGCCCGACGGGCTGAGTTCTTTGAAACGCAACTGATTGCCGCCTTGCGGATCATTCAGGTAGGCGATGTCAGCCCCGCAACGATGATCGGAAGCTGGGCCGGAGCAATGGGGCATACGCAGTTCATACCGACCTCGTTTTTGGATCACGCCGTGGATTTCGACGGTGATGGGCGGCGGGATATATGGGCGGATGACCCGACCGACGCGCTGGCCTCGACAGCGGCCTATCTGGCGCGTCATGGGTGGACCAAGGGACAGCCATGGGGTGTTGAAGTGCGCCTGCCCGCCGGGTTCGATTTTGCGGCCGCGAGACGCGATTACACGCTGCTGCCGTCAGACTGGGCGGCGCTGGGCGTGGTTGCGTGGGATGGACAGCCGCTTGCGGATCATGGTCAGGCAGCGATCTTGTTGCCAGCGGGTGGTGAAGGCGTTGCATTGATGGTCTTCGAAAATTTCCGCGTGATCGAGCAATACAACGGTGCAGATGCCTATGTGATCGGCATTGGACATTTGTCCGACCGTCTGGCGGGTCGCGCGGCGTTTCAGGCCGAGTGGCCTCGGGGTGATCGGGCGTTGAGCTTTGCTGAGAAGAAGGAATTGCAGCTCCGGCTGACCGAAGCCGGGTTCGATACGCAGGGGATCGACGGGCGCACCGGCCCGAACACCACCGAGGCGGTTCGGGCCTATCAACTAGCACAGGGGCTTTTGCCGGACGGCTATGCGTCCGCGCCGCTGTTAGAGCGGTTGAGGTAGGGGAGGGGGCTCTGCCCCCGTCGCCTGACGGCGCCTCCCCCGAGGTATTTTCAGCCAGATGAAGCTGCGCGGGTCAGGAGGCCGCTTTCATCAGGCCCTGTGCGATGATCTCGGCCTGTGCCTCGTCCAGAGATTTGTGGATGCGTACGAGCATCTCATCAATTTCCGCGGGTGTCAGAACCAGCGGAGGAGAGATGATCATCCGATCGCCCACATGGCGCATGATCAGGTTATTCGCAAAGCAGCGGTCGCGGCAGATATAGCCGACTGTACCCGGATCGGAGGCGAATTTGGCGCGGCTGGCCTTGTCCGGGGTCAACGCAATCGAGGCCATCATGCCGACGATCTTGGCCTCGCCCACAAGCGGGTGATCGGCCAGCGCCTCCCATTTTTCCTTCAGATACGGCGCGGCCACATCGCGGACATGCTCGACGATCTTTTCTTCTTCGAGGATGCGCAGGTTTTCCAGTGCCACGGCGGCGGCGACCGGATGGCCGGAATAGGTGTAGCCGTGATTGAACTCGGTGCCACCAATGACCTCGGCGATTTCATCGCTTACGATGGATCCGCCAATCGGCGCATAGCCCGAGCTGAGGCCTTTGGCGATGGTCATGATATCGGGGCGAATGCCGACGGTTTGTGACCCGAACCAATTGCCGGTGCGGCCAAAGCCGCAGATGACCTCATCCGCGATCAACAGGATATCGTATTTGTCACAGATGCGCTGAATTTCAGGCCAGTAGGTATCCGGTGCAACGATCACGCCACCTGCGCCCTGAACGGGTTCGGCGATAAAGGCCGCGACGCGGTTTTCGCCCAGCTCCTCGATTGCTTCTTCCAGCTCACGCGCGCGGGCCAGGCCGAATTCTTCGGGTGACATGCTGCCACCTTCGGCCCACCAGTTTGGCTGGTTGATATGGTGGATATTCGGGATCGGGATTCCACCCTGCGCGTGCATCCCTGCCATGCCGCCCAACGACGCCGAGCCGACCGAAGAGCCATGATAGGCGTTATGGCGGCTGATGATGATGTTCTTGTCGGGCTGGCCTTTTTCGGCCCAATAGGTCCGAACCAGACGGATGTTTGTGTCATTCGCCTCAGACCCGCCGGCTGCAAAGAACACATGGTTCAGATCGCCCGGCGCAAGTTCCGCGATCTTCGCGGCCAGCGCGATGGCAGGGACGTGGGTCGTTTTGAAAAAGGTATTGTAATACGGCAGTTCGCGCATCTGGCGGGCTGCGACCTCGGCCAGTTCATCGCGACCATAGCCGATATTGACACACCACAGGCCCGCCATTGCATCGAGTATTTCTTCACCCTCGCTGTCCGTAAGGTAGACGCCCTTCGCACGGGTGATCACGCGCGCGCCTTCTTTCCCTAGGGCGCCATTGGCCGAAAAAGGGTGCATGTGGTGGGCGGCGTCCAAGGCCTGCAGCTGGGCCGTGGGCAAATGGTTTGTGATGGTCGACATCGGAAAATCTCCTGCAAGAGCGATTGGCAGCTACAATATGATCAAATTTTTTCCTGTCAATCGAATCGGACAGATCTAAGCGTTGACTAAGGCGTCTGCCATCAGCTCCATGCCCTGTTCGATATCTTGTGCGGTTGCTTTTGCTGCCATATCCGCGTCCTGATTGCGCAACGCCGAAATGATATCCTTGTGGCGGTCCGGCAGGCTCTGAGTGCCGAATCTACCACATACAACGCGCAAAGACGGCCCGAATCTAAGCCACAGGCGCTCGGCCAGATCATTGAGAATCGGGGCGTTTGCATGGCCGTAAAGCGTTTCGTGAAACCGGTGGTTGAGGCGCAGATAGCCGCTGACGTCTCCATCGCTGATAGTGCGATCCAGACGTTGGTCGATCTGCTCAAGATGATCAATGTCCTGAGGTGTCACATTCGCAGTTGCACGCCTCGAAAGCTCTGATTCTATTTTGATTCTTGAATAAATCATCTGTTCGACGTCGCCGTCGGTCAGAAGAGGAACACTCACTCGGCGGTTGCCCTGAAACACCAGAGCACCATCGGATATCAGGCGCCTGATCGCCTCCCGCACAGGGGTCATTCCAACACCCAGCGAATCAGTGAGACCCTGGATCGTGACGGGTTGCCCCGGCACCAATTCACCGTACATGATTTGTGATCTGAGGGTATTATAGACCTGTTCATGCGCAGGTCGTTTTTCACGCGCACCGTCAGTGCTGGATGCCTTATTTTTGATCAAATCCAAGTGGTTTGCCCTGTTTCCCGCTATGTTGACTTGTCAGGTTTCTGACCTCGTGAAACCATACGACGGATCGTGCGAAAACGCAAAACTTGATCAAATCCAAAAAAACGGGAAAATAGCGCGTACACTTGCAGGGAGAATAATATGACAATCAAAACGCTGACCATGACAGCGGTCATCGCATTGGGGACTTCGGCGGCCTTCGCTGAAGAGGTGCGTGTTTACAACTGGTCCGACTATATCGACGAAGAGCTTCTGACAAAGTTCGAGGAAGATACCGGTCTGACTCTGATTTATGATGTTTTTGACAGCAACGAGGTATTGGAGACCAAGATGCTGGCCGGTGGATCAGGCTATGACGTGGTGGTGCCTTCGGGTACTTTCCTTCAGCGTCAGATCCAGGCTGGAGCCTTTCAGGCGCTTGACGCTGCACAGCTGTCGAATTCAGGCAATCTGTGGGATGTGATTCAGGAACGTACTGCCGGGTATGATCCGGACAACGCCTATTCTATCAACTACATGTGGGGCACAACCGGGCTTGGTGTAAATGTTGGAAAAGTGCAGGAAGCGTTGGGCGAGGATGTTGCGCTGAACAGCATGGATCTGGTTCTGAAACCCGAGAATATGGAGAAACTTGCATCCTGCGGCGTTCATTTCCTGGATGCTCCGGCAGAAATCATTCCGATGGTTCTGCAATATTTGGGTGAAGACCCGGACAGCCATGACAAAGATGTTATTGGCAAGGCCGAGGCGGTTTTGACCAGCGTTCGACCGCACATTCAGAAGTTCCACAGCTCGGAATATATCAACGCATTGGCCAATGGCGACATCTGTGTCGCCGTGGGGTGGTCGGGTGATATCCTGCAGGCCCGCGATCGTGCGGCTGAAGCCGATAATGGTGTTGAAATTGAGTACCATCCCTTTGCTGAAGGGTCGTTGATGTGGTTCGACCAGATGGCGATTCCGGCTGATGCTCCGAACCCGGAGGGTGCGCATAAATTCCTGAATTTCATTCTGGATGCCAACAATATGGCGGCGGCCTCGAACTATGTTTACTACGCCAATGGCAACAAGGCTTCGCAAGAACTTCTTGAGGAAGACGTGATCGGTGATCCGGCCATCTATCCGGATGATGCGACCATGCAAAACCTCTATATCACGACGCCTTACCCGTCGAAGATACAGCGGGTCGTGACCCGTTTGTGGACCAAGATCAAATCGGGCACCTGATCCGGCTTGTTTCAGCAGGGCGGACCAACCGCCCTGCCATTCTTTTCAGATTGCCGAACGGGGGCCGTTTTGAACTCTACTGTTTTTGTGCCGTGGGAAGACCCACAGGCGAAACCTCTGATCCAGTTCCAGAATGTCACCAAACGGTTTGGTGAGTTCACGGCCATCGACAATCTGTCCTTGGATATATTTGAGAAAGAATTCTTTGCTCTGCTAGGGCCCTCGGGCTGCGGCAAGACCACGATGATGCGAATGTTGGCCGGGTTTGAAAAACCGACCGAAGGGCATATTCTGCTGGGCGGGCAGGATATAGATCCCATTCCACCGAACAAACGGGCTGTGAACATGATGTTCCAATCCTACGCGCTGTTTCCGCATCTATCTATCTGGGAAAACATCGCCTTTGGTCTGCGTCGGGACAATATGCCAAAGCATGATCTTATGGATCGTGTCGAAGAGATGTTGCGCCTGACCCGGCTTGAACAATTCGCCCGTCGCAAACCGCACCAGATCTCTGGTGGTCAGCGTCAGCGCGTGGCGCTTGCGCGATCCCTGGCAAAAGCGCCGAAGCTGCTGTTGCTGGACGAACCTTTGGGGGCGCTGGATAAGAAACTGCGACAGGATACGCAGTTCGAGCTGATGGATATTCAGGAAAAGACCGGCACCACCTTTGTGATCGTGACCCATGATCAGGAAGAGGCGATGACCGTGGCCAGCCGGGTTGCGGTAATGGATCAGGGTAATCTGATACAAGTGGCGACACCCGACCGGATTTATGAGAATCCCAGTTCGGTCTATGTGGCCGATTTCATTGGCGACGTGAACATCATCCAGGGCCGAGCCACGGCAAGCGCCGATGAGACCTATCAGATTGACTGGGCTGAAGGTCAGGCACCTTTGACTGCGTCCTCGACCACAGAGTTTTCGAGCGGCCAGCTATGTCATCTGGCGATCCGCCCCGAGAAGGTGACGATCTCGGTTGATCGTCCTGCGGATGCAATCAACGCAGTGCAGGGCAAGGTGCTTGACATTGCCTATCTGGGCAATCTGTCCACTTATCACGTCGAACTGAATAACGGCACGATTATCAAGGCGCAGACGGCAAATACCCGTCGCATTTCGCGTCGTTCCTTTACATGGGAAGACCCGGTCTGGCTGTCCTGGACAGCCACCGCCGCGGTTCTGTTGGCGGATTGATGCGCCGCGCCCTTCTGATCGCCGTCCCGTATGTCTGGCTTTTGGCGCTGTTTCTGGTGCCATTTTTCATCGTTCTGAAAATCTCGCTTTCGGACACGGAGCTGGCCATCCCGCCTTACACGCCGACACTGGATCTATCTCAGGGCTGGGCCGGGCTCAGGGATTTCTTCAGCCAGCTGGATTTTGAGAATTTCGTCTGGCTAACCGAAGATGACCTGTATTGGAAAGCTTACCTGTCCAGTGTCAAAATCGCGTTGATTTCAACCATACTGACTTTGCTGGTGGGGTATCCTATCGCGTATGGCATGGCCCGCGCACCGGCTGAGTGGCGCCCGACGTTGATGATGTTGGTAATTCTGCCGTTCTGGACGTCGTTCCTGATCCGGGTCTATGCTTGGATGGGTATTCTCAGCAACGAAGGTTACCTGAACCAACTGCTGCTGTGGACGGGCATCATCTCGACCCCGCTGACCATTCTGAACACCAACACAGCTGTCTATATCGGTATCGTCTATACCTATCTGCCCTTCATGATTCTGCCGATCTATTCCGCGCTTGAACGAATGGACGAGTCGCTGATCGAGGCCGCAGAGGATTTGGGCTGTTCGCGTATTCAGGCCTTCTGGCTGATAACGATCCCCTTGTCACGCCCGGGTATCATCGCGGGTTGTTTCCTGGTGATGATTCCGGTGATCGGCGAATTTGTGATCCCATCATTGCTCGGGGGATCCGGGACATTGATGATCGGCAAAGTGTTGTGGGAGGAGTTCTTCTCGAACCGCGACTGGCCGGTGGCCGGTGCCGTGGCAGTTGTGCTGTTGCTGATCCTTGTGATTCCCATCGTGCTGTTCCAGCGCAACCAGCAGAAACAGACGGAGGCTGAGCAATGAACAGGTTAAGCTGGTTCAACGTCGTCTCGTTGACGCTTGGTTTCGCGTTTCTCTATATCCCGATGCTCATTTTGATCATCTTCTCTTTTAACGAAAGCAAACTGGTCACGGTTTGGGCTGGATTTTCGACCAAATGGTATGGTGAGTTGGTCCAGAACGAAGCGTTTCTTGATGCTGCCTGGGTCACCTTGCGGGTTGCAGTATTCTCGTCGACCCTAGCCACCATTCTGGGTACGGCGGCGGCTTATGTGCTGGTACGCGGTGGGCGGTTCTTTGGCCGGACTCTGTTTTCAGGCATGATCTATGCGCCTCTTGTGATGCCCGAAGTGATCACTGGCTTGTCGCTTTTGCTGCTGTTCATCGGAATTGGACTGGACCGGGGTATTTTGACCATCGTGCTGGCACATACGACCTTTTCAATGTGCTTCGTGTCGGTTGTTGTATCCTCACGTCTGGTCACGTTTGATCAGTCTCTGGAAGAGGCAGCGTTGGATCTTGGGTGCTCACCCGCACAAGCCTTCCGTCTTGTCACCCTGCCGATCATCGCCCCGGCGGTGATTTCAGGCTGGCTATTGGCTTTTACGCTGTCGCTGGATGATCTGGTGATCGCATCATTCACATCGGGCCCGTCAGCCACGACTCTGCCGATCAAGATTTTCTCAGCTGTGCGGCTGGGCGTCAGCCCTGAAATCAATGCGCTATCCACGATCATGATTGCGGTCGTGACGGTCGGTGTCATAGCAGCATCTTTGGTCACCAAGCGCGCGATGGTCCGGCAAAAACAGGATGAGATGGCGGCAGTGCGTGCGGAATGAAACGTCTGTTCCCTGAGTATACCTATGGATCTGGACCGCGATCAGGGTGCTGGTGGGATGAAACTATCGCAGCACCAGACTGGCCGGTGTTGCAGGATGATCTGAGCGTGGATGTCGCCATCATCGGCGGCGGGTTCACAGGTGTTACAGCCGCGCTTTTCCTGGGGCAGGCAGGCCTATCCGTCGCAGTTCTCGAGGCGGAGACGCCGGGGTGGGGTGCCTCGGGTCGCAATGGTGGGTTTTGCTGCCGAGGTGGGTCAAAGCTGAGCGATCGTGGCATGGCTCGGCGATATGGGGTCGAGGGGGCCGAAAGCTTTGCCCGGGCCGAAGTGGATGCGGTCAATCTTGTCGCCGACCTGCTTGAGGCGCATCAGATCGAAGCGGACGTTCATTCCAAGGGCGAGACCGCCCTGGCCCACACCGCCCGCGCCATGGAGAAATTGCGACGCTCTGCGGATGACGGGGGCTGCTTGCATGAGGCAGCCGACCTGCCCGGGCTCGGGTTGGGTGGGGATTTTTTCGGGGGCTATAGCGTGCCGGTCGGATTTGGTCTGAACCCCCGGAAATACCTGTTCGGCATTGCAAATGCGGCCGCTTCCGTTGGGGTCCGATTTTTTCAGAAAACCATGGCCAGAGACATCACCAAAACCAGCGCGAGCTTTGATGTTCGAACCGCGTCAGGACGGATCAAAGCGTCGAATGTACTGATATGCACCAACGGATATTCCAGTGAAAACATGCCTGAATGGCTGTCTGGGCGCTATATGCCAGCGCAATCAACCGTTCTGGTGACCCGCCCGTTGACCGAGGCTGAGGTATCGGCGCAGGGCTGGACCTCGGATCAGATGTCTTACGATACACGAAATCTCCTGCACTATTTTCGTCTTATGCCGGATCGACGGTTTCTGTTTGGGATGCGCGGTGGCCTGCGCTCATCACCTAAGGCCGAGGCTGCGATCCGGCAAAAGGTGCAGCGTGATTTCAAGGCCATGTTTCCGGCATGGGCCGATGTGGACGTGACCAATATGTGGTCAGGGATGGTGTGCCTTACCCAGGACCTGACGCCGTTCGCAGGGCCCGTTCCGGGTCAGAATGGGATGTTTGCTGGGCTGGCCTATCATGGAAACGGCGTCGCGATGGGTACCTATTGTGGGCGGGCGCTTAGTCGCATGGTGCTTGGACAGGATGCGGAATTGCCTGAGCCAATGGCCCGACCCCCGCGGCGTTTTCCACTTGGGTCCTGGCGGCGGGCGCTGATGCCGCCAGCCTATGCGCTAATGGCACTGGCCGACCTCTGACATTCACAAAGCGGCCAGTTCCAGCTCGAGCCCTTGTTCATAATCTGATGCCCCATGTTCTGCGCGCCATAGGCAGTAGGCCGCCATCCTCCACCCGTACCAGCGGCGTAAAGACCGGTAGCGGTTTACGGTTTCCTGCCGGTCATACGCCGAAAGAAAGGACTTTTGCTCTTCAACGGTCAAAACCGCACCTCTGTAAAGATATTGCATGGCGGGTGACAGGAACAGCGCAAGGTCCTCGCAAGGATCACCAACGGCTGGGCATTGCCAGTCAATCAGCGTCAGCCCCGAGGATGCGACGAGGATGTTTCCCGCCACCGGGTCGCCGTGAATCAGGCAAGTGTGATCCGACCGCAAAATATGATGCTGTGGTTGCATCTTTTCCAGCTGAGCCCGTCGATCCGATGTGCACATCGCCAGAATGCTTTGACCATGTTCGGCCAGATCTGCGCTACCGTTTTTACCGGTGGGTGCGTTCTCTATATTTGGGTTGAGCGAATGCAGGCGGTGCAGCAACCGGGCCACTGGGGCCGGGTCAGACCGCCAGGGGGTGCCCTGTGCGTGGTCGTAGAACACCCAATATCCGTTGTCATCTTGTCCCGTTGCCCGCAATCGCGGCACAACCCCAGAAGAAGCCAGTGCCCGCAGACAGGCCGCTTCCAATGCGGGATCGTTGCGAAACAATGGGTTTTCCAGGTCCGAGCGGTACAGTTTCAATACTTGATCACTGTCGTCGCCCAGCACCTTCCACACCCGGTTTGTCCTGCCACCATACAGAGTTTCGAACTGTGCCCCAGCGCTGGCAAATCCGAGCCTGACAAGTTGAGCAACGAGGTCGCGCGGTGGGGACGGTATTTGAGGCAGGGAGATCACCAATCAGTCAACGAGTCGGGCATTGCCTTGGTTTCGCCTGTCGTTAACCGTAGATCAAGCTCCTGTTCGCACCGCAGTGACTATTCCTGCTGGCACCACCTCTCCGCCAGCAAGCGTCAGCAACACTGCATCAGTGCCGACCTGCGCCTCCAGAACCTGATTATAAGCTGCGGCGATGCGTTCAGACAGCAGTTCATCGCCGTCATAACTTTCCATCGTTGCAGTGTAATTTCCTGCCGGTAACGGGGCGCCATCGTCATCGGTTCCGGCCCAGACAAACTCGGATTCCGTCGTTGAAACAGCGATGCGTTCAACGACCTCGTCGGACTCGTTGCGGATCACCATATAGGCGCTGTCCGCCCCGGGGTCGGCCTGCGCATACAGCGTTTCTGGTGAACCGTCGAAATGAAAGGCCGAGGCGGTTCGCACATCCATCCCGACCCAGCTGGCAAGCTCTTCAAGGTTTACGCTGCCAAGCGAATAGGCAAGCGCTGAGAGCAGATCGTTGGTTTGAACCTGCTGCTCGACCATCGAGAACTGAGCCAGTTGCGAGGCGTATTCTGATGAATCCAGCGGCTCCAGCGGGTCTTGGTTGCGGGCCTGGGCGGTCAGCATCAGAAGGAAGGTTTCAAAATCCGAGGCCAGACCGGACGTTCCAGATTGCGCCGAAGATTGGGTCTGTGTGGCGTTAGCGCCTGTATTCTGTGCGGGTGTGATCATGCTCAAAGCCTCATATCAACGCGGCCACTATGGCCGATCCGGGTTAAGACCGGCTCGCTGGCCTGATCCATTTCGGTCTGGGTTGTATTCAGACCGGAATCTGCGTGTCTATCCGCGCTTTCGGACTGGCCGTCTGACGAACCACCCAGATTGAAAGACAGATCGCCAAGCCCGAGGTTTTTGAACTCAGCCTCAAGAACCGAAAGATGTCGCCTCATCATTTCCAGAGTTTCCGGCCGCTCGGCTGCGATCGTCATCTGCAACCCGTCATCCCGGCCATTCATGACGATTGAGATCTTGCCCAGCTCTTCCGGATTCAAGGTCAGTTCAATCGTGCCGGATTGTGGTCTTGCATGTATCGCAGCGGCCATTTGCCCCGCGATTGCCCGCGCCGTTTCTGCCCGTGCTGAGGTTAAAAAGTGCTGATGGCTTGCTGACGTATCTCGTGCCGTTGAAAATGGCTGGCTTTCGCGCGCGGGCAGAATCCCCTCGGCATCCGGGTCTGATACCAAATCAACGTCCTGCACCTTGGCAGACGCCATCAGTTGTATTTGAACAAATGTCGGAACGGATTGTGTTGTCGGCGGTGAACCGGTGGCTTTGGGAGCCTGAGCCGCATCGGGTGTATCTCGCGAAACCAGCTTTGGTTCTGGCACTTCGGGTTTTCCGGGCGCAGAATCCGAGGGTATCGACGCCTTGGTCCGATAGCCCTTTGCAATAGTGGTTTGCGGCAGATTGTGTTCCGGTTTTTGCTGTGCGGTTTTCGCCTGCAACAAAGCCGGAACCTCAGATCGGGCGCGCTGCGCCGCGTTTCCAGGCGCATCACCCCTAGGATCGGGGGCCGCATTGTTTGGCGCTGCGAATATTACGGCCTTGTCAGGTTCGGGCAGCGATGTCGGCGTTTCCTCAGGTGCCATCTCTTCGTCCTGCGCCGACGCGCGGGTGGGCGGGTCAGTTACAGGTTTTCCCGACAGGCTGGTCGCAAGATCAACAGAGTCTTCTTCGACCACATCCTCTTCAACCTGCACCTCGGCATTATTGGTCAGTTCGGGCACGTCCTCATTCAAGCTGTCACCTTCGGAACGCTGCAATTCCTGCTCCATTACCTCAGCAAAGGTGTCAGCCGCTTCCGAGATTGGGTGTCCCTTGGCGGCAGTTTCAGATTTTGCGGCGCTGGCGGTCGAGGGTGTGGACAATATAAGAGGGTTGGGCATTTTGCTCCGGCTCCGGTTTGCGTAACCAGGAATTTGCCCGCAGGAAGTTACGTTTATTTTAACCGCTTTCATCTTTGATCCAGAAAGTTCGATGCAATTTTTGGAGAAAGCTATGAAGCTATCTGGTATTCCAGCGGCGCCGCAGCCCTTGTCTGTTGAGCAAAAGCTGAAAGATGCTGCGGTAGAGCTTGAGGCGGCGTTCCTGTCTGAAATGCTTAAGTCCGCAGGTCTGGGCGAATCCCGAGATTCGTTCGGCGGCGGTGCGGGTGAAGACCAGTTTTCATCGTTTCTTGTTCAGCAGCAGGCACTGCAGCTTGCCAGGTCCGGCGGTGTTGGCCTGTCCGAAATCCTGTTTCAGTCCATGATGGAGAATACCAATGCCTAACAAGTCTGAACATGACCTGATCAAATCTCTTGAAGAAGTTCTGGACCTTGAACGCAACGCCTTGGTGACCGGGGATCTGGATCGGTTGAATCACATGGTCCCGGAAAAGGAAAAGCTGATCGGTGCGATCAATGATCTTGAGGTGATTGATAGTGATGAACTGATCGGGGTTCAAAAGAAAGTCGACCGGAATCAGGCTCTGCTTAACAGCGCGGCCGAAGGGATTCGGGCGGTTGCCGGGCGCATGGCTGAACTGCGCCGAGTGCGTCAGGAATTCAGTACTTATGGAGCGGATGGGCAACGCAGCGATTTTACCGTTCGCAGTCACGCAAAGCTGGAAAAGCGGGCCTAGCGCGAGGATTGAATCAAATCCGAGCTTTCTGATTTTCGAGTCTTAGCACTCCGTTAGGAGATCGGCGTCAAAGGTGATCCTGCATCTGGAAACTCAGATGGCGCGAAAAGCCCGACGGCGGGTCGCAGTGATCAGAAAGACGTCAAAGCCCGTACATGTTGCGGGGTAAGCAAGGGCGCAAAAGGCCCGAACGGAAAAGGAAGAAAGCTATGTCCAGCATTCTGACAAACAACGGCGCAATGGTTGCGCTGCAAACCCTGAAATCGGTCAACAGGAACCTGGCGCAGACCCAGAACGCGATTTCAACTGGTAAGGACGTCGCCACAGCCAAGGACAATTCAGCCGTCTGGGCGATTTCCAAAGTCATGGAGTCGGACGTTAAGGGGTTCAACGCCATCAAAGACAGTTTGGCACTGGGTGAATCGACCGTTGCGGTGGCCCGGAATGCGTCCGAGACAGTCACTGACCTGCTGTCCCAGATGAAAGAGAAGATCGTTGCGGCACAGGAAGACAACGTTGACCGCGGCAAAATCAATGACGACGTGACTGCTCTTAAAGATCAGATCGCATCGGTGGTTGGAGCGGCGCAGTTTAACGGGCTTAACCTGGTTGACGGTTCGGCGGGTACAGCCTCGATCCTGTCGTCTCTGGATCGTGACTCCAGTGGCAACGTAACCGCATCTTCGATTTCGGTGGCTTCGCAGAACCTGTCCACAGGTGGGTATGCCAGCAAAGGTGTTCTGGCCGGCTCGGACAACGTCACAACCGACAATGACGCCGCGGGCTTCACGATGGACAAAGCTGGTGGAACCGGCGATATCGTGGTGGACAGTTCAACGGACAACTTTGCTGCTGGTGACAAGATCTCGATCACTATTGGTGACAAGGTTGCGTCCTACACGGTGCAAGCTGCTGATCTGGACCCATCTGGAACATATGACGCCGCTTATACGGATGCCATTGTTGCCGTTGGCCTGAAAAATCAGATCGATTCCTTGGGGATCACGGGTGTCGCAATCGACTATGACTCGGCCAACCCGGGCACTTTGACATTTGTAACCGGTGCTGCGACGGCTGGCGCCGACGCTGATCGGGACGTTACTGTCTCGGCGCAGTTCACCAATGCCAATGCAGGTGGCCTGGGGGCGTTGGCTTCGATTGATGTTTCGACAGATGCTGGTGCTCAGGCGGCGCTGGGCACTATCGAAACCTTGATCGACACGTCCATTGATGCATCTGCGGCGTTTGGTTCGTCTCAGGGCCGGATCGAAACGCAGAAAGAATTCATCTCGAATCTTTCTGACTCGTTCAAGTCCGGTATCGGAGCGCTGGTTGACGCCGATATGGAAGAAACTTCGGCCCGTCTGCAGGCCCTGCAGGTACAGCAGCAACTGGCAACGCAGTCGTTGTCGATTGCCAACCAGGCGCCGCAGTCGATCCTGTCTCTGTTCCGCTAAGTTCAGGACCCTGGCCGGGGCGTGGAGACGCGCCCCGGCTTTGACCGCCGTAAGACGGCCTTTTGGAAGGATTTCAAGTGACACCGCAAACTCTTGCACAACGCGTCTATGCGCAGGCCGCTGCTCCGACGCGCACACCGCGTGATACGGAATATGAGGCGATTTCCAAGATCACGCATCGGTTGAAGGCTGCGGCCGCGCGGCACAAAACCGACTTTGAAGCGTTTGTTCAGGCTTTGCATGAAAACCGGAGGCTTTGGTCTGTGTTGGCAAACGGGGTCGCCGATTCCAATAACGCCTTGCCGAATGACCTTCGCGCCCGGATTTTCTATCTTGCTGAGTTCACCGAACAGCACAGCAGCCAGATACTCAGCAATAAGGCTTCGGTAGAGCCCCTTCTGGAAATAAACATGGCCGTTCTTAAAGGCCTTCGGCAAATGGGTGCGAACTGATGGCGGGTTTGGTATTGAAGCTTGCCCCAAAAGAACGGGTGCTGATTAATGGTGTAGTTGTGGAAAACGGCGATCGTAGAAGTCGGTTTTCAATCATGACACCACAGGCAAATGTCCTGCGTTTGCGCGATGCGATACATCCTGATGAGGTGAACACACCCGTTCGCAGAGTGTGCTATGCGACGCAACTGGTTCTGTCTGGAGACATGGAAGCTGAAAGCGCCCGCCAACAACTGCTGCGTCGGGTGGAAGAGTTGAGCCAAGTGTTTACGGATGCGGACAGCCGCAGAGTTTTGGCCGAGGCAACCGAAGCCTTGTTGGCCGAGCAGTATTACAAATGCCTTAAATCCCTGCGTGCTCTGCTACCGCGAGAAGAGCGCCTCATGGCCTACCAGCAATGACCTTTCAGCCGGTCATACCCTCAGGTGGCATTGTTGGCTGGCGGTTCCTTCAACGCACCTACGAAGGCCAGTTGAACAGCTTTTCCTCTTCGTCGGTCAATGAGCGTGAGGCGACGTATTTCCGGGAAAACATCGGCAAGGTTCAGACGGCTGAAGATCTGGTTTCTGACCGCCGGCTGCTACAGGTTGCCTTGGGCGCATTTGGTCTGGAGAGCGACATCGACAACCGCTATTTCATCCAGAAAATCCTGTCAGATGGAACGAGCGCAGATGATGCATTGTCCAATCGCCTATCTGATAAAAGATACCGTGAATTCTCTGAGGCATTTGGACTGGGCCCTGGCGAAATTCGAAGAACCATTCTTTCGACATTTATGGAGGATATTGCCCGGGACAACGTGACCTCACGCTTTGAGGTCGCCGTGGGTGAACAGGACGAGTCAATGCGCATATCCCTGTATGCACAACATGCGCTGGCTGAGTTGGCATCGCAAGACAGCAGTGGTGACACGAAATGGTTCGACTTGATGGGCCTTCCGCCGTTGCGAAAGATGATGGAGACGGCGCTTGGGCTGCCCTCAAGCTTTGGTCAGTTGGACATCGACAAGCAGCTTGAGGTGTTCAAGGATAGGTTGTCGAACCTGACTGGATCTGACGATTTAGCGCAGTTCGCGGATGAAGAGGCGATCGGGGATTTGACCGACAGATACCTTGCGCGCAGTCAGATCACGCAGCTTCAAAGCACAATTTCCCCGGCCCAAACCGCGTTGCTTCTGCTGGGCGGATAATGCTGTCCCTATCGCAAGATGCGTGAGTATCAAACGCAACTTCGCGCGACTATCCGTTCAGAATCGCGTCCGCCGAGGTTTTGAGCGCGTATGAGCACACGGGTTGTGACACGTTGTGCAGCTTGACCTCTCCAAGTGGCAAAGCGTCTGTACAGGCCGGCACGATGTCTTTGGTCACAACAATCCTGTGATTTACGATCTTGCTGTATTCCCCAAGTCGGGCGGCGACGTTCGCAGCTTGTCCGATCACGGTGAAGTCCAACCGTTCGCGCGACCCGATATTGCCGTAGGTTACGCGCCCATAGGCGACGCCAATCGAACAATCGCAATGCATGTCGGACCCAGACTTGCGCAGCTCTCCTAACCTTTCAACGATTCCAACTGCTGATCGCTGCGCGTTTTCGCGGGCTAAAGCAGAATCTTCGCCTGCCGGGAATACAGCAAGAACAGCGTCCCCGATGAATTTCAGAACTTCACCACCGTTTTCGTCGACGATGTCCGAGACCGTTTCAAAGAAGTCATTCAGCAGATTGATATAGGCGGCGCGGCCCAGCTTTTCTTCCAACAGGGTAGAATTGCGCAAGTCGCAGAACATGATGGCTGCATCAATCTCATCCCCGTCGCCACGACGGATTTCTCCGCCCAGGACACGCGCTCCGGTCCGCTTTCCGACATAGGTTTCCAGCAATACCTGGGCGTTTTCGCGCTGCATGAAGACTTCGTAGAACCGGGCAATCACCGAGGAGCATTCGAACACCAGCCCAAGATTGGCCGTTGTGAACCCGTCGGGGTGATCGCAAGTCAGCGTCAAGACATTGGTGCGCCCGTCTGAAAATGGCAGGGGCATCGCGACATAGTCAGTCGCCCCTTTGGCGCGCAGGTCTTCCATGATTGGAAAGCTGTGCTGAGGGTTCTCGTCATTCAGCCTTTGGCGCACGCCGCCCATACCGTTGGACACGTGGCGCAGAGGGCTGTTGATATAGGCGGGGTGGTCGTGGATTTCATAGGTGGGCACATTGGTCGAAATCTCGGCCTCACCTTTTTCCCAAATATAGTGTTTGCCCGCGATCAGCGGATGTAGGGACCAGGCAAGGATACTGAGGCGCTGAATGGCAATTCCATGTTCTAGCATCTTCTCGGCCAGCGCTTTGGTGAATGCTTCGGGCGTGCTTAGATCACTGGCCCCCCGCATCAGCCAATCAATCAGCGGCCCGCTGATATTGCCGTCTTCCGGGTTGCGCAGGTTGTTTTCACCCAGCTCAATCCGCGTATATGCGGTGGGCATAAAGCCGATATGGCCCTGGATCGCGGCGCTTTCGGGCAGGGCGTTCTCGTAGGCCCAGACGGAGTTGGCCAATCGTTGATCCGCCAGAACGACATCGTGGTAAGTGGCGGTGCCTTTGAACGGGCAGAATGTCTGAAGTTCGGTCTCATCGCTGAGATCGACATGTACATCCTGACGGGGGATGTAGATCATCGGCGGCAACCGAGTTTCGTACATTACCTTGGCATCAAAGCTTTCAGCCAGAAGGATCTCATCCCGGTAGATTGCGATACGGCCGACAAGTGGTTCGACCGAGATCCCATAGCCTTTGATATTTGGAGTCACGTGAACGTTCATAATCATCCTCCCCGGCACGGGTCTTTATAGGATGGGCGTTTGATCCGTGTTTTCCAAGGGGCAGAGCAGGATTTTCCCAATATCAAATCATCTGAATGACGTCTTTTTCGATCGACAACATATAGCCTTTTTTAGCAATGTTCTTGACCAGCAACTCGCTGACCATCTGATTGCCCAAAGCATCGCGCAGGCGCTTGATCCGCGTCGCGCCAGCAGCCTCGTCACAATCAGCTGTGCTTTTGCCGGAAATCATCGCCTCGATCTGAATGCCGGATAGAACCTCGTCATCCAACCGGGATTCGGCAAGAACTGACAGGGTTTCCATCGCCGACGCTGTCAGTTTGAAATCCATGTTATTGAGATAGACGGTATTCTCTTCCCGGCTGATCAAAAGTGAAGTGACCTGAATCCCAGTGCGCTCAATCTGTGCCATGCGTCGGTTCAACAGCACCAGCATGACCAGAAACACCAGCGCAGCAATCAGCATTGCAGTGGCGAAAACCAGCAAAACAAAGATAACCATGCGGTAACTGGACAATGTATCGGCAAAGGCAGTGCCGGACTGGGCCAGAATCTCGAGTAGGCGAATCTCGGTCTGCGAGGTCAGATCACTCTCGACGAACAGACGTTCGACGCGGGCATTGAACGCGTTTGCATCTGGCAATGTCCACAACAGAAAGGCGGCAGAGGCCACAAGTATGACAACGATTACCGTGATGCCCGCGCCAACCAACCTGACGCCCGAGCGCCGTGCCTCAGTAACGGAGATAGAATTTTCCGGCATTGGCCTTCCTTTTATCCAACCCTTCCGGCCCAAAAACGGACATGACGTTCAGCAGGGTCCAGCCCGAGCCGCGCAGCCGTTGCGCGACCTCTTTTTTGGCTTTTCCTTTGCCGCAGGACGAAACCTGCATGACGCCATAATGCAGGCGCAACGGATTGTCCTGCTTGGCCTTGTAATCGGCATAGCAGTCCGCTGCTGACGCCATGGAACTAAGCGATATCAGGGCCCCGATGGCCAGAGAAGAGAGGATCTGTTTCATAGGCCGCATCCTGCGCATGGCTTTGGTTGATATTCAATAACGCAAAGGGGTTTCGCGGTCTGATATCAGATAACAAAACGGCGTTATTGCTTGTCTGAAGGGGACACCCCCAATGTCGGGTTATCGAATTTACGGACTGTCATCACGTCCACCGAGTACCCGAAAGGACAGCACCATGCATAAGAAATTCATCGCTCTGATCATCGCCTCTGCAGTCGCAATCACCGGCGTTTCTGCATCCCAGGCCCGTGCCGCTGATGCAGAAGATATTCTTGGCGGGCTGGCGGCGATTGCCTTGATTGGCGCTGCCATCCATCATTTTGACAAGCAAGGCGACAGCAAAAAGGTTACCCGCAACTACAACCACGTGTATCAGGCCCCCAAACAGCACATCCAGAGGACCCCCAGGCATCGGCCGAACCATATCCGTCCCTTGCCCGAGCGCGTTGCGCGCTATAGTCTGCCGCAACGGTGCATGGAAACCTTCAAGGGCTATGGC
The DNA here is from genome assembly GCF_059610805.1 of Ruegeria sp. CDSC025. Classification (NCBI taxonomy): domain Bacteria; kingdom Pseudomonadati; phylum Pseudomonadota; class Alphaproteobacteria; order Rhodobacterales; family Roseobacteraceae; genus Ruegeria; species Ruegeria sp. CDSC025. The sequence continues at coordinate 134,969 of NZ_JBXWOJ010000008.1, read as the reverse complement.
AAAAAGCGCCCGCTTCTGGGGACGCGCTGCCTGGATAAGCACTACAAATACGCCAATAGCCTGCCCAAAAAGTGCAAGGTCGGTTTCTGGAATGGCAATAAGGTCAAGCGGGCCTATGAACCCGCGTGCCTGCGCCAACAGGGATACCGCGTCGTTTACAAGTAATACGGTTCGAGCAGGAGTGGTGCCTTAGAAGCATCACGTCGGAGAGGGCAGCGATTGCTGTCCTCTCTTTTTTCTTGCGCAATGGGGGAAAACAGGATTTTCCCAAAACATGACCACACCAGATTATGAGATTGAAAAAGCCGCTCTTGCGCAGGGATATCTGCGGATTGCCGGTGTCGATGAGGTTGGCCGAGGTCCGCTGGCCGGTCCTGTTGTGGCGGCGGCGGTGGTCCTGAACCCCGCGGAAATTCCCCAAGGTCTGAACGATTCAAAGAAACTCTCGGCCAAGCGCCGGGCCGCATTGGATACTGCCCTGCGTGGCTGCGCCGAATTCGCGGTGGCCGAGGCTTCGGTGGCCGAGATTGATGAGCACAACATCTTGCGTGCCTCGCATCTGGCAATGGAGCGCGCGGTGGCGGCGCTGGATCCCCCCCCTGATTATCTGTTGATCGACGGAAATATGATTCCGCGCAGACTGGCCATTCCGGCGCAAGCAGTGGTCAAAGGCGATGCCCATTCCGTGTCGATCGCCGCAGCTTCGATCCTTGCCAAAAACTGGCGCGATCAACTGATGGTGGATTTGGCGCAACAGCATCCGGGATACGGCTGGGAGACAAATGCCGGTTATCCGTCAAAACAACACAAGGATGCGCTGCGAAATCTTGGTGTGACCCCTCACCATAGAGTTTCGTTCAAGCCCGTCCACAATATGTTGTATCAAGAGTAAATCGTAAGCCGCTGATTCAAAAAAGAAATTGACGGCGAATCGTCTTTGACTCATCCTTGTCTCAACCAAATGAGCGCATAAGCGCCGTGGAACTTGAGGCAGCGATATGACAACGACTACCAAAAAGGGCGCGACAGCGCTCCCTGTAAACACGATCCTATCCGGGGACTGCATCGAAGTGATGAACAGTCTGCCCGAGGCTTCGGTTGACCTGATTTTTGCCGATCCCCCATATAATCTGCAGTTGAAAGGGCAACTGCACCGCCCCGATAACAGCCAAGTGGATGCAGTCGATGATCACTGGGACCAGTTTTCCAGCTTTGGCGTCTACGACCAGTTCACGCGGGAATGGCTGAAGGCGGCCCATCGCCTGCTGAAGCCCAATGGCGCGATCTGGGTGATTGGATCGTATCACAACATTTTCCGTGTTGGGTCTGCGTTGCAGGATGCTGGGTATTGGATCCTCAACGATGTAGTTTGGCGTAAATCGAACCCGATGCCGAATTTCCGTGGCAAGCGGTTCACCAATGCGCATGAGACAATGATCTGGGCCTCCAAGCGTGAAGGGGCGAAATACACCTTCAACTATGAGGCACTGAAAGCGTTGAACGAAGGCGTCCAGATGCGCAGCGACTGGGTGCTGCCGATCTGCACTGGCCATGAACGGCTCAAGGATGAAAACGGCGACAAGGCGCATCCGACGCAGAAACCGGAATCATTGCTGCACCGCGTGCTGGTTGGATCAACCAATCCGGGTGACGTTATTCTGGACCCGTTCTTTGGCACCGGGACTACAGGGGCCGTGGCCAAGATGCTGGGTCGCGAATTCATCGGGATTGAGCGCGAAGAAAGTTATCGCAAAGTGGCCGAAAAGCGCATCGCGAAAGTGCGTAAATTCGACCGCGAGGCGCTGGAGGTCAGCGCCAGCAAACGCGCCGAGCCACGCGTGCCCTTTGGCCAGTTGGTCGAACGCGGCATGCTACGCCCGGGCGAGGAACTCTATTCCATGAACCAGCGTCACAAGGCCAAGGTCCGCGCCGATGGGACACTGGTGGGGCAAAATATCAAGGGTTCGATCCATCAGGTTGGCGCCCATCTCGAGAATGCGCCCTCCTGCAACGGCTGGACCTACTGGTGCTTCAAGCGCGACGGCAAAACCGTGCCGATCGACGTCTTGCGTCAGCAGATCCGGTCCGAGATGCACAACTGATAGACCAATACCGCCGGTGCCTGTGGCCTGACACAAGGCACTAAGCCTTGCCCCGCCGATCAACGGCGGGGTCTTTTGTTTCTTTCCCTGATGAGTTCCGATATGAGCCTATTGAAGCAATCGGCGCAGTGTAGGAGCTTTCGCAATGTCGGACACAGCAGCCAGCGAACCTCGGGCTAGGCGGTTCTTTTTCACCCGTCCGAACGAAGTAGAAATCGAGAATAAATACACCGAAGCTGCGCTGGAACGGCACAAGCGCGAGGGGCTGGAGCTTGCTGTCCGGGCCCGCTGGATCGCAATGGGTCTGACTGGCCTTTTGCTGATATACCTGAACCCGCATTGGGAGGTCCTTTGGTATCATTTCATCCTTTTGCTGATTTGCGCAAATGGTTGGATGATCCGACGGGCAGGCCGTGTAGGGCAATCTCGGACAGAGTTGCTACTAATCTTTGTTGACCTTTTGATTATGACTTTGGGAATGATCATTCCCAACCCGTTCAGCGATGATGTGCGCCCATTGGCAATGCAATTCCGGTTTGACAACTTTCAGTATTTCTTCGTCATTCTTGCAGCAGGAACCATGGCCTATTCCTGGCGCACGGTGATTGCCATAGGCACATGGACTGCAATAATCTGGACTACCGGATGGGTGATCGCCTGGTGGGTTGCGTTTCCGATTCCCGGCATAAGTGAGAAAGTGGCCGAGGCCTTGCAGGGGTATCCGGATGTAGCCGAGATGTTGGATCCAAACAGCTTTGAGGTTCACGACCGAATACAGCAAGTGATTGTGTTCCTGATGGTGGCGGTGACGCTGGGCGTGTCGATGCGGCGGCTCAATCATCTGCTGATGACCAATGCTGGGTTGGAACGGGAACGAGCGAACCTGTCGCGATATTTCTCACCAAATGTGGTGGAGGAACTGAGCCAAAATGATGATCCGCTCAAACAGGTGCGAAAAGAGAATGTCGCAGTGCTCTTCATAGATATTGTGGGGTTCACCAAATATGCGGCGGGTCGTGATCCTTATGACGTGATCGAGGTGCTGCGTGGATTTCACGCCAGGATGGAGGCCGAAGTGTTCCGCCATCATGGGACATTGGACAAGTACTTGGGCGATGGTCTTATGGCAACTTTCGGGACCCCGGTGACGACACCGTTGGATGCGACCAACGCGGTATCCTGCGCGCGCGGCATGGTGACTGTGATTGACCGGTGGAACATAGAACGTAGACGTGCCGGAGAGCCCGAGATTCATGTTGGCATCGGTGTCCATTATGGCTCGGTTGTTCTGGGGGATATTGGCGCCAACCGTCTGGAATTTGCTGTGATCGGTGATGCGGTAAATGTCGCTGCGAAACTTGAGGCAATGACCCGCGAGCTGCAGGTCCGGATCGTGCTGAGTGATGCGGTGCGCCTGCAGCTTGAGCAGGAAGGGAGCAGTGCCTCCGAACTGACAGCCGAATTTACCGAAAACAAGGGCCACCCTGTGCGCGGTGTTGAATACCCGATGGATATCTGGGTGATGTAGCTCAGGGCTCTCTCGTCGATGGATCACGCATCAAAGACGCAGGGCCAGTCGTTGGGCCGGGCAGCGCGCCGAGGCGCGCTGCGGTCAGGACCCTGGCATCGGGTTTTGTGACTTGTTGTAGGGTTGCCAGTCTGTGACTTCGGGGTAGTACCTGCGCCGCCAATCCCGCACACGGGGGTTCATGACACGCCGCCAGAGCGGTGGGATCATCGCGGCGATCGTCATCACTGGGTATCCGTAGGGCAGTTGTGGTGCGGTGTTCTGATCGTGATGTTGAAGCAGTGGAAATCGACGGTTGGGTTTGTAGTGATGGTCCGAGTGGCGCTGTAGATTGATCAGCAGCCAGTTCGACGCTTTTTGCGACGCGTTCCACGAATGACAGGGCAGGACGTGTTCGTATTTCCCCTGGCCCAGATATTTTCGGGTCAGCCCGTAATGTTCGACATAGTTCACCAGTTCAAGCTGCCAGATGGCGACGCCGGCCTGAATCAGGAACAGGACAAGGCCGGACCATCCTCCAATCAAACCTGCCAGGGTCAGCATACCACACTGTAACATCCAATACCGCCAGAACGGGTTTGCGCGGTCAGTCCAGGGTTGGTTCTTGCGCGCCAGTTTCTCGCGCTCTGCATGAAAGGCGGAGGCCAGACATTGCCACAGAACGCGCGGATAGAAGCGATGAAAGCCTTCGTTGTATCGTGCTGTTACCGGATCGCGCGGGGTTCCGACATAGCGGTGGTGAACCAGCAAATGTTCGGACCGGAAGTGCGAGTACAAGACCATGGCCAGCAGGATGTCGCCAAGCCCGCGCTCCAGTCGGCCCTTCTGGTGCATCAGTTCGTGGCTGTAGTTGATTCCAATCGTCCCCGAGATCACACCCATGCCAAAGAACAGGCCGATCTTTTCTGGCGAAGACAGGTGAGAGCTGTGCGTCACATACCAAAGCAGCCCGTAAAGGGTCAGGAACTGTACCGGAACCCAGGCTTTGGTCAGCAGGATATACCAGCGCAACATGCTGTCCGGCGTATCTGGGTCCGCATTTTCGAGGTCGAGCCCGGTGAGCTGATCCAGCGCGGCAAATATCCACCATGTTGAAAGCGGCACCAGCAAGACCCACCAGCCACCCACAAAGGCCGTGGCCCAAATCAATGGAATCAGCAAAAACGAGACCCAGAATGGAAGGGTGGATTGCCAGCGAGTCAATGTTTCAGATGCGATCATCAAAAGCTCCGGTCGACGCGGGACAGACTATCCGTAGATCGTGTTTCAGCATAATGTGTTACTGGTTGCGCCAGAGGTCAAATGCCTTGCGCATGACCGTCGGCAGATCGCTGGGCCGAAAGGCATGTTTATCAAGCAAGATCATGTCCTCCGGTGCCGCACCGGGCGGTAAAGAGGTTGCCCAAACCTGCAGGATCAGGTGGAAATGCGTGAACGTGTGGCGCACTTCGCCCGGTAGAACCCGCCAGTCCGCCGCAAACGGCGCGGTGTCAGACGGCGCATCGGACCATTCGGATCCCGGCCATCCCAGCATACCGCCCAAAAGCCCTTTGTCTGGGCGGCGTTCAAGCAACATCGCCCCGTCCGCTGTCTGGGTGATGTAGACATGGCCATAACGTGTGGGTTTTGGCTTTTTCGGTGTTTTGCGGGGCAGATCGGCCTGGGTACCCGCAGCGTGGGAGCGGCAACGCGTGCGCATTGGACATATCCCGCATGCCGGGGATCTTGGGGTGCAGACAGTCGCACCCAGATCCATCACGGCCTGTGCATAGTCGCCCGGACGCACCGCTGGGGTCAATGCAGCTGCACGTTGCTTGAGTTGTGGTTTTGACCCCGGCAGCGGATCGTGAATGTCGTATAGGCGGGCTATGACACGTTCGACATTGCCGTCCAACACGGTTTCCGGACGATCAAAGGCAATGGCTGCAATCGCGGCGGCTGTATACGGGCCTATGCCCGGCAGGTTCAGCAGCTCATCGTGTGAGTCGGGAAAACAGCCATCATGACTTTCAGCCACAACGCGCGCGCATTTCAGCAGATTGCGGGCGCGGGCATAATATCCCAGACCGGCCCATTCCCCCATGACCTGCTCGTCAGGCGCTGCGGCCAGTGATTCAACTGTCGGCCACCGGGATGTGAACCGCAGGAAATAGTCGTGCACCGCTGCCACAGTTGTCTGCTGTAGCATGACTTCGGACAGCCAAACCCGATAGGGGTCAGGACGCATTCCGGAAGACCTATCGGCAGGACCGATGCGCCATGGCATTTCACGGGCATTGCGGTCGTACCAGGCCAGCAATTCATCGTTGAAGTCAATTTCGTGGGTGTCACGCAAGTTTTACATATCTCCTTGTCGGGTTTCGCTGGCGCCCGGTGTTCTGCCCTTTACAATAGAGAGACAGGAGTTGGAAACCAGATGCAGCCCAGACGTTCTTCGACACGTGGCTTTAAACGTACTGCGACATTGCTGAACGGCCAGATTAGGCGCGCCGGGGAAAGCCGGGGATTCGCCGTTTCACGCCTGTTGACCCATTGGGCCGAGATCGTCGGACAGGATGTGGCCTCGATCGCGCGGCCGGTTAACGTAGGCTATGGCAAGGGCGGTATGGGGGCCACGCTGACAGTGCTGACCACCGGCCCGCAGGCGCCGATGCTGGAAATGCAGAAGGAACAGCTGCGCGGTAAGGTGAATGCGGTCTATGGCTATAATGCGATTAGTCGGGTGCGCATCACCCAGACGGCTCCTACAGGATTTGCCGAGGGGCAGGCCAGCTTCGACCACAAGCCGAAACAGGCGAAACCCACAATCGAACCAGAAATTGCAGCCGAGGCAGACCGGGCTGCGCAGGGCGTCCATGATGGCGATCTGCGTACAGCCCTTGAACGTCTGGGCCGTAACGTTTTATCCAAGCAAAAACGCTGAGAAAGGGCTGATTCATGAGCCGTATTGCAACCGGAATCTGCGCCGCCATCGCCATAGCCGCAGGCGGCTATTGGCTGACGCAGTCGAATTCTACTCCGTCCAACCCGCTGGTTGGCAGCGCCGAGGCACAACAGACCGATCTGGATACCTCGACCATCATCGAAATGGTTCAGGGCTCGGCGGATGCGCCGGTCGAGATCGTCGAATATGCGTCCTACACCTGCCCCCATTGCGCGACCTTCCATCAGGGGACGTATAAAGAGCTGAAGAAGAACTATATCGACACCGGCAAGGTCAAATTCACCTACCGTGAGGTGTATTTTGACAAATATGGTCTTTGGGCCTCGATGGTTGCGCGCTGTGGCGGCCCCGAGAAGTTCTTCGGCATCTCCGACTTGATCTACAAGGATCAGGCTGAATGGACCCGTGCCGGTGGACCTGCGGAGATCGTGGATGAACTGCGCAAGATCGGACGTTTAGCTGGGATCACCAATGACCAGCTTGATGCTTGCCTGCAGGACGGAAATCGTGCGCAGACCTTGGTGGCTTGGTATCAGGAGAACGCAGAACGCGACGACATCAGAGCAACCCCATCCTTTATTGTGAACGGTAAGAAGGTCGACAATCAGTCTTATGAAGAATTCAAAAAGCTGATCGACGCCGAACTGGGCAGCTAAATCCAAACACGACCGGCCTGTCAGGGCCGGTCGCCTTCAGGGCGAAGGCGCGACCTGCAGTAGCAACTGTTTGACCCGGCCGCCCTCGTCCATATTCAGCCGGACGGGCAGGGTGATGACCTTGCTGCGAAACGCGGCTGGCAGACGAACCGCATCTTTTTCCGTTGTGACCATCTGAGCGCCCAGCAGGCGCGCTTCGTTTTCCAACCGTATCATCAGGGCCGGTGTCAGGGGCTGGTGATCGTCCAGCGCTTCGGCCCGCAGCAATTTGGCGCCCTGTTGGCGCAATGTGGCAAAGAACTTTTCCGGATGACCAATTCCTGCAAAGGCGAGAACCGGCGTGCCCGTCCAATCCATTCCGGTCTGCAGCGGTTCGACCGCACCGGTCGCATGTGGAACCGTCAGATTCCCCCCCCAGCGGGCGGCGAACTGTGTCTGCGCGTCTGAGCCGCCCAGCGACAACACCAGATCGGCCCGTTGCAATCCGACATCAACAGGCTCGCGTAATGGACCCGCAGGCAGGCACAATCCGTTGCCGAAACCATGTTCGGCATCCACTACGATGACCGAAAAATCTTTGGCAACCGAAGGGTTCTGAAACCCGTCATCCAACAGGATTACCGTTGCCCCGGTCTGGGCAGCGGCTTTTGCGCCCGCGGCGCGGTCCTTGGCCACCCAGACATCCGCAAATGCGGCCAGCAGCAGCGGTTCATCCCCGACTTCTGCCGCCGTATGTTTGCCAGGATCGACGCGCACAGGTCCTGTCAGCGCGCCGCCGTGGCCTCGGGTGACAACATGGGTCTGATGCCACGCGTCCCGCAGCTGTTCGATCATCCAGATCACGGTTGGTGTTTTGCCGGTCCCGCCTGCATTCAGGTTTCCAATGCAGATAACGGGGACGCCTGGGTTGAAACCTGTTTCCGAGGCCAGTCTGCGGGCTGTCGCCGCCGCATAAACCCGTCCCAACGGGGACAGCAGCCGGGCCCTGAGGTCCAACTGATCCGGAGCGGTATTCCAAAAGTCAGGTGCCCGCATCGTCGGTGCTCCGTTCGTCCAGATAGTCCTGTACCAGTTCGATCAGCTGATCTGATTGCGGCGCGCCGTCGGTCACGATCTGCCAGCCTGCTAAAGCCATATCCGCCGCGCGGTCAGGCGCAAGTAATTCTACCACGGCATCCCCAAGTTCGGTTGCGGTTCTGACCGTCAAAGCGGCGCCTGCCTGGTCCAGCTGATCGTAGGCTGTCTGATGCTGGTCAACATGTGGGCCATGTATGACAGCCGATCCCAGGGCGGTCGCACCAAACGGATCCTGTCCCCCGTCGCCCCGTTCGAGCGAGTTGCCGATAAAGGACACTGCCGAAACACGGTACCACAAGCCCAAATCCTCTGGGTCCGAGGACAAGACGATCTGTGTGGTATCTTCAATCATGCCGCCATCGTCCCAGTTGATGCAGCGCAAGTCCATGGCTTCGAGCCGCCTGTGCAGTGGGGCGGCTTCCTGTATGTCGGCGACATGCAGGATTAGGGTCAACCGGGGCAGCATCCGCATGGCCTGACGGTGGGCGCTGAGGACCGAGATGAACTCTTTATCCTTCACCCAGGCCGCAAGCCAGATGGGTCTGCTTGAAAAGGCGTGATTGGTTTCGATCAGTTCGTCTTCGGGCCACGGAGAAGGGTTCGGACTTATCAGCAGAGGAGGCGCCTCGCTGACCTTGGTGAAGGCGATTCCCAGTTTGCGGATCTGCCGGGCCGTTTCGTTGCTGGTAGCCAGAATTCGTTGAAAGCAATCGAGAGTGTACCGGCTGATATCGGGCAGCCACCGGGTCCCACGCGCGGTGTTCAGGTCGATTTCAGCTTCGATCAGGATCAACGGCACTTCGCGCTCGTGGGCACGGGTAATCACATTGGGCATCAGCCCGCCGCCAACCCAAATGCCAATATTCGGGCGCCAATGGTCCAGAAACACCCGCGCGGCGCCGGTTTGTTCCGAAGGAAGGTTCACAAGTATGTATTTCGCGCAGTCCCACTGACTCAGGTCCGCTTCGGGTGGGGCCGACAGGACAACCGACAGGCCCAGGCGCGACTGCAGCAGTCTGTGGCAGAAATCCATCATCGCGTGAAGGCGACCCGGATTGGCAATGTGAATCCAGATCAGATCTCCTGATGGTCGGGGCACATAGGGTTGGTCCCCGTTGCCGGGTACGCCCCACGAAAGCACGCGATAGGCCGCTAGACTAAGGGATCGCGATTTGCTCATGGCGCAATGCCCGCACTGTCTGGGTCAATCTGATCCGCCAGTTGCCGGTGCAATGGCGGGTTTGCCGCGATGACACCATTCAGGCGCGGATGTGGGTTGTTAAGGCGCAGTGGGGCGCCAAGCCGGTCCGTACATATGCCACCTGCCTCTTGGACGATCAAATCCCCTGCCGCGATGTCCCATTCCCAGCTGGGGCGCAGTGTCAACATTCCGTCAAAGCGACCCTGCCCGACCAATGCCAACCGATAGGCAAGCGACGGGCGATAGTTTCGACGGAATTGAGGAACCCGGCCCTGACACCAGTGCCGGCTGTCCAGATTGGGTTTCGCCGCCAGGATCTCGGCCGTCGTGATGTCTTGGGTGTCCGATACGACAATCGGCGCGCCGTTTAGTGTGGCCCCTTGGCCCTTGGCCGCCGCATACAACAGGTCACGCAAGGGCAGGTAAATGACCGCCGCCGTCACCTGACCGTGTTCCGCCACAGCCAGAGAATGCGCCCAGGTCGAGGAACCTTCGGTGAAGCTACGGGTGCCGTCGATCGGGTCAATGATAAAAACCCGGTCCCGGGACAGGCGGTGCTGGGTGTCTTCGGTCTCTTCGCTGAGCCATCCGTAACCCGGTCGGGCAGAGGGCAAACGCTGTTCGAGCATCGCGTTCACGGCCAGATCAGCCTCGGTCACCGGGCCTGCGCCATCGGGCTTGTCCCAGCGTTGTGCTTTTGACCCGGAATACCGGGTTGCGATCTTTCCGGACTCGCGCGCGGCTTCAATCAGCAGGGGCAGGTCAGTTGCCGGCAAGTGTCATTCCCTCGATCAGCAGCGATGGAACCACGCGCGACAAATAGGGGCGGGCGTCATTGGCCGGAATGATCCGCAGCAGCATATCGCGCAGGTTCCCGGCGATGGTGCATTCGTTGACCGGGTGGGTAATCTCGCCATTCTCGATCCAAAACCCCGAGGCACCACGGGAATAATCCCCTGTATTGGGGTTGATGGTCGATCCGATCATTGACGTTACCAACAATCCGGTGCCCATATCGCGCAGCAGCTCTGCGCGGCTGTGCTCGCCCTGTGTCAGGCTCAGGTTCCAGTTGCTGGGCGACGGAGGCCCGGACACGCCACGCGTAGCATTTCCTGTCGAGGCCATCTTGAGCTTGCGTGCGCTGGACAGGTCCAATGTCCAGCCCGTCAATACACCGTTTTCGATGATCGCCCGGCGTTGTGTGGGCAGGCCTTCGGCATCAAAGGGGCGCGACCCTGACATGCGCGGGCGATGTGGGTCTTCGATCAGCGAAAGATGTTCCGGCAGAATCTGTTGTCCAAGACAATCCGACAACCAGGACGAGCCGCGCGCGATGGAGAAACCATTGCTGGCGCCCAGAAGATGCCCGATCAACGAAGATGAAATCCGTTCATCGAACAGAACCGGATAGACGCCTGTTGCAGGCTTGCGCGCGCCAACCTGCGCCACAGCACGTTCGCCTGCGGTCCGACCAATCTGGTCCGGGCTGCGCAAATCGTTTTGGAATGTGCGGCTGTCGCCGTCATAATCGCGCTCCATCCCGGTACCCTGGCCCGAGATCGCTACGCAGGAGGTTGACCGGCTGCTGCGCTCATACCCGCCGGAAAAGCCGTTTGTGGCTGCCAGATGCACCCGATGGGTGCCATAGGCGGCCGCAGCGTCCGAAACCTGTGAGACGCCTTCAACCGCCAGCGCCGCAGATTCCGCCGCCAGCGCATCATTCAGAAGATCTTCAGCTGTGGGCTCCGGCGCGGGATCGCACAGTTCCAATGCCTGAATGTCCCAATCCCGGATCAACTGAGCCTCATTCGCCAGGCCGGTAAACGGGTCTTCGGGGGCTTCGCGGGCCATAGCGACGGCGCGTTCGGCCATGGCTGTCAGAGTTTCGGACCGGCTGTCTGAACTAGAGACGATGGCCTGTCTTTGGCCCAGAAACACCCGCAGCCCCAGATCGGTACCCTCGGACCGTTCGGCGGCCTCAAGCGCACCGGATCGTACCTCGACCGAGACCGAAGACTCCTCCAGCACAATGGCATCCGCGGCCTCGGCCCCGGCCTTACGAGCCGCATCCAGCAGGTGTTGGCTGATCTCTTCGGGTGTGCGCATCATGTGGCCTCCGGTCTTGTTTCTTTGGACCTATCGTCCGCCCGTCCGTCCCGCAAGACCTGCGGTCATTTTCGGGGTTTTGCAGAAAGGCCAGAAAGGCGAATTTCGCATGTGGCTGCAATAATTCCGCTGTTTTGTCCGTAGCCGTAGGTTAGTAGTTGATCCAAGTGGATGAGAATGAGACGACTGGGCAGGAAGAACGGGCAGGCCAGAACATGCAGAACAATCTATCGCTGCGCGGGGTTACGATCCCCGATGATCCGCAGATCATTACGCCTAAGGTCAAGCGTTCAATCCTGGCCGAGCGTTACGAAAAAGACGAAGTGACCGGTCTGCCGAAATTCATCGACGCGAAGGATCGAGTGGTAGAGCTGGGCGCTGGGATCGGCTTCATCTCGTCCTATCTGGTGACACAACTTGGTGTACGCCACGCAAAGTGCATCGAGGCGAACCCGACGCTGTGTGAATTCATCGGCCGTGTCCACAAGGCAAATGACATTGCGAATGTCGAGGTGGTGAACGCGGTTGCTCTCGGCGATACACGGGTTCCCGGAACCGCCCGATTTTACATACGTGAACCGTTCTGGTCCTCATCTCTGGACCCTGATCCGGACTATGTCAGTGAGGTCAGCGTGCCGGAACGTCCTCTGTCAGAAATTCTGCGGGACTTTGAAGCCAACGTGCTGATCGTCGATATCGAAGGGGGCGAGAAGTTTCTGTTCGACGGGGTCGATCTTGTGAATGTCCAGAAAGTCTATCTTGAGGTCCACACCCGTAAGATCGGATTGCATGGGATCAAGGCTTGTTTCGATCATCTTTCGGCACTTGGGTTTGCCTACGATCAACGTGTCAGCAGCGGTGGGTCGGTGCTGTTCCGGCGTGTTCGCCGGCGCTCGTCGTAAAAGGGAAGGCAGCCGGGCCGCCTTCCCTGTTTCTTTTATTTGATGCGCTGTCCATTGGCCAGAATTTGACCATCTTCCTTGAACTCGATTGTCGAATTCAGCGTGTCGGGCTCTTCCCCTGGCACTGCCATGAGACCCATCATCATTCGCGCGCCCATTGCGTCTTGCTCGGCAATCAGACCCATACCGATCAGAGTGTCGATCAGGGCATTCGCTCCAACCAGTTGCAGGTTCGCAACGCCAGCGGGCGTCGGCAGACCGCCCAGTTCCTCAGTGTTGGAATTGTCGAAGGTGAAGTCGCCATCGCCGGACAGTTCCGCACCGACCATAGAGACCAGCAACTCGTTGATTGTCAGAGAGTGCAATTCACCCGGCGCTTCGTCCGCAAACTCAAGCGCCTCTACGGCCTCGGGGTCAAAGAAGTTGGTCAGCACTTTGGCCGTACCGGAAAGGTCCAGCGCAATCGTGGCCGGATCGCGTGGCAGGGCGGCTGCGGGGTCAAAAATGCTCCACAGAACGTCTGACATAGTGAAGTCCGTCAAGTTTATCGCCAGCCCAAAGGGTTGAATCTCTTCGGATTCCTGTACCGGGAATTCGAACTTGAAACCGCCACTTTCCATGGCAATTTCGATTGGAAAGGGCAGTTCCGCAGTGGTTACAGCAATTTTGGCGCTGTTTTGTTCGACGTCATAAGCAATTCGGTTCGCGTCGATGCTGCCGGAAAGCCGTCCGCCTTCGGATTCGCTGGCCATCGAAAAGTCTTCGCCTTCGCTGCTGCCCGCCATCGAAGACTGGCCCGATCCGTAAGTAAAGAGACCCGAGAAGGCAAAACCAGCGTCATAGAATGCCTGCGGGTCAGAGATATCGAAATCCGAAGGGATGATGCTGGTGCCGTCGAAGGCCAGATCGCCAAGCGTGCCGTCGAATTTCCCGGCGTCTTCGCTTTCGGGATCCTGAAATGCCAAGCTGTAGGTCATCTCTGATGCGGTAAAGCTTTGGTCGATATCGCGGTTTTCGCCGATCTTCATTTGCGAGGTGCCGCTCACATCCGCCATTTCAAGGTAGCCACCAACCACATCGGGCGGCAACGTTTCACCGTCGACTTCGATGTTACCCAGTTTGATTCCAAGGCTGTCTGCAGAGTAATCGTAAGTCACATCATCCGGATCGCCAGAGACGGTCATAACAAGCCCGCTGTGGACGTATTCGATATCGACTGAAAATGACTCGTCCTGACCATCGACATTGCCGGTGACGGTCATGGGGAAACTTTCCGGGACACCAATATTGACGCTACCGTCGCCATTGTCGGTGAGGGTCATTTCAGGCATGGCCATGCTGAACGATCCCTCTTCTTCCGGGAGGTCCATCGACATCGTCAGGTTTTCGATGGTGATACCATTGCCGGTATCTGTCTGGTCACCTGAAACAGTATAGCCCATCTGCGCCAGATAGGACTGCCAGTCATCCCAGACTTCCTGTGGGGTAACGTCGGCAAGCGCCCCCTGCGAAATGACAGTGTAGGCCAGAACTGCGCCGCAGGTGCGGCGGAGAAAAACGGACATCATAGAACCCTTCTTGATCAAATTTGCGCGCATGGTGATGCCGGTGGCGGCGGGCGTCAAGGGGGAAGGGCTGGACCCATTCCCCGTTCGCAGGATAGAGGTTCATTAATTCTCAGGACAATGGAGGTACTGGAACCTTATGCAGGGGAAAACCGTACTGATCACTGGGGCCAGTCGCGGCATCGGGGCCGAGGCAGGGCGCGTATTTGCCGCAGCAGGGGCTAATGTCGTGCTAGTGGCGCGTAATCGGGATCAAATTCAGGTACTGGCGTCGTCGCTTGGTGAAAACGCTATTGCACTGGCCTGCGACGTCAGTGACTTCGCCCAGGTCGAGCTGGCCGTGGCAGAGTGCGTAAACAAGTTTGGCGGGCTGGATGTTCTGATAGGCAATGCTGGTGTCATTGACCCGATTTTCCATTTATCCAGCGCCGATGTCGCGTCTTGGGGTAAAGCGATCGACATCAACCTCAAAGGCGTATTTCATGGAATGCGCGCCGCGCTGCCGGTCATGCGTGCCGCGGGCGGCGGCACTGTCCTGACGGTCTCTTCCGGTGCGGCGTCGAACCCAGTCGAGGCCTGGAGCCATTATTGCGCCTCGAAGGCAGGGGCCAAGATGCTGACGGAATGTCTGCATCTTGAGGAATCCTCAAATGGGATCCGCGCCATGGGCCTGTCGCCCGGCACGGTTGCAACCGATATGCAGCGGGTCATCAAGGCCAGCGGGATCAACGCCGTCAGCCAGTTGGATTGGACCGATCATATCCCCGCCGATTGGCCGGCGCGGGCGCTGTTGTGGATGTGTTCGTCAGACGCGGATGAGTTTCTAGGCACCGAAATTTCGCTGCGGCGTGAGGATATTCGGCAAAGGGTTGGATTGACGTGATTGAATTGAACAAAGCAGACGGGCTGTGGACAGTCACGCTCAACAACCCCGACAAGGCAAATGCGCTGACCGGTGCGATGCTGACCGAGCTGTGCGAGATTGCCGAGGCCGCGACCGACGCAAGTGCGCTGATCCTGACCGGGGCTGGCAAAGTGTTCAGCGCCGGCGCCGATCTGGAAGAGGCGCGTGCCGGCCTGGCGACCTCGGATCTGTGGGAGCGGTTGTCGGCTGCTATCGCCGCGTTACCCTGCCTGACGGTTGCCGCACTGAACGGAACGCTGGCTGGTGGAGCCAATGGCATGGTTCTGGCCTGCGATATCCGCATCGCCGTACCGGAAGCCAAGTTCTTTTATCCGGTGATGAAGCTGGGTTTTCTGCCACAACCCTCTGATCCCGCACGCATGGCGGCCCTGATCGGTCCGGCTCGGACAAAGATGATCTTGATGGCCGGGCAAAAGATCACTGCGGATGAGGCTTATGCCTTTGGGCTGGTCGATCGCGTGGTTGCACCTGAAGACCTGATGCAGACCTCCCTTGATCTGGTGGCTGACAGTGTCGCCGCCAATCCTGAAATTGCGACCGGTATTGCGCGGTTATGTTCATGAGGTTGTCTGCCCTGCGTCTGCGCGTGGCTGACACGGATCGTCTTGCCGAGTTTTACGGGGATGCAATGGGTATGACTGCACGCCGGCAGGGCGCAAGCCTGCGATTGGGATATGCCGGGCAGGATGCCGATCTGCTTTTGATGCCGGGCGGCGGCGGGTACACACATGATCGGGGCCAGAGATATTGGAAGATCGGCATCACCCTGCCGGATGTTGATCTGGCTGCCGCTTATTTGCGCGAAAAAGGCATCGAGGTTTCAGAGCCGGACCAGTTTCTGGATATCGGCTATATGTGCCACCTGACTGATCCCGAGGGTTTCGTGATCGAACTGCTGCAACACGATTTCCGTGGCAATCGCCCGGACGGTATCGCCGATCCCAAGGCCCCTTTCGCGGATGCGCGTATTGGACAGATCACCTTGCGCACCGGGAATATCGCGGCCGAGGATGCCTTTTGTCGTGCACAGGGGATGCAGCTGCTATCTGTGCAGGATGTGGCACAATATGGGTTCGATCTGCACTTTTATGCTTTCACCGACGAGGTTCCCCCTAATGCCGACCTGTGGTCTGTTGAGAACCGCGAATGGCTTTGGAAACGCCCCTATACCACGCTCGAGTTTCAGCACAGCGCAGGTGCTACGTTTGCTCGGGCCCCCGATTTTCGGGGGCTTGAGATGCAGGGCCTGGCCCAGCCCGGCCATGATGCATTTGGCGACCCGGTCCTGCCGGGCTGATCACTGGCCACGTCGTTTTCGCGGCACTTTCGATCGAAAATCAGGGGGCCGTTTGCGAATCCAGTTCAGAAATCTTTCTAGGCGAGGGTGGGCGCGCAAAGCATCGATCGTTTTGAAACCCCGTGCCAGCTCCGCTTCGGTCAGGGTGGCGTGGATCTCTTTGTGGCAGATCACATGCAGAAAAACCGTGGGGCCGCCCTTGCCCCCTTTCAGTTTTGGGATCAGATGGTGCAGGCTGCCGTTCCCATCGGGGATCGGCCGGTCGCAGAGGGGGCAGATCGGTTCGCGGTCGGTCATATTAGCGTAACGTCGCGCCGCAGGGCGCGAAAGGCAAGAGGACAGCAATGGCACAAGCCGTCGTGATCGGAGGCGGGCCAGCGGGCCTGATGGCGGCGGGTGAACTTGCCGCCGCAGGTCATGATGTGCTGGTGGCCGAGGCCAAACCCTCGGTTGCCCGAAAACTCTTGATGGCAGGGAAGTCTGGCCTGAACCTAACCAAGAATGAACCGCTCGAAACACTTTTGTTGTCTTATGGACCCGCTGCTGAGTGGCTACGCCCTATGGTGGCGGAATTTGATGCTGCCGCCGTTCAGGACTGGGCGCGTGATCAGGGACAAGAGGTATTTACAGGCTCAACGGGGCGGGTGTTTCCAAAGGCTATGAAGGCCTCACCCCTGTTGCGGGCTTGGCTGGGGCGTCTTGATGCGGCTGGTGTGCAAATCAAAACCCGATGGCGGTGGACCGGATGGAACGGCGATGCTCTGGAATTCGATACTCCGGAAGGTCACCGACAGATTGAGGCTGACACGACGATTCTGGCCATGGGCGGCGCAAGCTGGGCGCGATTGGGATCGGATGGAGCTTGGGCCCCACTGTTGCAAGGGGCGGGTGTCGACCTGTCGCCATTTGCCCCGGCGAACTCGGCCCTGTCGGTGGAGTGGAGCGCACATATGCAGCCGCATTACGGGGCTGCGATCAAATCCGTTGGGTGGACTGCCGGGGGTGTGATCAGTCGCGGCGAGGCGACGATTTCATCCAAAGGCCTTGAAGGCGGAGGGCTCTATTCCCTGACGCCCGCTTTGCGAGAAGGAGCGCCGTTGAGTGTTGATCTGGTTCCCGATCTGGATGTAACTACCTTGCAGCAGAAAATTGCAGCCAAGAAATCCAAGACGACGCAGTCGCAATGGATGAAGAAATCTCTGCATCTGTCTCCGCAAAAGATCGCTCTGTATCACGAGATGAACAGGGGAAGCGGTCTGAGTGTCGAAACGTTGAAATCTCTGCCCCTCAGCCACGCGGGGTTGCGGCCAATGGATGAGGCAATCTCAACCGTCGGAGGTGTTCGGCAAGGCGCTTTGGACGAAGGGTTGATGCTGAAATCCAGGCCCGGAATGTTCTGTGCCGGCGAGATGCTGGATTGGGAAGCTCCGACCGGTGGCTATCTGCTAACTGCCTGTCTGGCGACAGGGCGATGGGCCGGGCGATCAGCTGCAAACTGGCTGGCGCGGACCGCTTAACGCGACTTTGCCAGCATCGCCAGACGGATCATGGCACGTTCGACCAAAGCCATGGCTGGGGCCGTTTGCCCAGCTGACCGCAATGACAGATCCGTATCAGTCAGAACGGTCAAAGCGGTCTGCAGTTTGGGTGCCCCCCATCCCTGTGCTTGTCGCAGAATACGATCACGCCGCTTTCCATAGACGGGTGGGCGCAGCTTGCCGACGCCCTGTGCCGCACCACCGGGATCGGCGGCACAGGCGTAAAGCGTTCGAAAGTGCCGGGTTGCTCCGATACACAGGCTGACCGCATTTGTACCTTGCGATTGCAGCCGTCGTATCAGCGGGCTAATCTCTCCGGCTCTGCCTTCGGCGACCACGTTCAGGACATCGTCCAGAGCGGCCTCGGTCGAGCTGGGTGCACAGGCCTCGATATCTTCGAGAGCCAATTCAGTATCGTCTCCGCGCTTGTAAAGAGACAATTTTTCAATGGTTTGCGTAAAGTCCCCGGGGCTGATGGCCGTGGCAAGTTCGGTGATGGCCGACATTGCATCCGGTGGAATGTTATTGACTCCGGCCTGTGCCAGAACCCGTTCAACCTCGGCCCTAGAGGGCGGATCGTCATAGATCCCAACGGCATAGGCTGCGGGATGCGACTCGAATGCCTTACGGATCTTTGAGCTGGGTTTGAGCTGCCCGGCAGTCACGATGATCTGAGCGTCGCCCGTTGCCCAATCCTCGAATGCGGTAATGATGGCTGGGGCGGCGACATCAGTTGCATCTTCGACGAAAACTGCACGTGGGCCGGGGAAGAACCCGACAGCCTTGACCGCGTCCAGCAACAGTGCCGGTTCCCCGCGCAGATCACCACCTGGCATTCGGGTCAGGCGCATTTCCTCTTCGGCGCCTTCTCCCAGCAGGGCTGACAAGACCTGTTGCCGTTTCAAGGCCACACGCATCGCATCGGATCCGTAAATCAACAACCCTGCCTTGCCCGCGTCCGGTTTGGCGAAATACCCCTCAGCCTCGCGCGGGCTGAGCTTCATTGGGTCAGGCCCGGTGCTGCATAAAGGCGGTTCACGATTTGATCGGACAGGATGATCATCAGCCGCTCGGTCGCGTCACGTTCGTCCGCAAGCGTCGAGACGGTTGAGCCTGCAGCGGAATAGCCCACGAAATCATGGACATTTCCTGATACCAGAATCCGCCCGGTTTCAGCGGACCTGAGGGAAAATTCCGCGCGCCCTTCGATTGTATACCGGTTCGTCTCGTTGGTAGTCGTGATCGCTGCAGATTGCGTGGCCGTAGCAACCTTAACATCCAGATCATACAGCTTTTGTGCGCTCGCATCCCGGCCCAGCCGCTGTTCCAAATTCTGGACAAGCAAATAGCTTTCCACGGAATTTGGCTCAGTTACAGCAACTTTACCATGCAATGCTTCACCTGTTCCGCCCGGCGCGTAAACGGGTTGGAACCCGCATGCGGCCGCCAGCAAGCAAGCAGCCAGCGGCATCAACAAAAGGCTTCTGCGATTAAACAACGACATTCACGATCCGACCTGGAACAACGATCACTTTCTTCGGCGCGGCACCGTCCAGTGCCTTTTGCACAGCTTCGGTGCTGAGCGCGATTTTTTCAACCTCTGCCTTGTCCATATCTTTTGGAACGCTGATTTCCGCGCGGCGTTTGCCGTTGATCTGGATCGGCAGGGTTACAGTGTCATCGACCAGCATAGCTTCGTCCGCGACAGGCCAGGGGGCTGTTGCGATCAAACCTTCGCCGCCCTGATGCGCCCAGATATCTTCGGCCAGATGTGGTGTCATCGGCGACATCAACTGTGCCAGCGTCTTTATCGCCTGCTTTTGGGCCGCTGCACCCGCTTTGGATTTTGCCAACGTATTGGTAAACGCATAGAGCTTTGCAATGGCGGCATTAAAGCCGAAGCTTTCAACACCAAGCGTCACATCATGGATGGCTTTGTGCATCTCGCGCAGCAGGTCTTGATCCCCGTCGCCTTTTGCCTCGGGGTCCATCGCGCCGATCTTGTCGCAGAGGTTCCAGACACGGTTCAGGTGCTTGAATGCAGCCTCTGCGCCTGATGCTGTCCACTCCACATCCCGCTCGGGTGGTGAATCGGATAACACGAACCAGCGCGCGGTATCCGCGCCGAAGGCCGAGATGATGCTGACCGGATCGACCACATTTTTCTTAGATTTTGACATCTTGGCCGAGGGGATGATTTCGACCTCCGTGCCGTCGGCGAGTTTGCCGTCGGTCACATCCTCGGGCAGGTGATAGACCGGACGGCCATTGGCGTCGCGGGTTTGATAAATCTCGTGCGTGACCATGCCTTGGGTGAACAAGGCACCAAAGGGCTCGATGGCCTTTTTCGGCAAATGGCCAGTGATCTGCATCGCCCGTGCAAAGAAGCGGGAATAGAGCAAGTGCAAGATAGCGTGTTCGATGCCGCCGATATATTGATCGACATTCATCCAGTATTCAGCCTCGGCCAGATCGGTCGGCTTTTCCGCGTGCGGAGCCGTAAAGCGGGCGAAATACCACGACGAATCGACGAACGTATCCATCGTGTCGGTTTCTCGCTTGGATGGCGCACCGCAAGACGGGCAGGCGCAGTCGCGCCAGGTCGGGTGGCGGTCCAGAGGATTGCCCGGTTTGTCAAAAGTGACATCGTCGGGCAGGCGGATCGGCAAGTTTTCTTTCTTTTCGGGCACCACGCCGCAGGATTCGCAATGCACCACGGGAATCGGGCACCCCCAATAGCGCTGACGCGACAGACCCCAATCGCGCAGACGGTATTTGGTAACGCCTTCGCCCCAACCCGCTTTTTCGGCGAAATCGACGGTGGTGTTGATTGCGTCATCACCGGTGGCGTCGGTCAGCCCGGCAAAATGGTTTACCCAGCGGACTTTTTCGGTTTTCGGCGGAACGTATGCGGTTTTGTCGACCGGTGTGTCATTATCAAGCGCAAAGAACGTGTCGACGACGGGCAAACCGTACTTACGGCAGAAATCCAGGTCGCGCTGGTCGTGGGCCGGGCAGGCAAAGATGGCACCGGTGCCGTAATCCATCAGGATGAAATTGGCGATCCAGACCGGCAGCTCCCAATTCGGATCCAGCGGGTGTTTGACCTTGATACCAGTGTCATAGCCCAGCTTTTCGGCGGTCTCTATGGCCTCTTCCGTGGTGCCGCCCTTGCGGCATTCGGCAACGAACTCAGCCACTTCGGGGTTTTCGGCTTCAAGTTGCTTGGCAATCGGATGGTCTGGCGAGATGCCGACGAAAGACGCCCCCATCAGCGTATCGGGGCGCGTTGTATAGACGGTGATTGGCTCACCACCATCGACGCGTTCAAAGCCAAACTGCAATCCACGCGACTTGCCGATCCAGTTTTCCTGCATCAGGCGCACTTTTGCCGGCCAGTTCTCCAGCGTGTTCAGCGCATCCAGCAATTCCTCAGAGTAATCGCTGATCTTGAAGAACCATTGCGTCAGCTCGCGCCGTTCAACCAATGCGCCCGAACGCCAGCCGCGCCCGCCTTCGACTTGTTCATTGGCCAGTACGGTCATATCGACCGGGTCCCAGTTCACCACCGCGTTCTTGCGGTAAACCAGACCGGCCTGCAGCATATCCAGAAACAGTGCCTGTTGCTGGCCGTAATATTCTGGGTCACAGGTGGCGAATTCGCGGGACCAGTCGATGGACAGGCCCAGAGGCTTCATCTGGCTGCGCATGTCTGCGATGTTGCCATAGGTCCAGTCTTTCGGGTGACCGCCAATAGCCATCGCAGCGTTTTCTGCAGGCATCCCGAACGCGTCCCATCCCATCGGGTGCAGCACGTTATGGCCGGTCGCAAGCTTGTGGCGCGCGATTACGTCGCCCATCGTATAGTTGCGCACATGTCCCATATGGATGCGGCCAGACGGGTAGGGGAACATTTCAAGCACATAGTATTTCGGCTTGTCCGCCTTGTGGTTGGCGGTGAAGATTCCGGCCTTGTCCCAGGCCTCTTGCCATTTTGCTTCGATTTCGGTGGCCGAATAGCGCGACATCGTGCGGTCCTTCGTAATGAAAACGCCGGGCATGAACCCGGCGTGGTAATATTGTGATTTGAAGCGGGTTGCTAGAGCTTGTTGTCCGCAATGCGCAGCTGACGGGCGCGGGACAGGATTGCATCTTCGATTGCGCGTGTGGTTGCCGCGCTGACCGGGGCACCCCCGCTGGTCTGCAGCGCAACCGACAAGGATCGTGCCGCCAGGGCGGGATCGCTGATGTGAACCGTGGCCCTGTATTGCCGTCCACCACCCGGAGGCGTGCCGTAACCTGTTACGATTACACCGGTAAAGGGATCGACTTCCTGCACAGGCAGAAAGTTAAGGACATCCAGCGAGGCAGCCCACAGATAGCGGTTCACATTGGTAACCTGCTCGGCGTCTGCGGTGTTGAATACATCCCAGATCGTTGAGCGATTCGGATCGTTCAGCTCACGCTCGTCCGAGCGACCGCCATCCACATTGAGTGGCGTTGCACTGGGTTCTGCGTTGCGATTCTGTCCGCAAGCCGACACCGCGGCTGTCACTATGATCAAACCGAAAATTGTCTGCAGGCGCATGTTGGACAGGTTCCGTTTCGTTGGTTTTAGGTTATTCACGTTACTCCTAGACAAGGTCTGGTTCGTCAACAAGCTTAATCTTGTCACATCCAGAGCAGGCTTCGGGGTTGATTCAGTGGGCAAATCAGACTGTGGCATCCTTGCACCAATTCTAGGCCAATGCGCGTCAGTTTTTATGCCAAGCTTGCGTGACAGGGGCAAAAAGGGCGAAACGGTTCCCGTGCTGAGACATGTGCCTAAGCACGTGTCGAGTTAAAAAACTTTTGAAACCGAGGGAAACAAGATGAAAAAAGTTCTCTTCGCATCGACCGCACTGATTGCAACCGCAAGTGTTGCAGCGGCCGAAGTTAAGTTCAGCGGCTACGGCCGTTTTGGTATTGGTTATCAGGAGGACCGCACAGCGGCCACCACTACCACCACTACCACCACCACTACTGCAAGTAGTGCAACTGTTCAGAACGTTAACGTGTTCGCGAACGACACTGACGACACAATCCTGGTCTCGCGCTTCCGCTTGAACATCGACGGCACAGCCGAAACCGATGGCGGCGTTGAGTTCTCGGCTCGTGTACGTCTGCAGGCTGACGAAGACTCGTCCACCGGCGAAGCCAACTCGGCTGGCCTGAACGGCGCGCGCTTCTCGGTCATCTACGGTGGTCTGCGTGTTGACGCCGGCAACGTTGCTGGTGCTTTCGACAACTTGGCAAACTACTACGGTAACGAGCCTGGCCTGGAAAACTTCATCGGTCAGTATTCTGCCGTTGACTATGGCTTCCTGGGTTACTCGTCGACCGGTTCGGGTTCGAACGCTGTGTTCTTCCAGTACGCAGTTGGTGACTTCGCCTTTGGTGCGTCGTACGATCAAGCGACCATCTTCCAGGGCGGTGGCAACACCACGAGCGCTGACCGTTGGGACGTAAGCGCGACTTACACCTTCAACAACATCACTGCAGCGCTGGCCTATGGTCAAACTGACGCGGGCGATGCTGGCGACGACCCAAGCCTGCTGGTCTTCACCCTGGGTGCAGAATTCGGCGACTTCTCGGGTACGCTGTTTGTTGCTGACGATAAAACCGAAAACGACCTGACCGACGGCACTGCTTGGGGTGTATCGGGTGCCTACAATGTTGGCGCCGCGACCACTCTGACCTTCGCCTACGGTGACGGTAACGCTGATGCGGACACGCAGCAGTACGGCATCGGCGCCATCTACGACCTGGGTGGCGGTGTATCGCTGCGCGGTGGTGTAGGTGTCAGCGACTGTGACGTCTGCGACGACTCGACCACACGTGCCGACTTTGGTGCACAGTTCAACTTCTAAGTTGATCTGAGCCGCAAAGTTTAAGGGCAGGTCTTCGGACCTGCCCTTTTCTTTTTGTCCGACATAGTGTTTTTCTTCGCCCATAACTGATCGAGGACCCAAATGTCGCTGCAAGAAATATCTGCCCGGATAACCAAAGCCGAAACTGCCTCGGGGCGGGACGTCGGGGCCGTGAAGCTGATCGCCGTGTCAAAGGTTCAGCCGAATGAGCGTGTAGCGGAAGTGCTTGCTTTAGGGCATCGCTGTTTTGGTGAAAACAGGGTTCAAGAAGCCGTCGGAAAATGGCCGGAATTCAAGCAGCAGTACCCGGATGTCGATTTACATCTGATTGGCCCCCTGCAAACGAACAAAGCCCGTCAGGCGTTGGATCTGTTCAGCACGATCCATTCTGTTGACCGCCCCAAACTGGCCAATACTCTGGCCCGGCTCGCGCAAGAGGTCGGCACTTGTCCGGACCTGTTCATTCAGGTCAATACCGGTGAAGAGGAACAAAAGGCAGGAATCCTACCCGCCGAGGCGGATGCATTTATTGCCGATTGCCGCGGGCTCGACCTTCCGATTCAGGGCCTGATGTGCATTCCGCCTGTCGAGGAAGAGCCATCTCTGCATTTCGCCTTGCTTGCCAAGATAGCTGAACGCAATGGTCTGAAAGGGCTATCCATGGGGATGAGCAGCGATTTCGAGCAGGCCATTGCACTTGGCGCTACCCATGTGCGCGTCGGCTCGGCCATTTTCGGTGAACGAGTTAAGCCTGAGGGATAATCAACCGCGTGCCTGGCTCGATTCGACGTGCGATCCACCGCAGATGGTCGCGCCGAAAGGCAACGCAGCCTTCTGTAGGAAAACCGGGCCGTCGCCATTGATGCAGGAAAATTGCTGAACCGCGCCCGGCCACCGCATTGGGCCAGTTCCAGTCAGTGATCAGAACCAGATCGTAAAGCGGGTCCGCGCGGCGGAGTTTTTCGTGGCTGAAAGGATAGGGTGCGCTGACCATATGATTGTACTGCGTGTCTTCCACATCATCTGACCAGAGGTCCTGAGGACCGATTGGGATGGCCCAAGGCGACGGTCTTGCGAGCCGGTCGGGCCGGTACAGCATACCAACGATGTTGAGGCAGCCGGTCGGCGTGGCGCCGTCCCCCTCACGCTTGCTGTTGCTTAACCCACCTTTCCCGATCGAACAGGGAAAATACCCGCCGCGAAAACGAACGCCGCGGCGGGTTAGAACCAGATCTGCGGGTGTCACAGCAAATGTCCCGACTTGGCTGCTTTGGTGGCCAGATAGTCGCGGTTATGGGCAGTTTCGCCGACTTTCAGCGGGACGCGCTCGGTGACGGCGATGCCGGTCTTCTCCATCATCGCGATCTTGGCGGGGTTGTTGGTCAACAGCCTTACGGAACTGAAGCCGAGCAATTTCAGGATGTCCGAGCCCAGACGGAAATCGCGCTCGTCATCCTCGAACCCGAGACGGTGATTGGCCTCGACTGTATCGAACCCTTGATCCTGCAGGAAATAGGCGCGCATCTTGTTGGCCAAGCCAATCCCGCGGCCTTCCTGATTCAGATACAGAAGTACTCCTGCCCCTTCAGACCCCATCTGGGCCAGGGCCCCACGCAGTTGTGGGCCGCAATCACATTTCAGGCTGCCCATCAGATCACCGGTGAAGCAGGCCGAATGCAGCCGAGCCAATACCGGTTTGCTGCGGTCGGGGCGGCCGATCTCGATTGCGTAATGTTCCTCGCCGCCATCTTCAGGGCGAAAAACGTGCAGGCGCCCGGCTTCGGATACCTCCATCGGCAGTCGGGCGGCGACGACCTCATTCAAAATGCTTCGATCCGACAGATGTGGCGCGGCGCGGGTATGGTCAATACATGTCAGGCCATGTGCAGTAGCGAAGGTTCGGCCGTCGTGGACAGGAACAACGATTGCCGCCGGCAGAAGGTGGGCTGACTTGGTCAAAGCAATGGCAATGCGATGCAGATTGGCGTTGCCCTGACGCTCTGTCATCAGTGGGCCTTTCATAGGCGCGTTCAGATCGTCCGAGGGATCGGCCACCGCCTGTACCCAGGCAACATCGGCATCTGCCGGAACGATCACACGTGCCAGGTCACCGTCATAGGCCCGTGCCTTTAATGTCTCGGCCCGTCGGACAGTCACTGCGACAACAGGATCGCCACCCAGACCTTGCAAGTCGGCAAGCCGCTGTGCGCTCAGCGTTTCCGACGCAATGGCCAGTACGCTAAAGCCGGTGTCATCCGTCAGGGCGACCGGCAAGCCCATGCGCAGGTCAGCCCGTGCCCGAGCAAGCAGTTCCGAGATATCCGGGATAAGACTCATCTGTTGTTACCCTGTAACGATCAGCCCTTCATGTAGCCTGATCAAAAGGAAATGTGAAACAATTCCTCATCCTGAGACACGAGGGCGTGAAACGGTTGCAGCAAACCTTGTTGATTGCATCTTTCGCGCGCAAGTGGTGGAAAAGGGCTTAGGAGGACCGGATATGGCACAGCTAAAGAAAATCCTGCTAGTGGATGATGATGAGGATCTGCGCGAAGCGTTGAGCGAACAGCTCGTGATGACCGAGGATTTTGATGTATTCGAAGCATCGGACGGGGCATCAGCGATGGAGCGGGCTCGCGAGGCGATTTACGATCTGGTCATTCTGGATGTTGGCTTGCCCGACACGGATGGGCGCGAGCTGTGCCGCCTGATGCGCAAGCAAGGTGTGAAAAGCCCGATCCTGATGTTGACCGGTCATGACAGTGACGCGGACACCATCCTGGGTCTGGATGCCGGTGCCAATGACTATGTTCCCAAGCCGTTCAAGTTTCCGGTTCTTCTGGCACGTATCCGTGCACAGCTGCGCCAGCATGAACAATCAGAAGACGCGGTATTTGTGCTCGGGCCTTATACGTTCAAGCCGGCGATGAAGATGCTGATCACCGACGAAGACCGCAAGATTCGACTGACCGAGAAGGAAACCAATATCCTCAAGTTCCTGTACCGGTCCGCCGACGGTGTCGTCGCCCGTGACATTCTGCTGCATGAGGTCTGGGGCTATAATGCCGGTGTCACCACACATACGCTGGAAACTCATATCTATCGCCTGCGTCAGAAGATCGAGCCCGATCCATCCAACGCGCGCCTTTTGGTCACAGAATCGGGTGGATATCGCTTGGTATCGTAACTTGATGTGGATTGACTTGGATCAAAGTGATACCCTGTAGACATCTTTAAGTTACTCCCAACCCGTACATGTCCGGGTAATGACATGTACCTCCCTGTTGGACTGCCGGGCCTGATGGCCCGGCCTTTTTTGTTTGTGCTGCAAAATGTTTTGCGGCTCCTAGCGGATTGCGACAAAGTATATGTTCATGTAATGTTCTATTTCTGGAATGCAAAATTGGAGGCGAAAGTGATTCATGGAAGTTGCCTGTGTGGCGCCGTAAAATTCCAACTGACCCGCGAACCTCCGGTTATGGGAACATGCCATTGTTCGCGTTGTCGGAAGGCAGGTGCAAGCACTGTTGTCTTCGTCAAGAAAGATGATGTTGTTTGGCTGGACGGTAAGGACCGAGTTGTCACTTACCAGCCTGAACCGCCCTATAAATATGGCAGGTGTTTCTGCGATACCTGTGGGACGTCGCTTGGTGAAATTCTGGCTGATGCGGACAGTTTTCCGATTGCGGCTAATGCGCTGGACACTCCGTTTGATCTGAAAGTCCAGTTTCACGAATCCGTATCTGAGAAACCGCATTGGTACGAGATTTGCGATGATGCGCCCCAATCCTCAGGGCATCCGTCCTGATAATTTCTTTTACGATGGTACCTGTGAAAGCACCGCGTTAGGGTGCGCCAACCGCGACAGAGGAATTCCCTATGCCTTTTACTCTTGCCACATGGAACATCAACTCGGTCCGCCTGCGCGAGCCTATCGTGCTGAAATTGTTGCGCGAAGAGGCGCCGGATGTTCTGTGCCTGCAGGAATGCAAGTCTCCGGTGGACAAGATCCCCACCGAAGGGTTTGCCGAACTGGGTTACACTCACATAGTTGCGCGCGGGCAAAAGGGCT
Organism: Ruegeria sp. CDSC025; assembly: GCF_059610805.1. Taxonomy (NCBI): domain Bacteria; kingdom Pseudomonadati; phylum Pseudomonadota; class Alphaproteobacteria; order Rhodobacterales; family Roseobacteraceae; genus Ruegeria; species Ruegeria sp. CDSC025. The sequence continues at coordinate 107,147 of NZ_JBXWOJ010000008.1, read as the reverse complement.
ACAACGGCGTTGCGATCCTGTCTCGCCTGCCAATGGTCGAGGCGGGCGACAAGGATTTCGCAGATCTCGGTCATGCGCGCCATATCGCAGGGCGGCTGGAAAACGGCGTGACGATTCACAATTTCTATGTCCCTGCGGGCGGTGATGTGCCGGATCGTGAGGTGAATGAGAAATTTGGCCAGAAGCTGGATTACCTGACCGATATGCGTGACTGGTTCCACGCGGAAAAGCCGGAAAAATCCATTCTTGTTGGTGATCTGAATATCGCCCCGCGTGAGGATGATGTCTGGTCGCACAAACAGTTGCTCAAGGTCGTTTCGCATACACCGGTCGAGGTCGAGGCTTTGGCCGAAACGCAGGACGCAGGCGGTTGGGTCGATGTCACCCGGCAGGACATCCCCGAAGGGCAGCTTTATAGCTGGTGGTCCTATCGCGCGCGGGATTGGGACGTGGCCGACAAGGGGCGGCGGCTGGATCACGTCTGGGCGACCCCGGATATCTCGAATGCAGGCCATTCCAGCCGCGTTCTGCGCAACGCGCGCGGATGGGAAAAGCCCAGTGATCACGCCCCGGTCTTTGCGACCTTTGACGTCTGACGTAAAACTCTGCCCTTGGTTTCCGGGTCAAGCGACTGCATATAGAGCGCAAGTTTAATCGAGAGAGTGACAGCCATGGACCTTCTGAACGGCGCAGACACCCCCGCCACCGATCTGATCAAGGACGGGACCGAAGCCACTTTTATGGCGGATGTGGTCGAAGCCTCGCAGGACGTGCCGGTCATCGTTGATTTCTGGGCGCCGTGGTGCGGCCCATGCAAAACGTTGGGCCCGCTGTTGGAAGAGGCTGTGACCGCCGCCAAGGGTGCGGTCAAGATGGTCAAAGTCAATGTGGACGAAGCACAGATGATCGCTTCACAGATGCGCGTTCAGTCTATCCCGACCGTGTATGCCTTTCACAAAGGCCAACCGATCGACGGATTTCAGGGCGCAGTGCCCGGATCCGAGATCAAAGCATTTGTAGATCGCGTGATCGAGGCGACAGGTGGCGAAAGCCCGGGTGGTCAACTGGACGATGCTGTCGAGGCTGCCGAGGAAATGCTGACCGAAGGTGCCGCAGCGGATGCCGCTCAGACCTTTGCTGCCATTTTGGGTGAGGATCCGAACCACGCCACCGCTTATGGTGGGCTGGTACGCGCGCATATCGCCACTGGCGATTTGGAGCAGGCCGAGGCAATTCTGAACGGGGCCCCGGCGGAGATTTCCACATCGCCAGAGCTTGAAGCCGCAAACGCACAATTGGAACTGGCCAAGCAAGCTGCAGATGCCGGCCCGGTGGCCGAATTGACCGCAGCGGTTGAGGCCGATCCTGACAATCATCAGGCACGGTTCGATCTGGCGCAGGCCCTGCATGCCAATGGCGAGGTTGAAGAGGCGGTGGCGCAGCTGCTGGAAATGTTCCGCCGTGACCGTGAATGGAACGAAGGCGCGGCCAAGTCTCAGCTGTTCACGATATTTGATGCGCTCAAACCCAATGATCCGATTGTTCTGAACGGGCGGCGCAAGCTCAGCTCGATGATATTTGCCTAATTCTGGATCAGGGCTACACTCGGGTACATGATGCATCCCGCTGATCTGCCGGAAACGGTATCCGTTTTCCCTTTGCCCGGGGCGCTGTTGCTGCCTCGATCGCGCTTGCCGCTGCATATATTTGAGCCGCGCTATCTGCAGATGCTGGACGACGCTTTGAAAACCCAGGAACGGTTGATCGGGTTGGTTCAACCGAATCCCTGTCAAAGCAACGAAAACAAGCTGCACCAAATTGGCTGCGCGGGGCGGGTGACGCAGTTTTCCGAAACTGAAGACGGCCGCTATCTGATCACTCTGACCGGCATCTCCCGGTTCCGTATTCAGGCCGAGTTGGATGCATTTACCCCATACCGCCGTTGTAACGTGGCCTGGCGCGGGTTTGACCGTGATCTTGGCAAGGTCGAGCACGACGAGGGGTTTGATCGGGTGGGGCTTTTGAAGCTGTTGGAAAAGTTCTTTTCGTCGCGAAAGTTGTCGGCTGATTGGGATATGTTGAAAGACGCGAATGATGAACTGCTTGTGAATTCGCTGTCGATGTTGCTGGATTTTGATCCGGAAGAAAAACAAGCCTTGCTAGAGGCTCCCTGTTTGCGCACCCGGCGCGAGACTTTGGTGACACTGATTGAATTCGCCATGCGCGGCGGAGCGAATGAGGAAACACTACAATGACCACCGTTGAACACGCTTTTGACCGCCACATGCTTGAGGCGCTAATTTGTCCGAAGACGCATACAACGCTGCATTATGACGCTGAAAAGCAGGAACTGGTGTCAAAAGCGGCGGGTTTGGCCTTTCCGATCCGCAATGGCATTCCTGTCATGTTGGTGGATGAGGCGCGCGAGCTGGACTAGATCGCCCGACCCTGCAGTAGTTTTGGCAGGTCCCCGGTCAGGCCGGCGGCCTCGCGCACGAAACCGCGACGCAGGCCGGGTAGTGACCCGACGACGCCCATCCCGATATCCCGTCCGATCCGTAGTAGAGGATTGTCGTTGGAAAACAGCTTGTTGAACACATCCGTCGCCATCGCCAAAGACGCGGTATCAAACCGTCGCCATTCCTGAAAACGCTCCAAAACCAGTGGCGAACTAATATCTTCCCCGCGCCGTCCGGCCAGGGTCAGCACCTCGGCCAGAGCGCCCACGTCGCGCAGGCCCGCATTCAGGCCCTGGCCTGCAATCGGGTGCATTCCATGGGCTGCGTCTCCGACCAGTGCCATCCGTTCTCCGATGAAAGAGTTGGCGATGGTCAGGTTCAGCGGATAGGTAAACCGATCTCCGGCCAGACGGATTTCGCCCAGGAAATCGCCGAATCTGGGGCGCAGGACCTGCAGATAGTCCTCCTCGGGCTGGGCGTTGATGCGCTTGGCCATTTCTGTTCGCTCGCTCCAGACGATAGAGCTGCGATTGCCGGTCAGAGGCAGAATGGCCAAAGGGCCGGGTGGCATGAAGAACTGATGCGCGATGCCGTGATGCGGCAAGTCATGTTCGATGGCGCAGACCAGCGCGGTCTGCCCGTAATCCCATCCTGTGCGTTTGATCCCGGCACGTTCCGCTGTGCCGCTGCGACGCCCATCGCATCCGATCAGCAGCGCACCCTTGACGACCGCGCCATCATCCAATGTCAGGCTGACGCCTGTTCCCGAGGTCTGCTGTGACACTACCGTCTTGCCGCTGATCTGGGTAATGGCCTTTTCCGCGGCCATCGCGTCCAGAAAGGCACGGCGCAGGTGGCGGTCTTCGACCATAAAGCCCATCGGACCTTCTTCGATCTCGGCATGGTCGAAATGCATGAAAAACGGCGACGGGCCAGCGCCTGCATGGCCATCGGTGACCTTGATTTCGAGCATTGGCTGGGCGTGTTTGGCAACCCGTGTCCAAACCCCAATCGCCTCTAGCAGGCGCTGCGAGGCCAGGGCCAACGCATAGGCTCTGCCGTCAAAAGCCGCATTTTTGCGAACCTTTTCGGCCAGCGCGTCAATGACGGTAACTCTGTGCCCTGTTTGTGCCAGTGCCAAAGCCAAAGCAGGGCCATTCAGGCCGCCGCCGACGATCAGGATATCCGAGCTCTGTTCCATGCTGCGCACTATGCGCGCCCATTCGGGATTGTCCATGTGCGGTCCTGTCGCTACCGTCGCTGGGAATGCAGAAATCGAAGGGGGCAGTGATGCAGGATTGGTTGTCGATGACGGCTTGTGATCTGGGTCGGGGCATTGGCATGGGCCAGATTGACCCGGTTGAACTGACAGAGACCTTTCTGACTGCGATAGCAGCCCACCCGCATCGCGACCGTATCTATGCCCGCGTGACCGAAACGCGCGCCCGAGCCGAGGCTGAGGCGGCGCAGGAGCGGGCCAAGCTGGGATTGCGCCGATCATTGTTGGATGGGGTGCCGATCAGTTGGAAAGACCTGTTCGATACTGCCGGGACTGCCACCGAGGCAGGAACGGCACTGCTGAAAGACCGGGTTCCCAAAACTGATGCAGTCGTGCTGCGAAATGCCAGTGCCATGGGCGCTGTATGTCTTGGCAAAACCCATATGAGCGAGCTGGCTTTCTCGGGTCTGGGCCTGAACCCGATCACCGGAACACCGCCCTGCATCGATGATGAGGATGCGGTTCCCGGCGGTTCATCCTCGGGGGCTGCGGCTTCCGTGGCTTGGGGGTTGGCAGCTTGCGCGATCGGCTCGGATACCGGTGGGTCAGTGCGGATACCGTCAGCCTGGAACAATCTGGTCGGGCTGAAAACCACTGCCGGGCGGGTCAGCCTGGAGGGTACAGTCCCGTTGTGCCTGCGGTTTGATACCGTTGGACCGCTGGCCCGCTCGGTCGAAGATGCGGCCCATATGCTGGCCATGCTGGAGGGCGGTACGCCAGCTGATTTGCGCGGAGCCAATCTAAAGGGGCGTCGTTTCGCGGATTTACAGACTGTCGCCAAGGATGATTTGCGCGCAGAGCCGCGTGTCGCTTACGAGGATGCCCTGGATCGGTTGCGTGAGGCCGGTGCAGATATCCTGCCTCTTGAGGTCCCTGAACTGACCGACGCGATGGGGCTGTCGGGGGTTCTTTACACCACCGAAGCCTATGGCCTGTGGCGAGATGTGATCGAGGCCAACCCAGATGTGATGTATCCCGAAATACTCGAACGGTTCCGTGCCGGACGAAATGCTTCGGGCCCCGATTATGTTGCAGCCTGGTCGAGGCTGAAGGCGTGTCGCGGTGCATGGGACGTGGCCACTGCCGGGTTTGACGCCGTTTTGGCCCCAACTGCACCGATCCTGCCGCCCAATCTTGAACGGCTGATGAGCGATCATGACTATTACGTCACCGAAAACCTGCTGGCATTGCGGAACACCCGGATCGGCAACCTCATGGGGCTGGCAGCGCTGACCTTGCCGACCGGAAAACCGGGCTGCGGGCTGATGATGATGGGTTATCCGGGGTCCGAAGAGGCGCTTTTGCGGCTTGGTTCCGCGGCCGAGGCCGCATTGGCCTGAATGCCACAATCCCCTGATTCGGCACCTCTTTGTCTGGACGAAGCCCCGCCCGGCCTGTAACCTGCTTGAAAACGGGGCGAAATGATCCCGATATTGAGGCAGTAGTTATGAATTTCCCCGAGCGGTTTTCGAACCTTCCGGAATACGCATTCCCGCGCCTGCGCACCCTGTTGGATCATCACCAACCGGGCGGTGAAGTGATTCACATGACCATTGGTGAGCCGATGCACGCATTTCCTGCCTGGGTCAGCGATGTTATCGCGGAAAACGCTGCCGGGTTTCAGGGATATCCGCCGAATGAGGGCTCGGCCGAGCTGCGCGGCGCGATCACTGACTGGATTGTACGCCGCTATGGCGTCACGATGGACCCGGACACGCAGGTTATGGCCCTGAACGGGACGCGCGAAGGGCTGTATAACGCCGCCATGGCGCTGTGCCCCGAGCAGAAAAACGGGCAAAAGCCGGTCATTCTGTGCCCGAACCCGTTCTATCAGGTGTATATGGTTGCTTCGATTTCGGTCGGGGCTGATCCGGTTTTTGTCCCGGCCACGGCGGCCACAGATCATCTGCCGGACTATGCGGGATTGCCCGCGGATGTGCTGAACCGCACTGCCGCCGCTTATATCTGCTCACCGGCCAACCCGCAGGGCGCAGTTGCCACGCGTGAATACTGGGTCGAGCTGATCCGGTTGGCTGAAACATATGATTTCCGCATCTTCGCCGATGAATGCTATTCCGAGATTTACCGCGACACAGCGCCTACAGGTGTTCTGACGGTCGCAAAGGAACTGGGCGCTGATCCTGAACGGATCACCCTGTTCAACTCGCTGTCAAAGCGGTCGAACGTGGCCGGGCTGCGGTCTGGCCTGATTGCAGGCGGGCCGGAAACGATCAAGCGGGTCAAGCAGTTACGCAATTATGCAGGCGCGCCATTGCCGCTGCCGTTGCAGGCCGCCGCCGCAAGGCTCTGGGCCGATGAGGCGCATGTGGACGAGAATCGCGCGCTCTATCAGGAAAAATACGCCATCGCAGACCAGGTGTTTGCAAGCATCCAGGGCTATATGCCGCCCGAGGCAGGGTTCTTTCTGTGGCTGCCGGTCGAGAATGGCGAGGAAACCGCATTGAAACTGTGGCAGCAGACCGGAGTTCGGGTGCTGCCGGGTGCATATCTTTCTCAAGGTGATCCGGGGCAAAACCCGGGCGAGCAATTTATCCGGGTCGCTATGGTGGCCCCAAAAACAGAGATGCGGCAGGGGCTGATCACGCTCCGCGACTGCATCTATTCGTGAGGTACGAGGGCAAAATGGCATCATATAACGCGCGCAACCGCGATCCATTGCTGGACAGCACGACTCAGGCCGCCATCGAAAGGCGCAGCAAAGAGTTGATCGGCATCGCCCTGATCCTACTTGGGTTGGCTTCGGCGGCGATGATCTGGTCCTACACACCGGATGACCCGAACTGGATGGTGTCGACGGATGCACCAGTGCAGAACTGGATGGGTCGTGTTGGTGCCTCGATCGCGGCGCCATTGTTCATGATTGTCGGTTGGGGCAGTTGGAGCATCGCGTTGGTTTTGATCGGCTGGGGTGTGCGTTTTGCCGGGCATTTCGGTGAAGATCGTGCCGTCGCGCGCCTGATATTTGCACCGATCTGGATCGCCATTGTCTCGGTCTATGCGGCGACATTAGTGCCGGGTGAGGCTTGGCGCGTAACGCATAGTTTTGGTCTGGGTGGATTGTTTGGGGATACGGTCATGGGTGCCTTCCTGACCTTGTTGCCCATATCCTCGCATTTTATTGTCAAGCTGATGTCTCTGGCGATGGCTATTGGGATGCTGACGCTGGGCGTGTTTGTTCTTGGTTTCACCAAGGATGACGTGCGCAAGGGGTTCCGCGCCTTCCTGCTGGGGCTGGTCATGTCCTATGACATATTGATGAATCTGCTGGGCCGTGGGGCTGCCGCAACAGCGGAGGCTGCGCGCGAACGTCGTGCCCAATGGGACGAACGCAAGTTGGCCCGCGCCGAAGGGGCCGTGTTCGACGACGAGATTGCCTTTGCAGACCCTGTTTTCAACGAGCCACTTCTGGAAGCGCCCGAACCGGTAAAGACCGGCCTTCTGTCGCGCATTCCTGATCTGATCCGCCGCCCGGACCCTATGCCCGAACCCGAGCTGATCGACCGTGAACCTGTCGCGGGTTACGAGGAAATGCCGGGTGAGGACCGTATCCGTTCAAAGATTTCTGCCGCCGTGCGCAACCGTAAGGTTGCAGTCGGAGAGATGGCTCCTGAGCCCGATCCCGACCTGCCGCTGACCAAAGGGCGGGGCCGTGGACCTGATCCGTTGATCCTGAATGCAGGTCATGCCGACGAACTGCCGCCAGAGCCGCCAGTGACATCAACCGGGCTGCCGCCCGAGCCGATGCTGTCAGCGCAGCCTGAAACAGAATGGCAGGAACCGTTGCATCAGGATTTTGCGCCCGAGCCGGATTTCGATGACGAGGCCGTTTTCGAGGATGACGCCGATGAGATGCCGCAAGCCCGCCCGGCGATGAAAATCCCCGTGGCCGAGCCGCGCAAGCCGGTGGTTGCTCAACCCGTGCGCCGCACCCCGCCACCCTCGCGCCGGGCCCAGGCCGAGGCCCAGCCCGCGTTGTCGTTCGAAGAAAAGCACTCCGATTTCGAACTGCCTCCGCTGGGCCTGCTGTCCAACCCCTCCAGCATTCAGCGCCATCACCTGAGCGATGAGGCCCTGGAAGAGAATGCGCGGATGTTGGAAAATGTGCTGGATGACTATGGCGTCAAAGGTGAGATCGTCAGCGTCCGCCCCGGTCCGGTTGTCACCATGTACGAACTTGAGCCGGCTCCGGGTTTGAAAGCCAGCCGTGTTATTGGTCTGTCGGATGACATTGCCCGCTCGATGTCGGCCCTCTCGGCGCGGGTTTCGACCCTGCCGGGCCGCTCGGTCATCGGGATCGAACTGCCCAATGAAAACCGTGAAATGGTGGTGCTGCGCGAAATCCTTTCGAGCCGTGACTTCGGAGACGGCAATCAGGCGCTGCCTTTGGCGCTGGGCAAGGATATTGGCGGTGAATCCGTTGTGGCCAATCTGGCCAAGATGCCCCACCTGCTGATCGCGGGGACCACCGGTTCCGGTAAATCGGTGGCGATCAACACGATGATCCTGTCGTTGCTGTATAAGCTGACGCCGGATGAATGCCGCCTGATCATGATCGACCCCAAGATGCTGGAATTGTCGGTCTATGACGGCATCCCGCATCTGCTCTCACCCGTGGTGACCGACCCGAAGAAGGCGGTTGTCGCCTTGAAATGGGTCGTGGGAGAGATGGAGGATCGCTATCGCAAGATGTCCAAGATGGGCGTGCGTAACATCGCGGGCTATAACGGCCGCGTGAAAGACGCGCTGTCCAAGGGCGAAATGTTCAGCCGCACGGTCCAGACCGGTTTTGACGACGAAACGGGTGAACCGATGTTCGAGACCGAGGAATTCGCACCCGAGTCGATGCCCTATATCGTTGTTATTGTCGACGAGATGGCCGACCTGATGATGGTCGCGGGCAAAGAGATCGAGGCCTGCATCCAACGTCTGGCGCAGATGGCGCGGGCCTCGGGTATCCACCTGATCATGGCCACGCAGCGCCCCTCGGTCGATGTGATTACCGGCACGATCAAGGCGAACTTTCCGACCCGGATTTCCTTCCAGGTGACGTCAAAGATCGATAGCCGCACCATTCTTGGTGAAATGGGCGCCGAACAACTGCTGGGGCAGGGTGACATGCTGTATATGGCGGGTGGTGCGAAGATCACACGTTGCCACGGTCCGTTTGTCTCGGATGAAGAGGTCGAGGAAATCGTCAACCATCTGAAGCAATTCGGCCCGCCGGATTATATGAGCGGTGTGGTCGATGGACCGACCGAGGAAAAGGCTGATAATATCGACGCTGTTTTGGGTTTGAACACCGGGGGCAACACCAATGGCGAAGACGCCCTTTACGATCAGGCCGTGGCGATTGTGATCAAGGATCGCAAATGCTCGACCTCGTATATCCAGCGGAAACTTGCCATTGGCTATAACAAAGCTGCGCGTCTGGTTGAGCAGATGGAGGACGAAGGCATTGTTTCATCGGCGAATCACGTCGGAAAACGCGAAATCCTGGTGCCAGAGCAATAGGATATTTAATAACAAGGGCAGAGCGCTTATCTGGGTCTTATGAAACAGATTGCTTTTGCCCTTGCACTGACACTGGCCACACCCGCCGCCTGGGCTGCGGACAAGTTGCCGCTGTCGCAGATATCGAATTACCTGAATGGTCTGAAAACTGTCGAGACGACATTTACACAGGTCAATGATGATGGCTCACTGAGCACAGGAAAGCTGTGGATCGCACGGCCTGGAAAGATGCGGTTCGAATATGACCCGCCAGACAGCGCCGTTGTGTTGGCACGCGCTGGCACCGTTCAGATTTTCGATCCGAAATCCAATCAACCGCCCGAGCAGTATCCGTTAAAGCGAACACCTCTGTCTCTGGTTCTGGCACGGAATGTCGATCTGGGTCAGGCTAATATGGTGGTTGGGCATGACTTTGACGGAACGGCCACTGTCGTGACAGCACAGGACCCGAAAAACCCTGACTCCGGTCGAATTGAGCTGATGTTCACTGGCGATCCGGTTGAGCTGCGAAAATGGGTGATCCACGATAATGCAGGCGGACAGACAACGGTTCTGCTGGGACAGCTTGATACCGAAAAAAATCTAAGCAGCAGCTTGTTTTCGAACAAGAACAGAAGCGGGTCAGGCAATCGCTGACCCGCTGTTTGTTCAGTAACGACAGCCTGACAGTTGCGCCTGGTACATCCGGGCGCGCGCATCCACATCATTGGCCACGTTCAGCAACCACGTCTTGCTGTAATGGCTGCCGCGGGCATAACCGGTATGGCCTTCATGATAGGCCAGATACTGATTGCGCGTGTCGCTTGGCTGGATGCCATTCCGCTCATAGCTTTTGTTCATGTACCAGCCGATGAAATCCGAAGCGTCGCGGATACGGTCCCGCTTGGCCCGGCGTTTGCCGGTTTCGCGCTGATACTCATCCCATGTCCCGTCCAGCGCCTGGCTGAAGCCATAGGCGCTGCTCTGGCGGCCCATCGGGATCACACCCAGAACATATTGATGCGGTGTGCGCGCATCGTGTTTATAGCGGCTTTCCTGATAGATCGTCGCCATCTGAACGTGAACGGGGATGCCCCATTTCCGTTCGGTGCTTTTGAACGCCTTGATGTATTCCGGCCGTTCACGTGCAATGCTGCATGCATCATTCAGCTTGCTGGGCGGTTGTTTGGAACCACCCCCGCAGGATGCCAAAAGCAGCACCCCGAAGAGTACGATAAGAATTCTGCTCATGTGCCTCGTGCCTTTTTTCTTCATTCTAGCGCAGATTGAGCGATTAGGAAATCACAATCGCTACAGAACAATAGCTAGAATTATAGGCAAAGCGCCGACGGACATCAGGGTTGAGACCATAACCAGCCCGGCAACAGCGTCGGAATCCGCCTCGAACCGTTCGGCCAGCAGGTATGAGGTTACGGCAACCGGCGTACACATCTGCACCACTAGAACGCCGAACGCGACGTTATCCAGATCAAACCCTTTTGCGATTGCCCATGCCAGGGCAAAACACACGACCAGTTTCAACGCCGATAGCCAGACCGCTTGCCCTAGCTTTCTGGTGGTCAGCCGCGCAATCGCAACACCAAGCGTGATCAGCATCATCGGAATCGCCATCTGTCCCAGCAGGTCCAGCGTATTGGTCACGAAGACAGGTGTTTGCCAGCCCTGCCACAGAAACAGCGCCCCCAGCAGAGTAGCCCAAACCATGGGTTCACGTGCTACCTTGCCGAAAGCGCCTTTTCCCGCCACCAGGTAGATCCCGTAAGTAAAGGAAAACAGGGCGGTAACGGCCAGAAATATCACCGCGAAACCCAAGCCTGCCTGCCCAAATGCGAAAATGGCCAGAGGCAGGCCCAGATTCCCCGTGTTGCCGAATATCAGCGGCGCCAGATAGGTGCGCCTTTCCAGCTTGCTGGCCCGGACAAATACGCCAAATGCGACCGCCAGCCCGACATGGCCTGTGATGGCGGCCAAAGTGAACCGGGTCAGCTCTCCGGGCGGGATCTGGGTTTGCATCAGGGCCACGAAAATCAGGCTGGGCACGGCGAGCGTCACCGCAAGGCGGGTCACAAATTGCAGCCTGTATTCAAAGCCAAGTTTGACCCAGGCAAACCCGATCCCCGCCAAGAGGAAGACCGGGGCCACGATTTCGAGTACTGTCAGTAAGAGGTTCACAGACTGTTTCCCATTATTTTAGATCAATGATTGGCATTCCTATGAGGAAACGGGTAGTAAGACCTTTGGGGGCAAACGTGATGCTAAAGACACAAGCAAAGTACCGGCTGGGCCAAGTCGTCCGCCACAAAAAACATCCCTTCCGAGGGGTGATTTTTGACGTGGACCCAGAGTTTTCAAATACCGAAGAATGGTATCAGGCCATTCCCGAAGACAGCAGGCCGATCAAGGATCAGCCGTTTTATCATCTGTTGGCGGAAAATGACCAATCCTTCTATGTTGCTTATGTTTCTGAACAAAATCTGATTGCCGACCAGTCCGGAGAACCGGTCGAGCATCCGGATATCCCCGATATGTTTGGTCCGTTTGAAAACGGCGCATATCCGTTGCATTTCCATTTGAACTAAAAATGGAAGCGCGGGTGAAACCGGGCCCATACTGTCAATAACCAAGCGCGCACCCATCTTTTCGCGGATCGCTTGCGCCTTGCAAAACGCCGCTCTTCTGGATTCGGATCGCTTGAGCCCCGCCAAGAGGTGTTTCCGAAATCAGAACTTTGTGGCCGATTTCAGATAATTGTTGCGCGACCTTCCGCGAAATTCCGCGTTCCAGTTTCAAGACAGGTCCGTCTGCAAAGGCCCGCGGTGCGTCTATGGCCTGCTGCAGCGCAAACTCATCGTCAGTTAGCAGCGAGACCAGCTTTGCATGTCCTGTGGGCTGAAAGGCACCACCCATCACGCCGAAGGGCATCAGGATTTTGCCTTTCTGTTTCAACATGCCGGGAATGATCGTGTGCATCGGGCGTTTGCCGCTGCCAAACTCGTTCGGATGGCCTGATTGCAACGTAAATCCAGACCCGCGGTTTTGCAGCAGAATGCCGAATTTCTCAGAGGCGATACCCGATCCAAAGCTATGAAAGATCGAATAGATCAGCGATACCGCCATCCTGTCCCTGTCGACCACCGTGATATAAACCGTGTCCTTGTGAATGGCTTCGGTCAGTGGGGCAGCAGCGGGCATGGCATGGTTTGGATTGATAAGCTCTGCCAGCCGATCGGCTGTTGTCTGGTCCCAAAACCTGTCTGCGTGTGTCGTATGATCCGGATCGGCGATGAACCTGTTGCGGGCATCGTAGGCGAGTTTTGAGGCTTCGGCCTCGATATGCAGACGCTCTGCGGATAGCGGATCCATGGATCCGAGGTCAAAGTTCTTGAGGATATTCAGCAGCAAAAGGGCGGTTGCACCTTGGCCATTGGGCGGATGTTCCAGCAGGTCCAAGCCACGATAGTGCCCTGCGACCGGAACTGTGGGTGTGGCAGCGGTCGCGTCCAGATCTTCTGCTGTGTGTACCCCGCCCATGGCCGTCAGGGTCGAGATAATATCTTCGGCGACCTCGCCCGCGTAAAACGCCTTTCGTCCGTATTTGGCGATTCTGCGCAGCACTTCTGCCTGCCCGGCGGACCGGAACATGTCTCCGGTCTTTGGAACGTCTCCTTTCAGCAGATAGTGGTTCCTGGCTGCCCCCTGCAACGTGTTAGCACCCGGGCCCCAATCAAAAGCCACACGTGGGGCGACCGGCACGCCCTGGTCTGCATAGCGGATGGCGGGTTGCAGGATGGCGTCCAGCCCTAGTTTGCCCTCGGTTTCGGCCAGCTGGCAGAACGCCTCGACCGCGCCGGGAATGGTGACCGCATCCGGTGTATTGAGCGGAACTGCAGTCAGTCCCTTATCGCGCAAGCTGCCAGCGTTGGCTGCTGCCGGTGCCCGGCCAGAGCCGTTGAGGGCCCGAACCTCATCTTCTCCGGCGCGGTTGTACAGAACAAAGCAATCTCCGCCCAGGCCGGTCATTTGTGGTTCGCAAAATCCCAAAAGCACTGCCCCGGCGATGGCTGCGTCCATCGCGTTGCCACCTTGCTGTAGAATGCCAAGGGCCGCTTGGGCTGCCAGCGGGTGAGATGTGGCGCACATCCCTTCGGTCGAAAAAACTTCGGATCTGCCTGGTGCCTGAAAATCCCGCATTGCGCTGCCTTCCCGTGTGATCGCGCAGAAGGTATCGCGCGTCCGGGTATTGTCCAGTCAAATCAAAGGGGAAGTTCCTCGGCATCGTTCACTGGGTGGGGGCTGTGACATACGATGCCGAGGGAAGCTATCTGAGCTACAGTTAAGACTTTGATCTTTGTTTGCGGCGCTACAATGGTTCGAAAAGGGCCTTATTGTGACGTTTTATAGCCCTAATCCGGGTCGAGAAAACTGAATCGCAGTGACAACCGGTTGCAGCCTTCGCTACGGTCATAGCGGATTTCACTGGTCAGTTGGTGGATCAGAAACCATCCAAATCCCCCCTCGGGCAGGTCTTCACGTCTTTCCCCCAGAGGTGCAGGTGCACCTTCTGGTACGCGAAAGCCAGGAAGGGGATTGCCGGTATCCGAGATGAGGATTTCCAACCAGTTCTGATGCAGGCGGCAGTGTACCTTTACGGTGGCGGGCGTGGTTCCGGCATAGGCGTGTTCAACGACATTGTTAATGGCTTCGGCCAGGGCAATTCTGACATCAGCCGCTTTGTGTGCAGGCAGCCCTTTGGACGACAGTGCCTGGCTCAACTTGGCAATGCCAGAGCTTGCTTCGACCTCGGTCGCAGCGAAGCTCAAATCGAAACTGATGCCGTTACACATTAGCCTTGCGCCTGTTCAGTTTCTCCTTGTGTTCAATCCGGCGCACCGGACAGTGCGTCATCCATCGTTGGGTAAAGCTTGAACACTGTGTCCATGCGCGTAAGACGAAACACCTTTTCCACAAAAGGCTGAAGACCTGCCAGATCCAGGCGCCGTTCAGCCCCGAGTTGTTTCATGGCGGCAACAATGGCGCCCAAACCACTGGAGTCAATGAATTCGACACCGCTGAGATCCAGAACCACGCGCACAGCCCCACCTTCGGTTTCCGTGCGCATGTTTTCTTTGAACTGAATGGCCATTGCGGCATCAATCCGGTTGGATTGTACAGTAATTATTTGAATATTGTTGGTCGTAGTACTGGACAGGCCCATACGTGACGGTCCTTTAACTGAAATCGCTCGTAGAAATACGCTAGACGGGAATTCTTACCATTCGGTATCCATTGAATGACAAGAATTTAGGAGCGCCCAGATGAAGCAAGTTGTAATCGCCGGAGCAGCACGTACCCCGATGGGTGGATTTCAAGGAATGTTCGATGGTGTTTCTGCCGCCGATCTGGGTGGAGCCGCGATCCGGGCCGCGCTGCAGGGTGCCGGTGCTGAAACGGTTGACGAAGTACTGATGGGCTGCGTTCTGCCAGCCGGTCAGGGTCAGGCCCCTGCACGTCAGGCTGGGTTTGCAGCCGGTTTGGGCCAAGAGGTCCCGGCCACGACGCTCAACAAGATGTGCGGATCAGGGATGAAGGCTGCGATGATGGCCTTCGATCAGATCGCATTGGGCCATGCCAACACAATGATCGCAGGCGGGATGGAGAGTATGACGAACGCGCCCTACCTGTTGCCCAAAATGCGTGAGGGTGCGCGCTTGGGGCACGCTCAGGTCGTCGACCACATGTTTCTGGACGGGCTGGAGGACGCCTACGACAAAGGTCGTCTGATGGGCACTTTCGCCGAAGACTGTGCCGAGGCGTTCCAGTTCACCCGCGAAGCGCAGGACGAATACGCCCTGCAGTCCCTATCCAACGCGCTGGCCGCGCAGGACAGCGGCGCGTTCGACGGTGAAATCACTCCGGTAACCGTCCGTACAAGGAAAGGCGAGGTCACGCAGTCCGCGGACGAGCAGCCGAAAACCGCCCGCCCGGAAAAGATACCTTCGCTGAAACCGGCTTTTCGCAAGGGTGGAACGGTGACGGCGGCCAACGCGTCGTCGATCTCTGATGGGGCGGCAGCTCTGGTTCTGGCGTCAGCTGAAGCCGCCGAAGCGCAATGCCTCTCGGTTCGGGCGCGCATTCTGGGTCATTCCAGCCATGCGCAGGCTCCGGGATTGTTCACGACTGCGCCAGTTCCCGCTGCGCAAAAGCTTTTGGCCAAAATCGGCTGGTCCAATGATGATGTGGATCTGTGGGAAGTAAACGAAGCCTTTGCCGTGGTGCCGATGGCATTCATGCATGAGATGGGTCTGACGCGTGACAAGGTAAATGTGAATGGTGGTGCATGCGCTCTGGGTCATCCTATCGGCGCTTCGGGAGCGCGTATCATGGTCACCCTGCTGAACGCGTTGGAAAAGCGGGATCTGAAACGCGGCGTGGCGGCGATCTGCATCGGTGGTGGAGAGGGGACTGCAATCGCGATTGAGCGCGTTTGACGCGGGGCCGATTCCACCATAGGTCCGGTGCTGTAGAACCTGTTTACAAGATCACTGACCGGACCCGCTCCCCATGACCGTTGATTACGATACGCTGACCAAGACAATCGTCGCCCTAACCGCAGGCGAGACAGATCAAGTTGCTCTGATGGCGACAATCGCCTGTGAGGTTCATCACGCCGATGATCGGTTTGACTGGACGGGGTTCTATCGCGTAACAGATCCGGGCATTTTGAAAATCGGCCCCTATCAGGGTGGTCACGGGTGTCTGGTTATTCCCTTCGGGCGCGGTGTCTGTGGTGCCGCGGCGCGGACCGGAAAGGTACAGTTGGTGGCGGATGTGCATGCGTTTCCAGGTCACATCGCCTGCGCCTCGTCTACGCAGTCCGAACTGGTGCTTCCGGTGCGCAATGCCTCGGGCGAGGTCATCGCGGTTTTTGACATCGACAGTGACCAGCCTGATGCGTTCACGGATGAGGACGCAGAAAAGCTGTCTGCCATATTGTCAAAGGCGTTTTCGGGCGAGTTAAGAGGGGCCTGACGCAAAATCAGCCCGTCTGTTAGACTGGAATGGATACTAATTGCGACTGGCCAAGGCATGATCCCGGACCAATTCACCACAGAGCGGCTTGCCGTCTGCCACTGGCAAGTGGAAGTCTCTGAAGCTGGTCGCCTTTCAGCGTTGACGGCCGAGTTGGCAACCGTCCTGACACCAGCGGTTCTTGAGCCCCTGCCGCCTTCGATGCAGGTCGAAGAAACGCCCAGCGGGATGACCGACTGGATCGCGGCACGCAAGACCGAAAGCGATGTTCTTCTTGTTCGGCTAAGGCAAAATAATCAGCTGATCGGACTGCTGATACTGGCCTCAGAACCCGAAGATCAGGCCGCACCAGCCATTCACCTTGGATATCTGTTTGCCGAACGAGCCTGGGGCTGTGGCTATGCAACCGAACTTGTGTCCGGCTTTATCGCGGCCTGCGGCACGAGCCGCGCCATTCGGTTTTTGGCCGGGGTCGAGCACAGCAATCCCGCCTCTGCCCGTGTGCTACAGAAATCGGGGTTCACGCGATCCTCAGCTCACTCCACCGACGATACCGATATGTATGTCTGCGACATTTCCTAGATCCCATCGGGATCTTACGTGGCTTGCGGATCAAGCCAACTACAGAATGTCTGTGATTAGGAAATATGCCAGCCCGACCTGAGTCGCAAAGATCGCAAACAGCGACAGGGAAAACCGGCCTTTTCGGGACTTGTGATTGAAAATCCAACGCCCGACCAGCGCACCGGGACTGCCGCCCAGTGCCGCCAGCCACAATAGCCTGCGTTCCGGAACCCGGCTTTTTCTGCGTCTGGCGCGCAGCTTG
Source organism: Ruegeria sp. CDSC025 (assembly GCF_059610805.1). NCBI lineage: Bacteria > Pseudomonadati > Pseudomonadota > Alphaproteobacteria > Rhodobacterales > Roseobacteraceae > Ruegeria > Ruegeria sp. CDSC025. Next base: position 90,022 of record NZ_JBXWOJ010000008.1, on the reverse strand, counting down.
TCCCAGCCAAAGGCCAGCAAAGTCAGGCCGTTGATGACCCACAGGTATATAACCGCAATCCACATAGCTGACGGATAGCTAAATGCGTCGATTTTCCCAAGTGAAAAAATGCTTGGAATTTTCACCGATTCGCGGCATCGTGAAAAACACGAGGAAAATTTCACCAGATATCGGAGAGTTCGGTGAACAGCCAAGCCCCCCACAGTGCAACGCTCGGAGCCGACATTCGCGCATTGCGTAAGGCGCGTGGGTTGACGCTGACCGAGATCGCAGAGCGGTTGAACCGGTCGGTCGGATGGCTCAGCCAGGTTGAACGCGACAAGTCCGAACCGTCAATTTCAGACCTGCGTCAGATCGCGGAATGTCTGGGTGTGCCGATGTCCATGCTGTTCGCCCATTCTGCCGCCCCCGCCAATGAACAAGGCTATGTCGTGCGCGCCGGGTCGCGCCGCCCTATGGGGTCGGGCGAAGAAGGTCTGATCGAGGAACTGCTGTCACCCGATCTGACTGACGATTTTGAGATGGTGCATTCCACCTTTGAGCCGCATTCCAAGATGCAGAATCCGGCGGACCGCCCCACGCAAGAGGTTGGCTATGTGATTTCCGGTCAGTTGAATCTGACCATCGGCGCGCAAAGCTTTTCGGTTGGGCCCGGTGACAGTTTTCGGATCAAGAACGAACCCTATATTTGGGCGAACCCTCATGATGAGCCTGCTGTGGTCATCTGGGTCATCGCACCTCCGGTGTACTGATGAGTTTCGAGGCCTGGACCATATTCGCGCTGTTCTGGGTGGTGTTTGTAACCACACCGGGGCCTAACGCAGTGAACTGTATCTCGAACGGGATGAGCCTGCCCTTCGCAAAAGCGATGCTGGGTGTCTTGGCGATCCTGACCCAAGCCAGCGCCTTTTTGGTTTTGTCGGCGCTTGGGGTGACGGCCTTGATCGCGGCCTCACCCACCGGATTCTTCATCGCCAAGCTGGTGGGCGCAGGGTTTCTGATCTGGCTGGGTGTCCGAGGCTGGAAGGCTGCAGCAAATCCCGCCCCTATTTTCGAACGCCCTGCAAGGCATGTCTATCTGCACGCGCTGGCCGTCGCGACAATCAACCCCAAAAGCGTCGCGGGATATCTTGCTGCATTCTCGCAATTCGTGCAGCCGGATGTGCCGATCTGGGAGCAAATGTTGGTCATCATGCCAACGGCGCTGATCATCACAACGCTCAGCTACATCGGGTTCACTCTTCTAGGTGCGCTTATGGGGCGGGCCGCGCTGGGGGCCGTGTTCAACATCTGGGTGCGCCGGGTCATGGCCACCTGTTTCATCATTTATGGCGTGTTGCTGGGCACCACCAGCGCGCCAGCAGCTAGGGGATAAGCGAAATGCATACAGGTTCCTGTCTGTGCGGCTCGGTTGCGTTCAAGATCGAAGGCGATCTTCCTGCCGCCTCGGCCTGTCATTGCGGTCAATGCCGCAAACAGTCGGGTCATGTCTGGGCCTCGACCTCGGCCCATCAAGACGACATCACCTTCACCGCCAGCGATACGCTGAGCTGGTTTCGTGCAACCGACATCGCCCGACGAGGATTTTGCAACGCCTGCGGCTCTTACCTGTTCTGGCAGCATAAGGACGAAGACCGGATTGCCATTGCTATGGGGGCGCTGGATGCACCCACCGGACTGACCCTCGCCCGCCATATATTTGTGGCTGACAAAGGCGATTACTACGACATCACGGACGATCTGCCTCAAGAGGCACAGTAACAGGGACTGAAAGACATGAGTGATTTTCCGACAAAAGCCCGCGTGGTTATTATCGGTGGCGGAGTGGTGGGGACATCGTCCTTGTATCATCTGGCCAAAAAGGGCTGGACCGATTGTGTTCTGCTGGAGAAAAACGAGCTGACCGCCGGGTCGACCTGGCATGCAGCTGGCAACGTGCCGACCTTTTCGACCTCTTGGGCGATCATGAACATGCAGCGCTATTCGACCGAGCTTTATGCGCGGCTGGGTGAAGAGGTCGACTATCCGATGAACTATCACCAGTCCGGCTCAATCCGGTTGGCCCATTCGAAAGAGCGGGTGCAGGAGTTCGAGCGGGCAATGGCGATGGGCCGTTATCAGGGCATCGAGATGGAGATGTGGTCACCCGAACAGGCCAAAGAGCATTACCCGTTCCTGGAAACTCATGACCTTGAAGGTGTTCTGTTCGACCCGACCGATGGCGATATCGACCCGGCGCAGCTGACCCAGGCACTGGCCAAGGGTGCGCGCGACATGGGGGCGAAGATCCTGCGTTTCTGCCCGGCCACGGGTGTGACCCAGAAGGAAGACAAGACCTGGATCGTGCATACTGAGAAGGGCGATATCGAAGCGGACCACGTGGTCAATGCCGCCGGGTATTACGCCCAGCGCGTGGGTGAATGGTTCAAGCCCTTCGGCGGTCGCACCGTTCCGGCCATGGTGATGAGCCACCAGTACCTGCTGACCGACGAAGTGCCCGAGATCGAGGAATGGTCCAAGGCCAATGGCGGTAAAAAGCTGCCGCTGCTGCGCGACGTGGATATCTCCTATTACCTTCGGCAGGAGAAGAACGGATTCAACCTCGGCCCCTATGAGCCCAACTGCAAGGGCCACTGGATGACCGAGGATGATCCGATGCCCGAGGATTTCAGTTTCCAGCTATGGAATGATGATCTGGACCGGATCGAAGACATCGTCACCGACGCGATGGAGCGGGTGCCGCTGATGGGTACCTCGGGTGTGGGTCGGGTGATCAACGGGCCCATCCCCTACGCGCCGGACGGGCTGCCGCTGGTTGGCCCGATGCCGGGCGTGACCAACGCGTTTGAGGCGCATACCTTTACCTTCGGCATCGCGCAGGGCGGTGGTGCCGGCAAGGTGCTGGCCGAATGGATCGTCGATGGCGCAACTGAGTGGGATATGTGGGCCGTCGATCCGCGCCGTTACACCGATTACACCGATCAGGATTACTGCAACCAGAAGGGGCTTGAGGTCTATGGCAACGAATACGCCATGCATTTCCCGCACCATGAATGGCCCGCCGCGCGCGACAAAAAGCTGTCGCCTGTCCACACCAAGGTCAAGGAATTGGGCGGCGTGATGGGGCCCTATAACGGCTGGGAACGCGCCAACTGGTTTGCGCAACCGGGCGACGATACCTCTGAAGAAGCGACCCATACCTGGGGCCGTTCGGGGCCATGGGAGAAGCGGATCAAGGAAGAGTGTGAGGCTGTCCGTGATCATTGCGGCGTATTGGACTTGCCCGGATTTTCGCGTTTCATCGTAAAAGGTGAGGGTGCCGCCGAGGCGCTGCGGTCGCTGGTTACCGGCGGTTTGCCCAAGGTGGGTCGCATCAACCTGGTCTATATCTCAGATGGTCGCGGCCGGATCCTGACCGAAATGTCCTGTATCCGTCTCGGCGATGACGAGTTCGTCATGATCACGGCCGCTACAGCGCAATGGCATGACCGCGATATCCTGTCCGAGGCAATGCCCACTGGCGTCACCGTCGAGGATGTCACCACCACTCGTGACACGCTGATCGTGACAGGTCCAAAATCGCGCGACATTCTGGCGGGGCTGAGCGATGCGGACCTGTCCAGTGGCTGGCTGACCCATCAATCGGCCACGGTTGCAGGTCAGCCCGCATTCCTGATCCGCGTCTCGTTTGCAGGAGAACTTGGCTGGGAGGTTCACGCGCTGAACGACCATATGCCCGCGATCTATGGCGCGATCCTTGACGCTGGTGCCAAACCGTTCGGGATGTACGCCCTGAACTCTCTGCGCATCGAAAAGGGTTATCGGGCTTGGAAAGGCGATCTGTCCACTGATTACTCTCTGTTGGAAGGCGGGTTGGAACGGTTCGTCAAACTTGACAAACCGCAGGACTTCCCCGGCAAGGCCGCGATCCTGAACGAAAAGCAGCAGGGCGTGAAAAAGGCGTTTGCCACTATGTTGGTTGAGGCAGGTGACGCGGATGCGCCCTACATGTCCTGTATCTGGCACAACGGCGAGATCGTTGGCGAAACCACCTCGGGCGCTTGGGGGTATCGCGTTGGCCAATCCATTGCGCTGGGCATGATCCGTCCCGAATTGGCGGTGGCAGGTACCGAGCTTGAAATCGAAATCTTCGGTGAGAAGCGACGCGCCGTGGTACAGGACGATAAACCGCTCTGGGATCCAGAAAACGAGCGGCTGCGCGCCTGATCGCCCGAAGGAGACCTGCATGAGCATGCGCTATTCAAAACGGGGGCCCGGAGAGGGCCTCAATTATGACTGGGAAAATGACCACACATTTGTGAAGGTTTCGACCCGGGATACTGATGGCGCCTATACGCTCATGGAAGACAATCTGAAGGCCAGCTTTGCGCTTGGCCTTCATCGCCATGAAACCCATGCTGAAAGCTTCTATTTTCTGGAAGGCGAAGTGGATTTCTATGTTGATGGCGACTGGCATCGCTGTGGGCCGGGCAGCACGATGCATGTGCCGCCCGGTGTGCCGCATGCCTGCCGCGTTGCTGGAAATGCACCTGCTAAGATGCTGATGATTTTCCAGCCTGCCGGTTTTGACGGATTCCTTGCTGAGCTGGCCAAGATGACCGAGGCGGACTTCGCCGATGAGGCGAAAATGGCCGAATTGAACGCGCGGTATGACATTGTCCCGATGGGCTCTGTGCCGCCTCATCCCGATGACGAGGTTTGATCATGACACTGCCTAAAACGATGTCCGGTGTATTCCTGACCTGTCACGGCGGGCCCGAGGCGCTGGAATGGCGTGACGATATACCCGTCCCAACCCCTGCGCCGGGGCAGGTTCTGGTCCGTGTGGCCGCAGCCGGGGTGAACAACACCGATATCAACACTCGTATCGGCTGGTACTCCTCGGATGTGACCGGCGCTACGGATGCGGTGGATCAAGAGGTCGAAGCCGGAGGCTGGGGTGGCGCGCTGAATTTCCCGCGCATTCAGGGCGGTGACTTGTGCGGCATCGTCGAAATCGCGGGGCCCGAGACCGGGTTCACCCCGGGCCAGCGCGTGACCTGTCCGATCAACCTGCCACGTCCGCGACCGGGCAACCCGACAGGCTTCATCGTGCTTGGGTCCGAGATTGACGGCGCCTTTGCGCAATATTGTCTGGTGCAGGCCGATGACCTTTACGATGTCAGCGCCTCACCCCTGTCCGATATTGAAATTGCCGCTATCCCCTGCGCCTTCGGAACTGCCGAGGCTTTGCTGACCCGATCCGCTGTGACTGCCGGGCAAAAGGTGTTGATCACCGGGGCGTCGGGCGGTGTGGGCCTTGCCGCCGTGCAACTGGCGGCGCTGCGCGGTGCCTCGGTTTGGGGCGTGACCGGTGCGGCCAAGGCCGAAGCGGTGAAAAGCCAGGGCGCGACCGCCACGTTCAACCGGGATGCGTCGCTGCCCACCGACATGTTCGACGTGGTCATTGACGTGGTGGGCGGACCTGCATGGGCTGACCTGATCCTGGCGCTGAAACCGGGCGGTCACTATGCCGTTGCGGGTGCGATTGCTGGCCCGATTGTTCAAGCCGATCTGCGGGATATCTATCTGCGCGACATTACCATTCACGGCAGCACCCATCAGCCGTTCGAAGTCTTCGGTCGCCTGGTCGAACTGATGAATGCGGGGCGGATCAAGCCCCTGATTTCAAAAACCTATCCGCTGAAAGACATTGCGACGGCGCAAGAGGACTTTCAGTCAAAAACGTTTCCGGGAAAACTGGTTCTGGTTCCCTGAGGAGGTTCATTGATGGCAGATATAACCCTTCTGGATGGGTCTATCGGACAGGAACTGGTCAAACGCAGCGGTGATGCGCCGACGCCTTTGTGGTCGACCCGGGTGATGATGGACCATCCCGAGTTGGTCGGGGATGTGCATGCGGATTATTTCTCACGCGGTGCGACTGTGGCCACGACAAATACCTATGCTGTTCACCGGTCGCGTCTGGACCGTGTCGGCTTGGGTGATCAGCTGCCAGATCTGATCGAGGCGGCCCTGTCGCAGGCCGAGCGTGCGCGCCCGGCGGGTAGGCGCATCGCTGGGGCTTTGGGTCCGCTTCTCGCCTCTTACCGGCCGGACCTGAATCCAGAGGTCGAAGAGGCGGCAGAGAAATTCACCGAACTGGTGGCGATGATGGCAGATCGCGTTGACCTGTTCCTGATCGAAACCGTGTCGTCGGTGCAAGAGGCCGAAGGCGCGTTGCGTGGAACGGAACAGGCAGACAAGCCGGTCTGGCTGGCGCTGTCCGTGATGGATGATGATGGGACGCGGCTTCGGTCGGGTGAGCCATTGTCGGGAATAGCATCTTTGGTTGATCGCTTTACGCCTGAGGCCGTGCTGATCAACTGCTCGCGCCCCGAGGCGGTGCCCGCTGCGCTGAATATTATCGCCACCTTCGGGCGTCCGTTTGGGGCATATGCCAATGGCTTCACCGGGATTACCCAGGAATTTCTACAAGACGCCCCAACCGTCGATGCGCTGCAACAGCGCCACGACCTTGGGCCGGATGAATATGCTGATCAGGCGATGGGGTGGGTGGCGCAGGGTGCAACTATCATCGGCGGATGCTGCGAAGTCGGTCCCGATCACATTCAGCGACTGGCAGATCGGCTGTGCGCTGCTGGCCACAGCATCGTCTGAAGGGGGTAAAGATGCGGCAACGACCAGATAGCTTGACCGACAAGGCGCAGATACATTTCGATGTTCTGGTCGCGCCGGGCTATGTGCTGTTGGAGCTTGCCGCATTGATTGAGGTTCTGAGGCTGGCCAACCGCGTCTGCCCCAACCCGCCCTTCAGCTTTACCTATCGGTCTCTGAAAGGTGGGCCCATTGCCAGCAGCAGCGATGCGACGGTCCAAACTGAACCCGTATCAACCCATCCCAAGGCGGATTATCTGTTTGTGATCGGAAATTCCGACCCTGACCACCCCGATCTGTCTATCGGACGGGTTGTATCGGACTATACGTTCCGAGGCGCTCAGGTCTTTTTGCTGGCCGAAGCTGCCAGCCGCTATATTGACGAATTTGGCACCGCAGACATGGCGACCCATTGGGAAAACGCCTCTTTCCTGAGTGAACGCGGGGCCCGGTTCGAGGCGAAGCTGTCGATAGCCACAGAACAGGGCCAGGTCGTGACCTGCGCAGGGATGGAGGCGACAACCGATGTTGCTTTGTCCGTGATCGGACGCCACATCTCGGGGCCTGCCAAGATGACGGTGGCCAATATCATGCTGCACGAAAATATCCGCGACTTTTCATCGATGCAGCCTTTCTCGGGGGCGCAACTGACAGCTACTGGGGACGCCAAGCTGGATCAATGTATCAAGCTGATGCAGGCCAATATCGAAGACCCCTTACCCATCCAGCAGATTGTCGAGGCATTAAATCTTTCGAACCGATCGCTTGAGCGAAAATTCAAAGCTTTCTTTGGCACCAGTCCAAACGGTTTCTATCGCGAGATGCGGCTGGCGAAGGCTAACAACCTGCTGCTGAACACCACGATGAGCGTTCGGGAAATCGGTCTGGCCTGCGGCTTTCCGAACGGTTTCTCCTCGGTTTACAAAAGCTTTTTCGGGGTCACGCCCTTTGTTCTGAGGCGCGAAAGACGGGCTGCGTCACATAGGTGAAAATCGCCTATAACATGACGCTTTTGGTGCATTTATTGCCGATCTTCCATGGCAACGTGCCCAAAACCTGATTCAGCGGAGACCTCAGGATGGTTGATCTTCCAAACAAAGCCCGAGTTGTCATCATCGGCGGCGGCGTCATCGGATGCTCGGTTGCCTATCATCTGACCAAGAAAGGTTGGAGCGATGTTGTGCTGCTTGAACGCAAGCAGTTGACCAGCGGCACCACATGGCATGCGGCGGGTCTGATCGCTCAGCTGCGGGCCTCGTCCAACATGACCAAACTGGCAAAATACACGCAGGAGCTTTACGGCGCGCTGGAAGAGGAAACCGGCGTGTCCACCGGGCTTAGACGCTGTGGATCGATTACCGTGGCACTGACTGAGGAACGCCGTGAAGAGATCTATCGCCTGGCTGCCATGGCACGTGCCTTTGGGGTTGAGGTCGAAGAGATTTCCAATGAGCGCGTCAAGGAAATGTATCCGCATCTGAATGTCGAAGACGTCAAGGGCGCGGTCTATCTTCCGCTGGACGGGCAGGGTGACCCGGCCAATATCGCGCTGGCCCTGGCCAAGGGCGCACGGCAACGCGGTGCCATTACCAAGGAACGGGTGAAGGTCACCGACATCACCAAACAGGGCCGTACCGTGACGGGCGTGGACTGGGTTGCCGATGACGGCAGCGGCTCGGGCCATATCGAATGTGATATGGTGGTGAACTGCGCCGGCATGTGGGGGCATGAGGTCGGCCGGATGGCCGGTGTGAACGTCCCGCTGCACGCCTGCGAACATTTCTACATCGTCACCGAAGGCATTGACGGACTGTCGCAACTGCCGGTTCTGCGGGTGCCGGATGAATGCGCCTATTACAAGGAAGATGCGGGCAAAATCCTGCTGGGTGCTTTTGAGCCCAATGCCAAGCCCTGGGGGATGAACGGCATCCCAGAGAGCTTTGAGTTTGACCAGCTGCCCGAGGATTTCGACCACTTTGAGCCCATTCTAGAAGCTGCGTGTAACCGGATGCCGATGCTGGCCGAGGCTGGGATTCATACATTCTTCAATGGACCAGAGAGCTTTACCCCCGACGATGCCTATCACCTCGGTCTCGCGCCCGAGATGGACAATGTCTGGGTCGCGGCGGGCTTCAACTCGATCGGCATTCAATCTGCGGGCGGTGCGGGCATGGCGCTGGCGGAATGGATGGATAGCGGCGAGAAACCGTTTGATCTGGGCGATGTGGATATCAGCCGGATGCAGCCGTTTCAGGGCAATAAGCAGTATCTGTTTGAGCGTTCGAAAGAGACGCTGGGCCTGCTGTACGCCGACCACTACCCCTATCGCCAGAAGGCCACCGCGCGGGGTGTGCGACGCACCCCGTTCCATCACCATCTGAAAGAGCAGGGCGCGGTGTTTGGTGAACTGGCGGGCTGGGAGCGTGCAAACTGGTACGCAAATCCGGGGCAGGAGCGCGAATACCAGTACAGTTGGAAACGTCAGAATTGGTTCGAGAACTCAGCTGCTGAACACCGCGCGGTGCGCGAGAATGTGGGCATGTACGACATGTCTTCTTTTGGCAAGATTCGCGTTGAAGGGCCGGATGCCGAGGCGTTCATGAACTATATCGGGGGCGGCGATTATTCGGTGCCGAACGGCAAGATCGTCTATACCCAGTTCCTAAACCGCACCGGCGGGATCGAGGCGGATGTGACGGTGACCCGTCTGACCGAGACCGCCTATCTGGTCGTGACCCCGGCGGCGACGCGGCTGGCGGATCAGACCTGGATGATGCGCCATGTGGGTAGCTTCAACGTGGTCATAACCGATGTCACTGCTGGCGAAGGCGTTTTGGCCGTGATGGGCCCCAATGCGCGCGCTTTGCTGGAAAAGGTCTCGCCGGCGGATTTCTCGAACGCGACCAACCCCTTTGGCACCGCACAAGAGATCGAGATCGGCATGGGCCTGGCCCGCGCTCATCGGGTGACCTATGTGGGCGAGCTGGGATGGGAGATCTACATGTCCGCCGATATGGCGGGCCATGTGTTCGAAACGCTGCATGAGGCCGGTCAGGACATGGACCTGAAACTCTGTGGCATGCACATGATGGACAGTTGCCGGATCGAAAAGGGCTTTCGCCATTTTGGTCATGACATCACGTGCGAGGACAACGTCGTGGATGCCGGGCTTGGTTTTGCGATCAAGGTCGACAAAGGCTGTGACTTTATCGGGCGCGAAGCAGTGATTGCCCGCAAGGAAAGCGGGCCCAAAAACCGTCTGGTTCAGTTCCGCCTGACCGACCCGGAACCGCTGTTGTTCCATAATGAACCGATCGTGCGGGACGGGGAATATGTCGGTTATCTCAGCTCGGGCAATTATGGTCATACTTTGGGTGGCGCTATCGGTATGGGCTATGTGCCCTGCGAGGGTGAGAAGGCGGCGGATGTTCTGGGGTCAACCTATGAAATCGACGTGTGCGGCGTGAAGGTAATGGCCGAGGCATCGTTGAAACCGATGTACGATCCGAAATCCGAACGCGTCAAAGTGTAATCAAATTGTCGGAGCGCTGCGGCGCTCCGGCTTTGTTCTGGTCTCACATATCAAATATCCTGATGGGTTGCTTCACAGTTTTCGCGGTTCCCAAGTATGTCCGGGTTGCCGTAAAGACGACCGGTATTCCCGGAGATCCGCAATGGCTGACGCAACACCCACACAAAATGCCGATACGCCAAAAGGACTTGTTCTGGCGGTAACGGCCTATGTTTTGTGGGGTTTTTTGCCGTTATACATGAAGGCGATGGCCCATATCGCGCCGGTTGAGGTTGTGGCGCATCGTATCATCTGGTCGGTGCCTTTGGCCGGGCTATTGCTGATCGCACTGGGCCGGACGCGGGATTTGAAGTCAGCTCTGCGCGATCCCAAGATGCTGGGTATGGCCTGCCTGACAGCTGCTTTGATATCGGTGAACTGGGCGATCTATGTCTGGGCGATTGCCAGTGGGCATGCGCTGGACGCAGCGCTGGGCTATTACATAAATCCGCTGTTCAGTATCGCGCTGGGCGCGGTGCTGCTGCGCGAACCTTTGAACCGGACGCAGCTGATTGCTGTTGGGTTGGCCGCAGCCGGGGTGGTGGTTCTTGTTGTAGAGGCCGGAAGCCTGCCTTGGGCGGCGCTGGGGCTTATGTTCAGCTGGGGGTTTTACGCCTTCTTCAAACGCTCACTCTCCATCGGGCCAAATCAGGGGTTCTTGCTGGAAGTGCTGATCCTGCTGATCCCCGCATTGGTTTATGTGACTTGGCTGGGGATCAACGGGACGGGGCATTTCGGGCTGGTCGCAACCGACACCATGCTGCTGGCCGGGGCAGGGGTGGTGACCGCGGTGCCGTTGCTGATCTATGCCAATGGTGCCAAGCTGGTGCGCCTGTCGACGATGGGCATCCTGCAATATATCGCGCCGACCATGATTTTTGTGACTGCCATCGCGGTTTTTGGAGAGCAGATTGACCGCGGCCGCATGATTGCGTTTCCGCTGATCTGGGCCGCACTTGTGGTCTACTCGATCCCGATGATCCGGCAGATACGGGCTCAGGCCTGACGCAACAATTCGGCGGCCTTTTGCGCCCAGATCGCATAGGCTTTGGGGCTGGGATGATAGCCGTCCGGTGCGGCCAACGCCGGGTCATCGGGTAAATCAATGGACAGATGGCGGATTTGCGGGAAGCCGGTCGCAATCTGTTGCAGGCCTTGGTCCAGGCGGGCTGCCTGACGCCCCAGCACCCAGGCAAGCGGTTGCGGCAAGGCGGGAAACCGACCCATCTGGGGAACGGCCGTTACAATGACACGCCGGGCTCCAAGCTGGTCGGTGATCAGGTGCATCAGACGGGATTGGTGTTCGACAAACCGCTTTTTAGTGACGCCACGGGTGACGTCATTGACGCCAAGCGCCGTAATGGCGGCATCAAATTGATCTGTCAGACCGTCAAGGCGTTTCAGTGTATCCAGCGTTGTATGCCCTGTCATAGCCTCGAGCCGCCATTCGACACTGTGGCTTTTTGCTAGCTGTGCGACCAACTGCCCGGACAAAGCCTGCGCCTGGGTGCCAGCGCCAACACCTGCTGCCGAGCTGTCGCCTGCGATTAGCAACCGCAAACGCGGGCCGCGCCCTTCACGGCCTTCGCGCGGCCCGGTCGGTTCGGGCAGGAACCGCGCCTTTCGTCGAACTGAAATCCCCTGTGCCGCCAATAGTGGCAACAGCGGTAATCTCAGAAACTGATCAGCTCCGATCAGGGCAGGCTTGGTCAACCCAAAGCGTCCCTGAAATTGATAAAGCGAGGGTCTTTTGCCACGCGTGCCATCATCTCGGTGCGCAGGGCTGCAATGGTTTTAAGTGGGCGCATGACCACTTCGAACTTTTCGATCAAGCCTTCATCATTCAGCCGGATCAAGTCCACACCAACCGCATCCAGATCACCAACCTTGCACTGAAATTCCAGCGCCCAGTCTTTGCCTTCACCCATGATCCGACGATAGCTGAAGTCCGAGAATACCTGCCCCACATGCCCCAGCAGAGCCGCCACGGGTTCGCGCCCGGCCCAGGTGCTGTAGTAGGTCGGCGGCAGAAAACGCACGTCTTCTGCCAGAAACTCGTGAATCAGACTTTCATCGCCTTTTGTGATGACATCTTTCAGTTGTTCGATTGTCGGGTGCATGGTTTCTCCTCCGAGTTGTCGCATGATTTGCTGAACTATTCAGTTCAGGCAAGCGCGACGTTGCGGGAGGTTGTCGCTTGCGATAGGCAGACCCGCATGAGCGAGACCTACGATCCCCCGAAAACACCGCTGGATGTGCTGCACGAAGATGCGCATCTGATTGTGGTGAACAAGCCCTCGGGGCTTTTGTCCGTACCGGGTCGCGGAGAGCATCTGGCCGATTGTCTGCTGACCCGTGTGCAGGCGGCGTTTCCGCAGGCGCTGCTTGTGCATCGGTTGGACCGCGATACCTCGGGCGTGATGGTTTTTGCCCAGACGCCCCATGCGCAGCGCAATCTGAGCATGCAATTTGAACAGCGTCAGACTCGCAAGACCTATATCGCCCGCGTCTGGGGTCTGGTCGAGGAAAAGACCGGAACCGTTGATCTGCCGTTGATTGTCGACTGGCCCAATCGGCCGCTGCAAATGGTGTGCCATGAGACCGGCAAACCTGCGGTGACGGATTGGCGTGTGGTCAAATACGAAGGCAACACCACCCGCATACGCCTGTTCCCGAAAACCGGACGCTCGCACCAGCTGAGGGTTCACATGCTGGCGCTGGGCCATCCGATTTTGGGTGATCCGTTCTATGCAAAAGGTGAGGCACGGGCCTTTCCGCGCCTCATGCTGCATTCCGAGGAATTGCGCCTGAAAAGCCCCGATAGCGGGACGTCGATGAAGTTTCGCGCCAAGGCCGGGTTCTAGGCTCAGGCGGGATTGGTCCAAAGCAGCTTGAGATTGCCCAACGAAAACCGTCTGGTGCGTTTCTTTGGGGCGCAGGGCTGGCGGCTGGCCATGATCTCGCGTTCGATTTCAAAGGCGCGCAGGGTATGGTCCTGGGACCAGCGTCCCAGTTGCAGTGTCATCATTACGTGATTGTCGAGGCTGGGCATCAGTAATCTCCTGTGAATTGTTGAACCAGCATCCCGCATCACTCCTGACAGCGCGTTGTCAGGGGGGTGTGCTAAGGTGTCAGCAGAGAAACCGGAGTTTGCCATGCGCCGTTCGTCCCGCCTGTTTGAAATCATCCAGATTCTGCGTGCCGCCGACGCTCCGGTTACCGCTGAGATGCTGGCGCAAAAGCTCGAAGTCTCGGTGCGCACGGTGTATCGCGACATCGCGGCACTGCAGGCCCAACGCACACCGATCGAGGGCGAAGCCGGCGTCGGGTATCTGATGCGGCGGGGCTATGACTTGCCACCACTGAACTTCGACGCTGAAGAGGTCGAGGCGCTTTGGGTCGGTCTGTCAATGCTGGCACGGACCGGCGACAGTACCCTGCAGGAGGCCGCCAAACGCATTTGCCGGAAAATAGAAGGCCTGCGCGCAAGTCCCGACTGGTTGCAGGTCGCGCCTTGGGGGGCTCCGGTTGATGATCCGGCCAAGGGCTGTATCCCGGTCGTGAATTACCGCGAAGCCATCCGGGACGAGCGCAAGCTTCGCCTCACATATGTCAGCTCGCAAGACGTTCGCTCCGAACGGGTCGTCCGTCCGGTTGCCCTGATCTATCATATCGAGTGCACGATGCTGGTTGCGTGGTGCGAATTGCGCAACGGTTTTCGCCATTTTCGGACCGATCGCGTCTGGGCCTGCGAAATGGTTGACGATCATTTCTGCGGCCAAGGGCAGCCGCTGCGGGAGATCTGGCAGGAGCAGAACCAATGGGGTTCCCCTGCCGAGGCCCATTGAACGGCGGGTATTCGCCGATATCACCTGATTGTTGCTTGAGCCTGCGGGGGGGCAGGGCGATATACTGTGCCAAATAATGGGACCCGGCAAACGGGCCTCTGAGCAGAAGGTGATATCATGACGATTTCCAAGCTTGTTGTTTCTTCTGGGCTTTGCTCGGCCTTGTTCTTGGCGGGCTGCACCGACCCCGGAACGCTGAACTTGCCCTCGGACCCCAATCAAAATACCAAACAGGGTGCGCTTTTGGGTGGGTTGGTTGGTGCCGGTGTCGGGGCCATTGCGAACGACTCGGATCCGCTTTTGGGTGCGCTGGCTGGTGGTGCAATCGGTGCGGCAGGTGGCGGCCTTATCGGCAATCAACTGGACCGTCAGGCGGCTGAGTTGCGCCAGCAGCTGGCAAATGACGGCATCACAATCGTCAACGCGGGCGACCGCCTGATTGTTACCGTCCCCAACGACATCACCTTTGACACCGACAGCTCGACCGTACGGCCTGCATTGCGTTCTGATTTGGTCCGGGTGGGTCAGAATTTGGTGAGATATCCCAACTCGGCCGTTCAGGTCATTGGCCATACGGATAGTGATGGCGAAGCCTCTTATAATCAGGCCCTATCTGAGCGTCGGGCTAGGTCCGTGGCGGATGTTCTGCAAGCCAATGGTGTGAACGGGGCCCGTATCAGCACCATCGGTTTGGGTGAGAACCGACCTGCGGCCTCGAATCTCACACCCGAAGGGAAGGCGCGGAATCGTCGGGTTGATATCGAAATCATCCCCAACGGCAACACCTGATGTGACCGGGCACCGTCAAGGTGCCCGTTTTTGCACATTGACTGCGCGTCAAGTGGGCTTTGGCTGGCGGTGATCAGGAGCTACCTTCTGGAAAACGCCTGAACGGAGACCTTTATGTCCGAACCGATCCTTCTGAGCCTGTCAGGTTCGCTGCGCCAAAATGCCACCAACCGAAAACTGCTTCGCGAGGCGGCGCGGCTGTTTGAGCCGGGCACCCATATCGAGGCTGACCTGAACTTGCCGCTCTATGACGGCGATCTTGAAGAAGGCGAGGGCATCCCCAAGGGCGTTCAGGTTTTGGCCGGTCAGATCGCCCGTGCGGATGCGGTGATCATTTCGACGCCGGAATATAACAAAGCGCCGTCCGGCGTGTTGAAGAATGCGCTGGATTGGGTAAGTCGCACCAAGGATAAGCCCTGGGCGAACAAGCCGGTTGCGGTGATGTCTGCCGCTGCGGGTCGTGCCGGCGGGGAACGTGCACAGATGATACTGCGCAGCTATATGGTTCCGTTCCAGACGCGCATCTTGCAAGGGCCGGAAATTCATCTGGCCGACAGTTCGAACGAATTCGACGCGCAGGGCAAGCTGGTTAACGAACGCTATGAAAACGCCCTTCGGACCTTGATGAGGAACTTGCGGTCAGAGGCCGGTTTCTGAAACTGCCGGTTTGCTTGCCCGTATGGGGCAGGCCGCCTAATCTTGCGCTATGTCGATGGAAATTCAGACAGATGTGATGGACGCAGCCCGTGCTGGCGCGTTGCAGATGGCGCTTGGGAAACAGGCAACTGTGAGGGGCGGCACTGCGTTGCCGCCGTTCTTTCATCACCTGTACTTCTGGACTCCGCAGCCACCCGGCCAACTTGGGCGCGACGGACATCCCAAAGTCGGGGGCCTGATCCCCGATATGGGCTTACCCCGCAGAATGTGGGCAGGCGGACGCTTGGAGTTTTTCGCGCCTCTGATAGCAGGTCAGTTAGCCGAACGGCGATCGCTATGTGAAAGTTCGAGTTCGAAATCGGGACGCACCGGCCCCTTGGGCTTTGTCACGTTGCGCCACGAGGTTTGGCAGAGCGGTGCGCTGCGCCTGACCGAATGGCAGGATCTGGTTTACCGCCAAGACCCCTCGGCAGATACGGCCACCCCTCCGGCACCACTGGCCAGGCAGGATGAAACCGAACATCGCGAGCTGTCCTTCGACAGCACAATGCTGTTTCGCTACTCGGCCCTGACATTTAACGGACACCGCATTCACTATGACATCGACTATGCCCGTGATGTCGAAGGATATGCCGGGCTGGTCGTGCATGGCCCGCTTTTGGCGCAGCACCTGATGTTGTTTGCGGAAGATGTGATGGGCCCATTGGCGCAGTTTTCTTTCCGCGCAACCTCGGCATTGATGCATTTCGAAACTGCGAGCCTGTGCCGGAGGGGCAATACCCTGTGGGTGCGTGCGGCAGACGGGCGCCAATGTATGATTGCCGAAGCCTCAGCCTAAATGTTTCTGCATGGTAATCGAGGTCGCCCGGGTGAACCCGGGATGCGCCGTTTCCGCCGTTTTGACAAAGCCCATCCGGGCAAAGGAGGCATGGTTTTCGACCAATTCGACCCGTGCCTTCAGTTCCAGCGTCGCAATACCTGTTTCAACCGCCCGCGCGGATGCCAGATCGACCAGACGCTGTGCCAGCCCCTGACCACGTCGGGTTTCGTCCACAGCCAGTTTGCTCAGATACAGACAGTCCTGTTTGGGTGTCAAAAAGACGACCGCATCCGGGCGATTGCCTATGATCCAAACCTCGTGGTCGCGGGCCTGTTGCCTAAGCGTTTCCTCGGTCAGGCGATGCATTGACGAGGGCGGGTCTATACGCCCCTCCATGAATGCAAAGCTGTGGCGGATCAGGCGTAACACCTGTGGCAATATCGGATCGTCCGGTTGCAGGCGAACTGGGGTGTCGTCGAGGGAGGTCACAAAGAAGCCTCGGGTTGAAAATCTGCGGGGATTTCATCGCGCCCTTCAAGCACCAGTTCGGCCATGACTTCTGCCACTTTGGGCGCCATACCAAATCCGATCTTGAACCCTCCATTGGCGATGAATTCTCCGGCGTACAGCGGATGTGCACCCAACATCGGCGCACGGCTTTTGCTGCGGGGTCGGATCCCGGCCCAGCGTTCGATCACTTCGGCACCGTGCAGGACCGGAACCGCCCGTGTGGCCCGGTCCAGGACATCATCCAGCGCCGCATCGGTGCTGGTCGGATTGTCATAATCCCGTTCCGAGGTTGATCCGATGGCCAATGTACCATCTGCATGCGGGACAATGTGAACGGCATCTGCAAACAGCTGGGAGACGTCCCCGGCATCGAACCGCAGCAAAGCCGCCTGTCCCTTGACGCCATTGCCGACCGTTTTGCCAAAGGCGTCGTTCAGTTCTAGCAGGCCAGAAAGCCCGGTGGCGTGAATGATATGCCCTTGATTGGCCGCATCGGTTTTGACCTCAACCCCCATCACCTCCAGCGCCGAAACCAGTGCAGAACATGCCCGCCTTGGGTGCATCCGGGCGCTAAGCGTGTCGTGGATCACAAAGCCGGTAGGGCTGGGAGGACACCACGACCCGACCTCATCCATTGCAACAACGCGCCATTCGGCCCGCCCCTGCCATAGCTCTGCGGCGGTGACCGTACGTGCATGGGCCAGATCCAGCGTGCGGCTATCTGCGATGGGCTGCAGCCTACCCAACCGGGCATATCCGGCTGAGACGCCTCCGGTCGCCTCAACCTGTTTCCAGAAGGGTTCGGCCATGATCAGGCTTTCGAATTGAAAAGCTTTCTTGGCATTCCAATTCTCGGGCACATGCGGGGCCAAAGCCCCGACAAGGCCGCCGCTGGACCCGGCACCGGGGCCAAAAGGATCTATGACCTGAACTTTTGCGCCGCGTCTAGCGCAGGCCCAGGCGATCGAAAGGCCAAAAATGCCCGCGCCTCGCACCGTCACATCGACCATTGCCATTCCCCTTTTCCTTGTTCAGTGTCGCGCCGCTTAGCTACAGGATTCCCCGATGGCAGACCAGCGCGCCGAACTGACCTGGAAAGACGGGCAGATACCTGTCTCAGGCCGTTTCGACGACCCCTATTTCTCGTTGCAGAACGGGCTGGAGGAGACGCGGCATGTGTTTTTGGCGGGCAATGACCTGCCCGCGCGGTTTGCGCCGGGGTTTCATATTGCCGAGCTTGGTTTTGGCACCGGCCTGAACTTGCTGACTGTCTGGTCCGAATGGGAAAAGGCTGGCCAAACGACCCCGCTGACATTCACCAGTTTCGAAGCCTATCCAATGGCGCCAGACGACATGACGCGTGCTCTGGCCGCCTTTCCTGAGTTGTCCCCTTGGGCCGACCGGTTCCTGTCCCAATGGCAGGGCGGTACCTGCGATCTGGGCACCCTGCAGCTTGAGGTTATCGAGGGCGACGCGCGGTCCACCCTGTCCGTATGGTCGGGGCAGGCCGATGCCTGGTTTCTGGACGGGTTCTCTCCGGCCAAGAACCCCGAACTTTGGGGCGCAGAGCTGATGCAGCAGGTATCCGATCACACGGCGCCCAATGGCTCTGCGGCCACCTATACCGCCGCCGGGTTCGTCCGGCGCGGGCTCGAGGACGCAGGGTTCACCGTCACCCGCGCACCGGGCTATGGGCGCAAGCGCCACATGACTCGGGCGGTCAAGCCATGACCCAACAGAACGACACCCGCGCCGGTATCGCGCTGATGATCGCGGCTACCGTGGTGTTTGCGCTGCAGGACGGTATCTCGCGCCATCTGGCCGGGACTTATAACACCTATATGGTCGTGATGATCCGCTATTGGTTCTTCGCTGCGTTTGTCGTCGCTCAGGCGCTGCGCGCACCCGGCGGTATCGCGGCCACGGCCCGCACCAACCAGCTTGGGCTGCAGATCCTGCGCGGGGTGCTTCTGGCCGGAGAGATCTGCGTCGCGGTTTATGCCTTTACCATCCTGGGGCTGATCGAAAGCCAAGCCGTATTTATCTGTTACCCCCTGCTGGTGGCGGCGCTCAGCGGACCCGTTCTGGGCGAGAAGGTCGGTTGGCGCCGTTGGTCCGCCATCGGCGTGGGCTGCATCGGCGTGCTGATCATCCTGCAGCCCGGGGTGGGAGTGTTCAATCCGTGGGCGGTGATCCCGTTGATCTCGGCCCTGATGTTTGCCGTCTATGGCCTGCTGACCCGCTATGCGGCGCGGCGCGACACTACCGCCACCAGTTTTTTCTGGACCGGCATCGCCGGGGCGGTTGCCATGACGGCCGTGGGCGTGTGGTTTTGGGAGCCTATGCAGGGCGGTGACTGGCTTTGGATGGGCCTGCTCTGCCTGACCGGAGTTCTGGGACATTGGTTGTTGATTAAGTGCTACGAAATGGCCGAGGCCAGCGCCGTGCAGCCCTTTGCCTATTTTCACCTGATGTGGAGCGCCATTCTGGGAATCTCGGTCTTTGGTGAAAGCTTGCGACCCGCGGTTGTTGCAGGGGCCACATTGGTTATTGCCGCCGGACTGTTCACCTTATGGCGCGAACGACGCCAGAGTTGACCCGATCAGTTCTTCGGAAAATGGCACCGGCAACGCCTGCTGCCCCAACCGTGCGCGATACACAGGCAGGCTTTCGGCGACGCGCATGACATAGTTGCGGGTCTCGCTAAAGGGTATGAATTCGATCCAGTCGACGATATCGGCCTCACCCCGGCGCGGGTCGCCATTGCGTTTCATCCACGAGATCGGCCTGCCCGGTCCGGCATTATACCCCGCCGCCATCATCACCACATTGCCGTTGAATTCTGCTGCCAGCTCGGACAGGTAATTCGCCCCCAATTTGGCGTTATATCGCCAGTCCGAAGTCAGTTTTCCGGTTTGGTGGCTGCTTAGAATGCCCATGTTCCGGGCCACAACTTTCGCCGTCGCGGGCATTACCTGCATAAGCCCGCGCGCGCCCGCGCCGCTGATGACAACCGGGTCAAACTCGCTTTCGCGCCGGGCGATTGCTAGCGTCATTTCCTTTGCCATAGGTAGGCCTAGATCTGCCACCGGATGAACCGGGTAATACGCGGCGGGCAGAACAACGCCGGTGGTCGCGGCGCGCTTGGCGATCATCACCGCCAGATGTGGTTCGTTCAGTTCGATGACCAGATCGCCCAGTTGGCTTGCCTGAACGGGGTCGAGCCCCTCAACCAGATGGGTCAGGAACCGCTCGGATAGGTTTGCCTCACCTGCGCGCAACAGCAATAGCCCCGCTTCCAGAACGCTGGAATCGGCAAACTCCGCTTGTTTCCAGTGCGGTGCCCTTCGCGGGTTTGCCAGATCGCTGTCGAAGGGGCGCCCTATCCGTTCGGCGGCAAGAAGCCCGTAGAACGAGGTCTGGTGATCAGCACCCATGGCATAGGCCTCATAAGCCTTTTCCGCATCCCCCTGCGCGGCATAGGCCCGACCCAGCCAATACCCGCCGCGTCCCTTGGAAATCGGTGACTGCACCGCGCCCGAGAAGTTTTGGAAATGCCGTACAGCCGTTGCGGGATCATTCAACCGACGCAGGGCAAGGAACCCGGAAAGCCATTCGAGATCGGCATAGGCATAGCCCATGTCCGGCGTCATATGGTGACTAGAGGCAATCTTGTATGCGCGGCTCATATCACCGTTGCGCATCTCAAGCCGGGCCAACCGGCGACGGCCCTCGGCCCATTTGTCTGGCTCGCCCAGAGCATCCGGGCTGGATGACCGCGCCAGCATCAGATCAATCGCACTGTCATCCAGTTCCTTTTTGTCTCGCCAGACAAAGCGGTCAAAGGCAAGCCCCGCCGATCCGGCCACGGAATCGGGAACCGCCCCTACTTTGGCATCAACACCCGGCGCACGTTTTTGCAATGCAATCCGCGCCTCGGCCAGCTTGCGCTGATCGTCATTCACCAATGGCAGCATTTGTCCTGCGCTGATCAGATGACCGTCCCACAGCATCCGGTCCAGCCGCGCCGCGTGGTGGGGTTTCAGCAATGTTTCAAAGTTCTCGATATAGTCTTTCTGCAGGCCCGATCCCATCGGCATCGTACGCCAGGCGGTGACGATATCCGCCTGCGCATCACCCTGCCGTCCCTTAGCCTTCAGCGCTACGGCGAAATTCAGCGCCCCTTCCGCCGTTTGCGGGGCAATGTCGGCGTAGAATTTCAACACCCGGTCCGGGTCCGCCCCGGTAAAGGCGGGTTCGCTTTCGCGCCGTAACCATGCCAGCCCCGGCCAATCCGGCCTGCGGTTCAGAAATACCAGCACATCGCCCGAGCTTCCGAACCCCTCGCGCAGCCAATGCCATACGATGATGTCACGTGACACAGATCCGCGCGGGCCTGCCTCTTGCAGCGCTGCGTTCCAATCGCCCTTTCGCATTTCATACATGCCAGCGCGCAGATCGCCCACCGAGTCGGCTTGGGCCGGCCCGAAGGATGCCAGAATCACCGCTGTCAAAAGCGCCAGAACGCGTGTCATGCCTTGCATTTCCCAACCAACCAAGGATAGAGCCATTTAGGATAAACCTTGCGCCGGCGGGATCAACACACATTGCTAGGAATGTGATTGCCCAAGGCGCAAAAATTGCTAACCGCACAGCAAGGAGCGTGTCATGTTCAAAGGCTCGATGCCAGCCCTCGTTACCCCGTTTTCGAATGGCGAGTTGGATCTGGGCACGCTCAAACGTTTGGTGGAATGGCAAATTCAGGAAGGCTCGACCGGTTTGGTGCCGGTGGGGACCACCGGTGAAAGCCCAACCCTAAGCCATGAAGAACACGAAACGGTGGTGGCAGAAGTTGTCAATGCCGCAGCCGGTCGTGTCCCGGTGATCGCTGGTGCGGGCTCGAACAACACTGTCGAGGCGATCCGATTCGTTCAATTTGCGCAGCAAGTCGGCGCGAATGCCGCTCTGGTGGTGACCCCGTATTACAACAAGCCGACCCAGAAGGGCCTAATTCAGCATTTCCGCACCCTACATGATTGTGCCGATATTCCGATCATCATCTACAACATTCCAGGCCGTTCCGTCATCGACATGACTCCCCAGACGATGGGTGAGCTGGCCGAGTTGCCAAGGATCGTTGGGGTTAAAGACGCAACCGGAGATTTGGGGCGTGTCAGCCAACAGCGCGCCTCTTGCGGGCCTGAGTTTTGCCAACTGTCGGGCGAAGACGCCACGGCGCTGGGTTTCAATGCGCATGGTGGTGTGGGCTGTATCTCGGTCACGGCGAATGTTGCGCCCAAGCTCTGTGCCGAATTCCAGCAGGCCACCCTGCAGGGGGATTATGCCAAAGCGCTGACTTATCAGGACCGCCTGATGCCTCTGCATGAGGCGATCTTTATCGAACCCGGTCTGGTCGGGGCCAAATACGCCCTCAGCAAGCTGGGCCTATGCAGCGAAGAAGTTCGCTCGCCCCTGACCACGTTGGACGACAGCACCAAAACTACTATCGACGCAGCCATGAACCACGCAGGTCTGCTGTAACCAGGGGTGTTCTTGGCCTGATCCGATCTTCATCTGGCCAAAAATACCTCGGGGGATGAATTGGCCTGTCTGGGCCAAGAAGGGGGCTGGCCCCCTTCTTTACCGTTTGCCGTAATACAGACCCACGACATGCTCGGCCTGCGCAAAGAACAGCCAGCGCGAAACTGCAACGCCTGCCACATGCGACAGCGCAGCCAGAAGAGCGAAGAAGTGGTTGAACGGCAGGATCAGCAGGATGACCGGCAATAGGAAGGCCAGCACAAACGAGATGACCCGCAATTTGTCCGCATGTTTCCTGCCAACCACGTGGACAAATTCGCGCAGAAGATAGTTTGTACCTGTATGTGGAGGCTCAAACGCACGCACCGCCCCGCGCTGCCCCAAACCCGTAGCGGTGCCAAGGTTTGTTCCTGAGTTCGCAAATGCCTTATCCCCTTGCCACCAGTAAAATGTCTGCGCAACGGCAGCGACCACCAACAGAGGGACGGCAAGGCTGACCTGACCGGCCAGAAGCGAGCCACCGGCAAGGCTGAAGCTCAGAAACATGATTGGTGTCAGTTTCATGTTCCAACGTGGGATTGTCTTGAGCTGGGTGTAGATCATTGAGGTGGTGAAAACTGTTGCCAGCGAAAACAACGCGCCAAGGACGCCCAGAACACCCCAACGCTGTCCAAAGAAGACGGCGCCCAGCGCGTAGAAGCCCAGAAGAATCAAGGCGATCACTGCGCACCAACCCTCACGGCTGAGCCAGCTTGACCGCCATTGGGTGAATGCTTTCCACGCACGTTCAGGATGGCCCAGGTGAAAGGTCGAGGCCATCAGCCCGCCCACCGACAGGCCAAAGGCCATGGCATAGAATACGAAGGCCACCCACCCGGTGACATCCGGCATCCCAAGGCCCAGAAAAAACAGCAGCCCAAAGCCCAGACCGGACAAGGTAGTGAAGATAATGACAGATGGGGCCGGATGCATCAGAGCTTCTCCAGTGTCTTGTCGAGCCAACCCAGAAAGCCCTTGGGCTCTTCGGCTACCGGGGCCAGAAGGGGCGCGAGAATGTCGACCTGGTCCTCGATCTGATCTTTAGGGCGAGGTGGCAGGTATTTGTTAACGGGCTTGGTGCCCATTTCAGGCATCAGATCCATGCCACCACGTTCGGCGACCAATTTGCTGACATCGCTATCTGCGTCGCCCAGATCACCGAAATGGCGGGCTCCGGCGGGGCAGGTCCGCACACAGGATGGCACGCGGTCCACTTCGGGTATGTTCTCGTTATAGATGCGATCCACGCAGAGGGTGCATTTCTTCATCACGCCCTCGGCCATATCCATCTCACGCGCGCCGTAAGGGCAGGACCAGGCGCAAAGCCCGCAGCCGATACAGTCGCTTTCATTGACCAATACGATACCGTCCTCGACCCGCTTATAGCTGGCCCCGGTGGGGCAGACGGTGACGCAGGGCGCGTCCTCGCAATGGAGGCAGGATTTGGGGAAGTGGATCAGCTGGGCGTGACCCTGTTCGGGTTGGACCTCGTAGGAATGTACCCGGTTTAGGAAGGTGCCGGACGGGTTGCCGCCATAAGCGTCCTGATCCGACAGGGGCGCCCCGTAGTTTTCGGTGTTCCAGCCTTTGCAGGATATCACACAGGCATGGCAGCCGACACAGGTGTCCAGGTCGATGACCAGACCCATTTTCTTGTCTGTGGATTGGGGGAGCTGGGTCATTTTCCTACCTTCCACGCCAGATCTTTTGGTCCGGTGCCGACCGGTGATTTGATCGGTTTGAATTCGGGCTGGCTTTCTGCATCCGAAGGTGGCGCCGCCTTTTCGATCCTGACCTTCAGGTCGAACCAAGCCGCCTGACCTGTAATCGGATCAGAATTGGCCCAGCGCATTCCATCGCCTTTTGACGGCAGCAGTTCGTGGATCAGGTGGTTCAGCAAAAAGCCTTTGGTGGCCTCTGGTGCGTCTTCCTGCAGGGCCCAAGCACCTTTGCGTTTGCCGATGGCATTCCAAGTCCAGACAGTATTTTCATTCAGCGCGGCCATCTCCATGACCGGAACAGTAATTTCCCCGTGCGGAGACATCACTTTGGCCCAGTCGCCGTCCTGCATCCCGTGTTCGCGCATCAGTTTGGTTGGCACATAAAGCGGGTTGCGCCCGTGTAGCTGGCGCAGCCAGGCGTTTTGGGTGCCCCATGAGTGATACATCGCCATCGGGCGCTGAGTCAGGGCATTGATTGTGAAACCTTCATTGCCCTGCTGATCGGTTTCGTACCAGATCGGCAGCGGGTCCATGGTGTCCTTGAGGCGCTGGCGCAGATTTTCCGGGGGCTGGCGGTCGCCATGACCCTCGGCGGCCAGTTGGAATTTGCGCATCGGTTCTGAGTAGAGCTGGAACAGATAGGGTTGCGGGCTGTCGTAGATACCCATCCCCACTGCCCAATCCTGATAGGCAGCGTTCCAGGGTTTGTAGTAATCCGCCCCTTCGGGGATATGCGCGACGTAGAAGCCGCCATTTTCGATGTAGCGATTTAGCTGGTCGGGGTTGACCTCGCCACGACCTTCTTTGTCGCCATTTTCGCCTCGAAACCCGGCCAGCGGGCCAATACCGGGTTTTCGCTGATGGTTAACGATATAGTCAGCGTAGTCTTTCCACTTCGGCGTACCGTCTTCGTTGGTAAAGCCTGGCAAGCTCATGCGGTTGGCCAGTTCCACCAGCACCGACTGAAAGCCTCGCACGTCGCGGTCGGGCTCGATCACCGGCCAGCGGATTGCGTCGGCGGCGGCGTCTGCCTCGCAGATCGGGCGGTCGAGCAGCGAGATGCAGTCGTGCCGTTCAAGATAGGTGGTGTCGGGCAGGATCAAGTCGGCATAGGCCACCATTTCCGAGGAATAGGCATCGGAATAGATGATGTTTGGGATGACATATTTGCCGTCTTCGGTCTTGGCGGTCAGCATCTCCATCACACCTTTGGTGTTCATGGAGGAGTTCCACGACATATTCGCCATATACATGAACAGCGTGTCGATCTTGTAGGGATCACCGGCGGCGGCGTTTGAGATTACCATATGCATCAGCCCATGGGCTGACATCGGGTTTTCCCATGTGAATGCTTTGTCGATCCGTTGGGGAGTGCCGCAGTCGTCCAGCAACAGGTCTTCGGGCCCGCGGGGGAAGCCTAGATGGGGGCCTTCCAGGGGTCTGCCGGGGCGGCGGTCGCCATGCGGGGTTGGGTGTGCCTCGACTGGTTTGGGATAGGGCGGTTTGAAGCGGAAACCGCCTGGAACTTCGACGGTGCCGAGGATGATCTGCAGCACGTGCAGCGCGCGGCAGGTCTGGAACCCGTTGGCATGGGCCGAGATGCCACGCATGGCGTGGAAGCTGACCGGGCGACCGATCATCTTAGCATGGGTTTCGCCGCGGAAATCGGTCCATTCCTGATCCAGCTCGATCGCCTCGTCAAAGGCGACGCGGGCGATTTCCGCCGCGATGGCGCGAATGCGACTGGCCGGGATGCCACAGCGGTCAGCCACGGCCTCAGGGGCGTGCTCGTCGCTTAGGTATTTCTCGGCCATCAGGTGGAAAACCGGGCGATGGGTGACGCCGTCCTTTTCGTAAGTAGCCGACAAGTCCGGGCGCACGCCCGGCTTGTCGAACGCAGTGAGTTCGCCTGTGGCCCGGTCGATCACCAGCGGTTTGCCGTCACTATCGCGCAAGAACAGACCCTTCTCGGGGCCTTCGGATGCGTTCACCAGAACAGGCGCGTTGGTATAACGGCTGAGGTAATCCAGGTCGATCTTGCCGGCCTTCATCAGCACATGGATCAGCGACAGGATGAACAGCCCGTCGGTGCCGGGCGTAATCCCGACCCAGTCATCGGCGACGGCGTTATAGCCTGATCGAATCGGGTTCACACCGATCACCCGTGCGCCGCGTGCCTTGATCTTGCCGATGCCCATCTTGATCGGGTTGCTGTCGTGGTCTTCGGCTACGCCGAACAGCATGAATAGCTTGGTGTGGTCCCAGTCGGGCTGGCCAAACTCCCAAAACGCGCCGCCCATGGTGTAGATGCCGCCTGCGGCCATGTTGACGGAACAGAAGCCGCCATGGGCCGCATAGTTTGGGGTGCCGAAATTCTGAGCCCAGAAGCTGGTGAAGCTTTGGCTTTGGTCGCGACCGGTAAAGAAGGCCAGCTTTTGCGGCGCTGTCTCGTGCAGCTCATTCATCCAGCCGACGGCTGTGCTGATCGCTTCGTCCCACTCGATCTCGCGGAACTCGCCCGATCCGCGCGGGCCGACACGGCGCAGCGGTTTGCGTAGGCGCGACGGCGCGTTAACCTGCATAATGCCCGCGGACCCTTTGGCGCACAGAACGCCTTTGTTCACCGGGTGGTCTCGGTTGCCCTCGATATAGGCGACCTTGCCGTCTTTCATGTGAACGTTGATGCCACAGCGACAGGCGCACATGTAACAGGTGGTCTGCCGGATCTCGTCCGAGACTTTGGGCGAGGTGTCAATCACTGGCTGGTTCATAGGCGCCCCTGTAGTTTGCAGACCGGTATTCCCCCGAGTATTGCCGGGAACCGGAATAAAATTTGTTTTTCACGGACTTGTCGAGACTTATATTCCGTTTTCGCCATGTTGTGCTTGAACAGCAGTCACGGCGATCATGTGAAGGATGTCCTCTGCCGTACAGCCGCGCGATAGATCATTTGCCGGCTTGGCCAGGCCTTGTAGGACTGGCCCGATTGCCTCAACCCCTCCGATGCGCTGTGCGATCTTATAGCCCAGATTGCCCGCATTCAGGCTGGGGAAGACAAAGACATTTGCTTCGCCCTTCAGTGGCGAATCCGTCGCCTTTTGCGCCGCAACCTCGGGGACAAAGGCGGCATCGAACTGCAGCTCTCCGTCGATCAGAAGGTTCGGATCTTTTTCACGTGCGATCCGGGTTGCCTCGACGACCTTGGATACTTTTGGGTGTTCGGCGCTTCCCGAGGTGGAAAAAGACAGCATCGCCACACGCGCCGTGTTTCCAGTCAAAGCTGAATAGGATGCGGCTGATGCGCGGGCAATTTCCGCCATTTCTTCGGCGTTTGGATCCACCACCAGGCCACAATCGGCAAAGATGCGCGCGCCTTTGACCTCGTGATGATCCTGACAGAACAGCATGAGAAAAAAGCTGGATACCATTGTTGTACCCGGCGCTGTTCCGATGATCTGCAACGCCGCGCGAACTGTGTCAGAGGTGGTTTCAACCGCTCCGCCCACGGTGCCGTCAGCGATACCCTGATGCACCAGCATGGCGGCAAAGGTCAGCCTGTTGGTGATCTGTTGCACTGCCTCTTCAAGGGTCATGCCCTTGTGCTTGCGGCGATTAAACAGCGCTTCAGCCAGTTCCGGGGTGATTGAGGAATGCGCCGGGTCAAGAATGTCTATCCGAGTGGGATCAAATCCTTCATGCGCATCCAGAAGGGCCGAAATTTTGGCCCCGTCGCCGATCAAGATGATCCGTGCAACGTCCTCTTTTACGGCCCTGACCGCACCTTCCACGACGCGGGGATCATCGCCCTCTGACAGGGCGATGATCTTGTCCGACGCGCTGGCCGTCCCGAGAATGGCGCGCAGCGGTTTCACGCGGATTATACCCCCGCCTGCGGTTCCATGTCGTCATTGCTGATGCCTGCCACCGCGACCGGTTTCTTCATTGCGTCCCGACGGAAGGGCTCGCCCAGTTCCTGGTTGATCATGGCTTCGATCAGCGTGGTGATCCCATTCTTCTGATCCTCAATGGCCTGATTCAGGGCTGCAGTCAGCTCGTCCTGTGTGCGGGCCACGACACCTTTCAGGCCACAGGCCTGAGCGATACCGGCATAGGACACTTTGGTGTCCAGTTCGGTTCCGACAAAGTTGTCGTCGAACCACAGGGTCGAGTTGCGCTTTTCAGCACCCCACTGATAGTTGCGGAAAACGATCTGGGTGACTGCGGGCCATTCATCGCGGCCGATTGCGGTCAGTTCGGTTACAGCAATACCAAAGGCGCCGTCACCCGAGAACCCAACGACAGGCACATCCGGGCAACCGATCTTGGCACCCATGACAGATGGCAATCCGTATCCACAGGGGCCGAACAGCCCGGGGGCAAGATATTTGCGGCCCGCTTCAAAGGATGGGTAGGCGTTGCCGATGGCACAGTTATTGCCGATGTCGGACGAGATGATCGCCTCTTTCGGCAGGGCTGCCTGAATGGCGCGCCACGCCATGCGCGGGCTCATCCAGTCGGGCTTGGCTGCTCGGGCGCGTTCGTTCCAGGTTGTGCCCGGATCGTCCTGCTCGTGGTCCATCGAAGTCAGTTCCTGCGCCCAGCGTGACTTGGTTTCCGCGATTTTCGCTTTGCGTGCATCGCGTCCTTCGTCACCTGCGGTGTCTGACAGCTGTGCCAGGATATTGGTTGCAACAGTGGCTGCGTCGCCAACAATACCGACAGATACCTTCTTGGTCAGGCCAATGCGGTCGGGGTTAATGTCAACCTGAATGATCTTTGCATTCGCCGGCCAGTATTCCATACCATAGCCAGGAAGAGTCGAGAACGGGTTCAGGCGAGTGCCGAGACACAGAACCACGTCTGCTTCTTTTATCAGCTCCATAGCGGCTTTCGAGCCATTGTAACCCAGCGGGCCAGCAAACAGCGGGTGCGAGCCCGGGAAGGCGTCATTGTGCTGGTAGCCAACACAAACCGGGGCGTCCAGACGCTCGGCCAGTGCTTTCGAGGCTTCGATGCCGCCCGCAGACAGAACCGTGCCCGCACCGTTCAGGATGACAGGGTTCTTGGCATCCGACAGCAGCGCGGCGGCTTCGGTAACGGCTGATGCGCCGCCAGAAGGCAGTTCAAATTCAACTACGGCAGGCAGTTCGATATCGACAACCTGAGTGAAGAAATCACGTGGAACATTGATCTGTGCCGGTGCCGAGGCGCGCTTGGCCTTGGTGATAACGCGGCTCAGAACTTCGGCCATCCGCGAAGGGTCGCGTACTTCTTCCTGGTAGCAGACGCAGTCCGCGAACATGCGCATTTGTTCCATCTCTTGGAAACCGCCCTGACCCATGGTCTTGTTTGCGGCCTGAGGGGTCACAAGCAGCAGCGGGGTGTGGTTCCAGTAGGCGGTTTTGACGGCAGTAACAAAGTTGGTGATCCCCGGTCCGTTCTGCGCGATCATCATCGACATTTTGCCGGTGGCGCGTGTGTACCCGTCAGCCATCATCCCGCCCGAGCCTTCGTGTGCGCAATCCCAGAACGTAATGCCAGCTTTTCCAAAAATATCCGAGATCGGCATCATCGCCGAACCGATGATCCCAAACGCATGCTCGATCCCGTGCATCTGCAGAACTTTTACAAAGGCCTCTTCGGTGGTCATTTTCATCTGATTTGTCTCCGCGGATTTGTGGATGAAGCCGGACGATCAGCCCAGCCTTTGGGTACGGTTGTGGCCCAAGGGACGGAATGGCGTTAGGTCCAAAACGAAATGCGGATTAGGTCCAGACGCGGGCTACTGCGTTTGGATGGCATCCGCGATCAGCTTCACGCCCGGAGCGATGCGGTCGGGCGCGATGGATGAGTATCCGAGCCGATAGAAGTTCTGTGGCCTATCCGGCCCTGCGAAAAACGGTGCACCAGGCTCGATGTGAACGCTTTGGTTTTGCAGGCTGCGTGCCAGCTGGGACATGTCGACATGTTCGGGGGCGGACATCCACATCGAAGATCCGCCCATCACACCGCGCCCCGCCACCGACAGCCCGTATTCGTCGATAGCCTTGTCCATTGCCTCCCGCCGCTTGGACAGCTCTTTGGACATGCGCCTGATCTGTGCATCGTAATGTCCCAGAGACAGAAAATACGCTGCCGTGCGCTGAATGTGGCCCGGCGGGTGGCGCAGCACCAAAGAGCGCAGCGCGCGCGCCTCGCGGATAAACGGCTCGGATCCAACCATGTAACCAAGGCGCAATCCAGGGAACAGCGATTTTGAGAAGCTGCCCACATAGATGACACGTCCATCCCGGTCCATGGACTTCAGCGCGGGTGAGGGCGCCCCCAGAAACGCCATTTCGAATTCATAGTCATCCTCGACCACCATTGCGTCCAGATCCCGGGCACGATCCAAAAGTTGGCGGCGACGGGTGATCGGCATTGTTGCGGTTGTCGGGCTCTGATGGCTGGGCGTGGTGAAGATGACATCCGTTTCATCGGGCAGCGCCTCGGGTGGCAGGCCATCCTTGTCCACGCCAATGGGTACGACCGCGCAGTCCCAATGGTTCAACAGGCTGCGCAGCGCATAGTAACAGGGGTCTTCGATGACGGCGGTGTGATTGTGAGTCAGCAGAATGCGCGACGCCAGCCAAAGTGCGTTCTGAGCCCCCAGTGTGATCAATATTTCTTCGGGGCGGGCCGAGATTCCACGGCGGGGCAGAGTGTGGCGGGCGATGAACTCGATCAGCAACGGATCGTCCTGATCGACATAGTCGCGGGTCAGCGATTCGAAATCCTTGTGCCCCAATGCCCGCACTGCACATAGCCGCCAGTTGGCATGATCGAACAGGGTTCGGTCCGCCTGACCATAGATAAAAGGATAGGTATAGTCCCGCCAATTCCAGGGCTTGGGCAACACATCCGAATCTACAAACCGGCGGGCCAGCGCCTTGTCCCAATCCACGGTCTCAGTGCCCCGTTGGATGGGCGTGTATTTAGGCGGTACTGGCGCATTTTCCGACACATAATACCCAGATCGGCCCCGGGCGGTCAGGTAGTCATTGGCCAACAGCTCGGTATAAGCCAACGTCACGGTGATCCGGCTGACACCCAGATGCGTGGCCAGTTTACGCGACGAGGGCAGTTTTTCTCCGACATGGAAACGGCCTGACAGGATGCCTTCTGCAATCATCTGCTGAATCTGGGCCTGCAAGGTGCCTTGCCCATTCAGCTCTAGAAAGAACGTATCAACTGATATCCCCATAAGACCTTATAGAGTGGCCTTATTGATTGAGCAATCTGGACTCACGCTCTTTTCACGAATTCTGATCAGAATTTGTTGACGGTAGCTTTCAATACCTCTATATAACTAGAAATCTAGTTTACTGGAGTTGTGGATATGTGGGAAACCGCTGCAGCAGGATTTTCGGCGATGGGGTCAGAGGCGCGACTGAAAGTCCTCAAGACACTCGTTCGCGCCGGAGAGGCCGGGCTCACCGTAGGTGAAATCCAGGAGAGAACCGGCATTGCCCCGTCGACGCTGGCCCATCACCTCCGGTTTCTTGCGGCCGGTGATGTTGTCGAACAGGAAAAGATCGGGCGCACCACGATCAACCGTGCCCGGTATGACCATCTCAGAAACCTCGCGCAGTTCATTCTGTCGGAATGTTGTGCGGACGAAACTGGAAAGGCGGCAAACGATGGCTGACCTTACTCAGAGCCCTCGGGCCCCGTTCAAAGCTGTCTTCGACCTGATCAAAACCCCATGGGCGGTGATTGTCGCCATTCTGATCGCGGTGGCGATACTCGACCCTGGGAATCTAACGGAAGTGATAACATTTGCCGGCAAGGCACTGGCCCATACCGGCCAATATATTCTGTTTGCTGTGCTGCTGTTGTCATACCTCAAGGCCACCGGTGCCGAAGTCATGGTGGCCCGAGCCTTTGAAGGCCGCGAAACGCGGATGATCCTTTTGGCTGCCCTATTTGGCGGGTTGGCCCCATTCTGTTCCTGCGAGGTCATCCCGTTCATTGCTGGTTTACTGGCGCTTGGGGCGCCACTGTCTGCGGTTATGGCGTTCTGGCTCAGCTCTCCGCTGATCGACCCGCCGACGCTATTGATTACGGCTGGCGCATTGGGATGGCCCTTTGCTATCGGAAAAGCCGTAGCCGCAGTGGCACTTGGCCTGTTTGGCGGATTCGTCGTGCGCACCATGACGCGCAGCGGTGTGTTGACCCAACCTTTGCGGAACTACCAACCAACTGGATGCGGCAGTTGTGGACCTAAGCAAGAGGACAAACCGGTCTGGAAATTCTGGCATGACCCTGCGCGCCGGAATAGATTTCGTAGCGAGTTCTTTCGAAACGGCCTGTTCTTGTTGAAATGGCTGGCGCTTGCCTATGTTCTCGAGGCGTTGCTGATCAATTATGTACCCGCTGATCTGATCGCACGCGCGGTCGGAGGAGACGGCGTGTTGCCCATAATCATCGCGGCACTTGTTGGGATGCCGGCCTATCTGAACTCATACGTCGCGCCGCCGCTATTGGCAGGTCTGATGGAGCAGGGGATGAGCGCCGGGGCAGCAATGTCCTTTATGATCGCGGGAGCGGTCAGCTCGATCCCGGCCATGGCTGCGGTATGGTCGCTGGTCAGGCCGAAAGTGTTTGTGACCTATCTGGGCCTGGGGATAGTCGGCGCAGTGATCGCAGGGATCATCTTTCAGATGATCTGAAGGAAAAACCGCCCGGTGTGGACACCGGGCGGTTTTGCTTTGTCAGCTTGCTTCGCAATAGCGCGGAAGTTTGAAGCGATACCTTGGTTCACCGCTTTCCACATAGACCCGCTTTTCGACACAGGCGCTTTGGCCGACGGTCTGGGAAATCGGGGCCTCGGTCGAAGTGATCGACGTCGCGGACCCGTCGGGCAAACGTACCGAGGCAATCACCCCGTTCTTGAGGTCGCCGTTGATAGCGGTGGCGGACAGAACCGGGACGGTCATGAAGGCTTCGTGTTCATGCGTGCCGTCGTCGTTCAGCAACAGCAGGGCTGCGGCAACCGCGATAACGCCTACGACACCGAACACGAGCAGGCCCCAGGTTCTTAGGAAGGCATAGATTGTCACGGCGCGGTGTGGGCCAAAAATGGCAGACAGTATGTTCAGCATCAGAGTCTCGTCAAAAAAGCCCCGGCCAGTTTGACCGGGGCTGTCTGCGTATCAGAAACGCGGATCGCTTTCGTCTTCATCCTCGGCCTCGCCTTTGGGCAAGTTGAAGAAACTGTCGGCGTCGATGATCGGCTCTTCTTTCTCCTCGGGGGAGTCATCAGACAACGAGAAGGTCTCGAGACCCTCGATCGCCGTTGGAATTTTGGGCGCTGCGTCCATTTCCAGTGACTGTTCGGTCGAAACCAGCTTGCGGCGCTCATCATCGCTCATGACGCCACCTTCAGCGGCTTTCTTGGCGGCGGCTTTCTGCACGATTGCGTCCAGCTCGGACTGTTTACACAAGCCCAGAGCGACGGGGTCAATCGGTTGCATGTTCGAGATGTTCCAGTGCGTCCGCTCGCGGATCGATTGGATGGTCGGCTTGGTGGTGCCGACCAGCTTGGCAATCTGACCGTCGCTGAGTTCGGGGTGGAACTTGACCAGCCACAGGATCGAGTTCGGACGGTCCTGACGCTTGGACAGCGGGGTATAGCGCGGGCCACGACGTTTTTCCTCGCCACTGGCGGCGGGGTTGAACTTGAGCTTCAGCTTGTGCAGCGGGTTGCCCTGCGCCACGTCAATCTCTTCCTGCGTAAGCTGGTTGTTGGCGATCGGGTCGAACCCTTTGACGCCAGCGGCCACGTCGCCATCGGCGATGCCCTGCACTTCCAACTCGTGCATTCCTACGAAATCCGCGATCTGCTTGAAGCTGATCGTTGTGTTGTCTACTAGCCATACGGCTGTTGCCTTGGCCATAAGCGGTTTTGCCATCAGCCCGTCTCCTATGCATACATCTTTCCCGTCGCCGGAATTCGGCGGCCCCGTGATCTTGGGGCAGGTTTCCGTTGTCGGGGAACTTGGGCTGTATATAGTCGCGGCAGGGCAAGAAGGGAAGAGGCGAATGCGCTGGCTGGTTCTATGGGTTTTCAGTGCAATGACGGTGCTTGCCGAGGGTGAAAAACCGGGGGCGTTCGACTACTATGTCCTGGCACTTAGCTGGTCGCCGAACTGGTGCGCGCGCGAAGGCGACGCGCGTGGGTCCGATCAATGCGATGTGCGGCATGATCACGGCTGGATTCTACACGGGCTTTGGCCGCAATTCCATCAGGGCTGGCCATCTTATTGCCGCACGGCCGAGGCCCCGCCGACGCGAACCATGACCCGTGAAATGGAAGATATTCAGGGCAGTTCCGGCCTTGCCTGGCATCAGTGGAAGAAGCACGGCACCTGCTCGGGCCTTAGCGCTTCGGACTATTACACCTTGTCGCGGCAGGCCTATGGGTCGGTCGAGCGTCCAAAGGTGTTCCGCCAGTTGGACACATCTGTAAAACTGCCCGCATCTGTCGTGGAAGAAGCGTTTCTAAAGGTCAATCCGGGCCTGGAGCGCGACATGATCACCGTCACCTGCAAACAAGGCTATATCGAAGAGGTGCGCCTGTGCCTGTCGCGCGAACTTGATCCGGTGCCGTGTGGCCGGGATGTGATCAAGGACTGCGCGGCCAAAGACGCGCTTTTTGATCCGATTCGTTAGGGTTTGCGGTAAAGGCGAGATGGTGGGTAATCGCAACTTCTACGTTGTTGCCACCGCATCCTGTTCAATAGCCAGATCGTGCCGAGGCTAAGGCCTACCTTGCTATTCCAAAGTCCTCAGGGCCACTGCGATACCATAAAGCTAGTCGGAATTGCGTTTCGGTTTTACTTCGGAATGGAACGCGCGCATGTTTCCCTTTTGGCGTGCGGCTGCCCGCCAGAGTTTCTTTCGCGCATCGCCCGGCTCTAGATGCGCGTATTCACCGCCGGAAAACTTGGGCCAGTCCAGAGCCAGTCCAAGTTTAACCAATTCTGCGGCGACATCAGTACCATCTGGAAGCGTGCACTTGGCGACGATCCGATCGTAGGAAACCTCTTCTTTGATTTCGGCTGTGATCACCATGCCTTTGCACATCTTGATCAGCGCAAACTTGGATTTCTTGCCCCAGGGATGCTCAAGCTCGGGCGCATCGATTCCGGCAACCCTGATCTTGGTGCCGCTTATCACGATCGTGTCGCCGTCGATTACGTGGCACTTGCCTTTGAGAGTCCGTGTGGTTGGATAAGCCGAGGGCGGCTGCTTTGACGGAACCGGCCGTGCTCTGGTGATCGCAGGTCTTTTAGTTGGTTGGAAGGGCACCACCCTGGATCGTTTGCGCGATGATCCGAACAGGGCCCTCAATATATATCTCAACATATGAAAAACGCATTCTAAATCTGCTTAATCGATGCGTAGAATGTTAGGCTGGATACAGTATTTGTGTAAACTTGATATTTGAATTCGACCAAGTGTCGAAGCTCAACTACAACTCCTTCCGCGCCCTCAGCGCCGCCGTAATCGTCCCGTCATCCAGGTAGTCCAACTCGCCGCCAATCGGCACGCCCTGCGCCAGCGAGGTCAGGCGCACCTGCCCGTCCAGTTGATCGGCTATATAGTGCGCGGTGGTCTGGCCATCGACAGTGGCGTTCAGCGCCAGAATGACTTCGGTGATCCCCTCGGCTGTGACCCGATCCTTGAGGCGAGGAATGCGCAGCTCATCCGGGCCGACTCCATCTAATGCCGACAAGGTGCCGCCCAGCACGTGATAGCGGCCTTTGAAAACCGCGGCGCGTTCCATCGCCCAAAGGTCGGCGACGTCTTCGACGACGCACAGCTCTCCGGTCGCGCGGACTTCGCTATCGCAGATGTCGCAGATATCCGAAGTGCCTACATTGCCGCAATTCAGGCACTCACGGGCAGTGATGGCAACCTGTTGCATCGCGTCCGCAAGCGGTGTCAGCAGAAGGGCGCGTTTGCGGATCAAATGCAGCACTGCGCGACGGGCCGAACGTGGGCCGAGGCCTGGCAGTTTGGCCATCAGGTCGATCAGATTGTCGATATCGCTGTTCGAACTCACTGCGCTTGCTCCTGCATAAGGGCCGGGCAGTTGGGCCCGGCCGGTATTTCGTCAGGAGTGCCTATCAGAACGGCAGCTTGATGTCTGCGGGCAGGCCCATACCTTCGGTCAGCTTAGCCATCTCAGCCTGCGACCGTTCTGCGGCCTTGGCCTGAGCATCTTTGACGGCGGCCAGGATCAGGTCTTCGACCACTTCCTTGTCGTCGCCGTTAAAGATTGACGGGTCGATATCGAGACCTTTCAGCTCTCCCTTGGCCGTGGCTGTTGCCTTGACCAGCCCTGCACCGGATTCGCCGACAACCATGATGGTATTCAGCTCTTCCTGCATATCCGTCATCTTGGTCTGTAGATCCTGCGCGGATTTCATCATCTTGGCCATGTCACCCAGGCCGCCGAGTCCTTTGAGCATCGGTATTCTCCTAATATCCGGTTTGACGCCTAAATACGGGCGCGGTCGGCGCGGCACAAGGGCCGAGCTGGCTCCCGCCCGTCGTCAAGGCCTTTCCTCCCGTTGGGCCCGGGAGGTTTCCAGTTGGGTCAGATGAGACGGTTTCAGTCTTCCTCGAACGGGTCCCATTCGTCTTCGACCTCGGGCAGCGCCTCGGTTTCCACTTTGGCGGCACGTTCTTCCGGTGTTTCAATCCGCTTGATGCGTGCCTTCGGAAATTGCATGAGCACCGCCTGAACCAACGGGTGTTTCTCAGCCTCTGCTTTCAACGCCAGCTCGGCGGCGTCTCGAATCTCGGCGATGGTCGCAACCTCACCATCGGCTACAATCGACACAGCCCAGCGGTTGCCAGTCCATCGTTGCAGCGACGAACCCAGTCTCGCTGCCAGATCTGTGGGTGCGTTTTGTGTCGGGGTGAATTCGATCCGCCCCGGTTGGTAAGAAACCAGCCGCACCCCGTTTTCGACCTCGACCAGAAGTTTCACATCCCGATTGGTGCGGATCAATTCAACCACGTGGTCAAAACTCGGATACCGTGCCAGCGCCGATTGGATATCATGGGCCAGAGCGGCCGACGGCGCGCCGGCGGGGCTGCTAGTTGCGGACACGTAAGAAGATGATGCCGCTGGTACCGGAGCCTGAGAGGGCACGGCCATACCACCGCCCGGACCACCATTCGGAGGCGGTGGCGGGTTGTCCTGCAGGCGCTTGATCAGCTCTTCGGGGCTGGGCAAGTCGGCAACATGGGTCAGGCGGATAACGGCCATTTCAGCAGCCATCATGGCATTTGGCGCGGCCGATACCTCTTCCAGCGCTTTCAGCAACATCTGCCACATCCGGGTCAAAACGCGCATTGGCAGGGCCTCGGCCATTTGCTGACCACGGGCACGTTCATCAGGGGAAACCGTCGGGTCCTCGGCTGCGTCTGGCGTGATCTTCACAACCGAAACCCAGTGCGTGATTTCGGCCAGGTCACGCAGCACGGATAGCGGATCGGCCCCTTCGGCATATTGCCCGCCCAATTCAGTCAGCGCGCTTGCTGCATCCCCTCGCAGGATCATTTCCATCAAGTCCAATACCCGGCCCCGGTCGGCCAGACCCAGCATCGCGCGCACCTGATCGGCGCTGGTTTCACCGGCCCCATGGCTGATTGCCTGATCCAGCAGCGAAGTTGCGTCGCGCGCCGACCCTTCGGCCGCGCGGGTGATCAGCGCCAGGGCATCATCCGCGATCTGTGCCTTCTCAGCCGCTGCGATCTTATTGAGCAGGCCAATCATGTCCTCGGGTTCGATCCGGCGCAGGTCAAATCGTTGGCACCGCGACAGAACAGTCACCGGGACTTTGCGGATTTCGGTCGTGGCAAAGATGAACTTCACATGCGCAGGAGGTTCTTCCAACGTCTTGAGCAGCGCGTTGAACGCGCTGGTCGAAAGCATGTGAACTTCGTCGATGATGTAGATCTTATAGCGCGCACTGGCGGCACGATAGCGCACCGAGTCGATGATTTCGCGAATGTCATTTACGCCGGTGCGGCTGGCGGCGTCCATCTCCATCACATCGACATGGCGGCCTTCCATGATGGCGACGCAATGTTCGCACTGGCCGCAGGGTTCGGTCGTGGGCTTGCCTTGCCCATCAGGACCGATGCAGTTCATGCCCTTGGCGATGATCCGGGCCGTGGTCGTCTTACCGGTGCCGCGGATGCCAGTCATGATGAAGGCTTGCGCAATCCGGTCGGCCTCGAACGCGTTTTTCAGCGTGCGCACCATTGCGTTCTGACCGACGAGGTCAGCAAAAGTTTCCGGGCGGTATTTCCGCGCGAGAACCTGATAGGCGGGGCTGGGCGTGTCGGTCATGTCTGCTCTGTTGGATTCGTGTCAGGTTTGCAGCGTAGAGACCCCCGCCGTCCGCGTCCACCGCGCGCGAAAAGGAATTTCGTTTTGGCAAGTTGCATCAGAGCCGGTAAATCATGAGGGGCCTCAGCCCCATGTGGTGATGCAGGAAAAGGAGCTGTGTTGGAGAGTTTTGCAATTCACCCTCTTGGATTGGGCAAAGGGCAGATCGCTCTGTGCCCACTGCCGGGTGTCACGGGCGATTATGCTGGA
This sequence comes from Ruegeria sp. CDSC025, assembly GCF_059610805.1. NCBI lineage: Bacteria > Pseudomonadati > Pseudomonadota > Alphaproteobacteria > Rhodobacterales > Roseobacteraceae > Ruegeria > Ruegeria sp. CDSC025. Next base: position 51,186 of record NZ_JBXWOJ010000008.1, on the reverse strand, counting down.
GATTTCGCAGTAATCCGAGATTGGGCGCCGGACCTGGTCATCTCGATGACTACTCTGGATGAGTTCCAGCATTCCGGCGGGTTGTCATTCGAGGCGGACCTGCAGTGCGAACGAATTGCCTGGGTCCACCTTCCGGTCTCCGATTTCGGCGCCCCCACGCCTGAGGTTGAGGCGCTTTGGCCGCAAGCCAGCGCCGCCGCCCAACATGTCCTTGCCAGTGGCGGCAAGGTGCTGGTGCATTGCCGCGGTGGGTGCGGTCGCTCGGGGATGGTTGTGATGCGGCTAATGGTGGAATGCGGCGAAGCGCCTGGCCAAGCGCTTCGGCGGTTGCGTGCGGTGCGGCCCTGCGCGGTGGAAACCGACGCGCAAAAGGACTGGGCCGGGTTGCCGGCCCGAACCCTTCCCTGAATCAGGCAGACACTTGATACGGAATACTGTCGCTGCGCGGCGGCAGAGTCGAAACGTCGAGCATCGCACAGGGTGGTTCTGACAGAAAACCAGCGGATTTCTGGATGAACTCCGGCCCGAACATCATGTCGCCATAGGCGTCCAGCATTTCTGTCGGCGTGTCCGTGCTGGTGCCGCAATAGACCCTGATCTGTTCTGATTGGGCCCGAAAACGGGCCGTGCAGCCTTCGGTGCAATGGGTCAGATCGCTAGTGCCTTCGACCTCGAATGTTTTGGATGCTGCAGGCGTTGCCGTCGCCATCGCCTCGGCCATGGCGCGTGCCATTCGGGCCAGGGCGGGGCAGGGTTTCCCGGTCCTCTGACAGACGGTTGCGGTGAATTCATGTGTCTTTGTCTTCCAGATCATAATGCGCCCTCCGCGCGCAGGACGAAGGGTGAGGATCAGGTGTGACAGCGCGCTGACGACCTGCCCGGACACCCCGCCCGAGTTTCGGTTTCGATACGATGGCAGGTCTCCTGACTTGCGGGTCGTCGCTTTGCCGACCTTCCCAGCCCTGGGGCCAGTGGTATTTCGGCATTGCTCACCGCTTACAGTTGCGGGGGCAGTCGCGGAGTTGGCCCTTTCCGACATCGCCGGGGCAGACCGCACCGTGTTCCCTTTTCATCCCGCCCCAATTCCGGGGCAAGAACCATCACCACATCGCTAGCGGCTATGCAGACCCCGAGTCAAGCCACCTGTTGGGGTGCAAACCGGACGTTTGGTCATCTTGATGAAATCTTGACTCTGGTGGCCGAAATCGGGCCGATTGTTGAGTGAACCGAGTAGTTCAGAACTTGTCGGAAGCGCCATGCTTGATACCACGCCCTGCGTCCAGACTAAGGACTTTGACTTTGCCTCATGCTCTGCCAGCCTGTCGGCACGGCTGTATCTGCCTGCAACCGAGCCGAAGATCGCCGTGGTGATTCACAGCGCAACTGCAGTGCCGCGCGAATATTACCAGCATTTTGCCCGTTGGCTGGCCGCCGAACAGGGTATGGCCTGTCTGACCTATGACTACAGCGATTTCGGGCATTCGCTGCGCGACAAACTCAAAACCTCTGAGGTGACCATGGCGGATTGGGCCTTGGTCGACATGCCCGCCGCACGGGCTGAGATGCGCAGGCGGTTCCCGGACGCTTTGCAGTGGAGCATCGGTCATTCCCTTGGCGGCTTGCTGGGGCCGGTGCAGCCAGACATTGATCAGATCGACCGGATGATCTGTGTATGTTCGGGGCTGGTTACTCTGTCCGACCATCCCTGGCCCTATCGCGGGCTGGCGTGGATGTTCTGGCATGTGCATGGGCGTCTGGCAGTGAATGCGCTGGGCTATCTGCCGGGCAAAGCGGTGGGGATCGGTGCCGATTTGCCTGGTCCGGTCTATTGGCAATGGCGTAGCTGGTGCACGGCGCCGCAGAATTATGTGCCGCAGATCGGTGACGCTCTGCCCGAAGCGAGATGGGCGCAATCGAATACGCCGGTGGACCTGTTCACCTTCGAGGACGACCAGATGGTGCCGCCAGACGCTGTCTGGCGGCTTGCCGATCTGTATGGACCAAAGGCGCGGCGACATCTGTTGTCTCCGAATGAATTCGGAGCGCCTGAGATCGGTCATATTGGCGCTTTTGCCCGCAGAAACCGGGCGGTTTGGCCCCGGTTGATTGCCTGAAAACGAGGCGCCTTTCTGTCACGCTCAGTGTCTGCTGCGGGACTTTTTGTCATTCATGACGGATCGCACCATTTTGCCAAAGGCTTTGTCACGTGCCCGTGACTGCGCGAGGGTTTCGGAATTCCTCTGATCTTCGCGCCGAAGCTTGTGCCAGCGCGCCAGCCGGTCGGGCTCAAGCACGCCATTGGCAATCGCCTCCTGCACAGCACAACCGGGTTCGGCCTGGTGCTGGCAATCTGAGAACCGGCACCTTGCAGCCAATTCAAGAAGGTCTGAGAAAACCTCATCCACGCCGTCTTGGGCTTCCATCAAACGCAGGGCGCGCATTCCTGGCGTATCAATCAGCCACCCCCCGTTTCGCATCGGGTGAAGCGCACGATAGGTCGTGGTGTGGCGACCCCGTGCGTCATCCTCGCGGATCCCCGCCGTTGTCCCGGCCTGACCAGTCATGGCGTTCGCCAATGTGGTTTTGCCGACACCGGATGAGCCGACCAAAGCAGCAGTTTGCCCGGCAGGGCACCAGGACAGGATCGGATCAATCTCTGACGCCTCCAGCGCGTTGACGGTTAGAACGGTCAGAAACCGAACCAGCGAACTGGCCTGACTGGCATAGCTCTCTGGGTCAGGGCAGCTGTCGGCCTTGGTCAGGACAACAACCGGATAGCACCCGGCCTGATGCGCCAGTGCCAGATAACGTTCAAGCCGGGCCAGATTGAAATCGGCATTGCAGGAACTGACGATATACAGCACGTCCACATTCGCCGCGATCAGCTGAACCTGCGCACCGGTGCCTGCGGCCCGGCGTTGCAAGAGGCTTTTGCGCTCCAAAAGATGCCGAATGCGGTTTTGATCATCCGCAAGGATCCAATCGCCAACCGCAAATTCGCCGGTTGATCGGTCAGGGGTCAGATCAGATGTGTCGCCCAGCGCATTCAGGCCGATCAGGCGATCACGATGGACGGCGTTGATGCGATGCGGTGTGCAGGTAGGGTTCACAGCATGTTGGGCTGCAAAATGAGAGGACCATCCCAGGTCCGAAAGTGTTTTGGACATTGTTCTGCCTGTGTTCAGATACAGGAAACCATCAGGGTGGCAGACGCGCACCCATCGGTAACGTGTTCAGGCAAGAGCGGGGGTTAGTCCCGGAAACGCTCTGCCCGAAGGGTCATTGCTACAATCATAAAGTCCCTCCTGCGGCAGTCGTTGCGCGTAAGTGAGAGGTTGGACATCGACCCAAGCGGGGCTCGTTGTGGCTGCTTCCTTCCGGATCTGACCAGGTTGGCGAGGCGCTCGCCCGCGCCAACCTCTCGAGGGTGGATATAGGCAGTTGGCCGGAAAAACACAACCCGTCAGAAGGTCAGAAGAATCCGTAAAAAGCCATTTTCGTCGGTTCCAAGGACTTGTGGATCAAATTCCTGAATGTCCTGCAGAAGTCGGTGGGCATTTGGACCGGTGCGTAAGATCGCCTGCGTACCAGTGTTACTGGTGATTCTGAAGGGTTTCTGGGCCTCTTCCAGCGGATCGCTGACCAAGGTGCCTGACAGATAATCCAGCAGGGCTTGCTGGACCGGCAGGATGGGCATGTCGATACGTTGCGCATTACCCGCAAATGGGAAATGCCCGCCCCCGCTGGCGCGATAATTGTTAAGCGCGACGGCAAATTGCTGATCCGGTGCAATGGGGGTGGCACCGACCAGAACTTCTGAAACGCGCCGGTTTTCGGCGTTGATCAAGGTGCCCATATCGTCGAAACGCGGAGGTTGTGTCAGATCAATTCTGCAGGACAGCCCGTATAGCACATCAAAGTTGTGACCCACCCGATTTTCGCAAATAAGTTCGGATGCAGATCCGGTCGAAATCTGGTTGAAAACAGCTGCGGACATCTCAAGCCAGTCCACGATTTGGTCACCGGATACAATGACACCCTGCAATTCGTTTGGAAAAACATGCAGGTCAACCACGTTACGCAGGAATATCTCGCCAGGCTTAACATCCGTATAGAATCGCGGCCCGGCCCGACCGCCGAATTTCGAAGGTGAAACCGCCGATAAAATCGGAATGTCTGCCAGGTCGGTTTCGGACATACACAGACGTAACGCGGCAGCCTGGGCGGCGGCGACCAGCCTCAGTCCACGGTCCTCGGTGCAAAAGCTGAAATAGCTGTGCAGATGGTGCGGGGTGCGGCCGACCGGCTGGCCCGCTCGCCTGCGGGTTTCGGCATGACCAGAGGAAAACAGATGCAACAATTCCGGATCTTCGGGCGCCAGTGATACGATTTCGTCGGGACGCCCCGCAGATATCGGTCGCAGCGCCGCCCGGGCTTCGCCAGCGGTCCAGCCGCCGCGCTCTGCCGAGTGAAGTTTCAAGTCGATCACCCCCAGATGTGATCCGGCCGTTCCGGGTAGGACAACTGGTTTGCCATGCACCAGAGTGTTTTCAGAGCCGGCCTTGACGGGATAGGTCAAATGGGAATGACCAGCAATTATTGCGTCGATACCTTCGATTTCGGCCAGCGGAATAATCGCGTTTTCCATATTCCGTTGTGACCTGTCCGGTCCGAAACCGGTATGGGCCAGCGCGATGATCAGGTCGCAATTTTCGTCTTTGAGCTTTCTGACTTTGTTTGCCGCACAAGTCAGGATGTCCTGAGTGGTAAGGGTGTCGTGCAGCTTGTGCGCCTCCCATTGCGCTGTCTGAGGCGGGAGGACCGAAAAAACCCCAATTTTCAAGGCCATAGGTGTCGGCGAGCCAGGGATCTCTTTGTGCAAAATGACATGATCTTGCCAGATCTGAGGCCCATTCGTGCGCAAGGCGTTGCTGCTGAGCACAGGGCAGGGGGCGTCAGAGATAACGTGCTGTAAGAATTGAAGCCCGAATCCGAAGTCGTGGTTTCCCAGGCCAATCGCGTCATATCCCAGGCTGCCGAAGGCCTGCATCAGGATGTGCGGCGCATTGGCGGGATCGGCAGCCCAATCCCCCAACGGTGTACCCTGCAGAGCGTCTCCGTTGTCGAAGAGCAAGACGATATCTCCGTCTGCCTCAGCCTCGTTCCGCGCCTGCCGGATCAGGCTGGCCGTTCGGGTCAATCCGATCGTAGGTTCGTCTTGATCCGCGTAATAATCAAAACTGCACAGGTTCATGTGCAGATCGGTGGTCGCCAAAATCCGGATACTTACAGACTGATCAGACAAATGCGAAATTGTTTTTTATACTCTACTTTTGGCAGTTTTATGAATAACAACTTCAACAAAAAGCATAGTAAGTGCAAATTTTTTTATGCACTTGCGGTAATTTGACGGGATCGCCTCGGTTTTCGGTCGTGGAATTGTCGTTGCAACACCGAAGCTGTCATGGCAGCCCTGTGCAGGCGAACCAGAGGAATTTAAATGAAGAACGCGGAACAGGTAACGTTTGGTGGATCAGGGCTGGATCGTGCCGCACATCTTCGCGGAGACGTCGACACGATGGCAGCAGCGCGAGCACATCCGAAAGCGAAATGCCTGTTGCTGTGGCGCGGAAAGCTGCTGGTTCAAGGAGAGGCCCTTGATCAACTCTGCTTGTTACCTGTCTTGCATGAGCTGATCGCAAATGGTCCCGGTGGGATCGTCCCAGCGCCAGTATTGCTTGGTCTCTCGGATGAAGTTCCGGTTTTTGCCTTTGATATATCCGATTGGATGCCCGAGGGCGTTGACCTGTCCGAGCTTGGGGCATTCTTCGACCGATCAGAGCAACAGCACCCGGATTTGCCTGAAGGTCAGGTTTTTGTCGAATTGCGCCGCATCATGGCGCGCCTTTCCCCACGTGATGCCGAACTTTCGGCTTCCGCCAAGGCGGTCATCGCCTGGCATGAAACCCATAGGTTTTGCGCCCGTTGCGGCGCCGCCAGCGAGATGTCGCAAGCAGGATGGCAACGCAGTTGCCCGTCGTGTGGGGGGCAGCATTTCCCACGCACCGACCCGGTCGTCATCATGTTGATCACATTTGGGAATTCGGTGCTGATGGGGCGATCCCCGGGATGGCCTGAAGGCATGTATTCGCTACTGGCCGGATTTGTCGAACCCGGAGAAACGCTGGAAGCGGCGGTGCGCAGAGAGGTGATGGAAGAGGCCGGTGTCCCCGTCGGGCAAGTAACCTATCTTTCCAGCCAGCCCTGGCCCTTTCCGGCGTCACTGATGTTTGGCTGTTCAGGCGAGGCATTGTCGCAAGAAATCACTATAGATCCGGTTGAAATCGAAGACGCTATATGGGTGAATAAGGCTGAAATGATGCAGGTCTTTGCTGGGGAACATCCCAGCCTTCTGCCCGCGCGCAAAGGCGCGATTGCGCATTTTCTGCTGCAAAACTGGCTTGCAGATACGCTCGACTGACAAAATACTGGGCGAATAGGCAAGAGAACGATAACCCACCATGCAATTCTCCGCACGTGAAGATATTCAGGCCCCTGTCAACGCGGTGTTCGAAATGTTTGCGGATTTCGAACGGTTCGAGCGGATGGCAATGCGCCGCGGGATCGAGGTCCGGCGTTTGTCAGGGCATATGGGCGTTGTGCCCGGTACATCCTGGGAGACCGAGTTCCGTATGCGCGGAAAGCCCCGGCGCGTGGAAATCAATATGGCCGAATGTGATCCACCGACCCATATGCGGTTCGAGGCGGCAAGCAAGGGAATGAATGGCTCAACCAGGGTCGAGTTTCTGGCCCTGTCGCAACGTAGAACCCGGCTGACCGTGGATATGTCGCTATCGGCCAAATCCCTGCCTGCACGGCTGTTGCTGCAATCGCTCAGATTGGGTCAGTCGCGGTTCCGGCGACAGTTTCAGGCCCGCCTCAGCGAATTCGCGCGGGAAATGGAAGAACGTCATCTGCACGGTTCTTGAGAATTCCGAGACAAGAGGCCCTGAATGTCTGATGTGATATTGCGCAGCGCTGTTGTGGATGACGCCAAAGGTATTTCCGAGGTCCTGCAAGAGATCGTGACCGCCGGTAAGCGCACCAAACCCAGCGATGAGAGTTTTGCCAAAGAGCATTACATCAGCCACTGCGGCAGCATCCAATGCACCGTGGCGGTGCAGGGTTCACAGGTATTGGGCTTTCAGGCGCTGATACTGGCCGTCGACGGAAACACTTATGGCGTAACAGCCGGTTGGGGCATCATCGGAACACATATACGCCCGTCAGCCGCGCGCATGGGGGTCGGGCGGGCCCTGTTTCAGAAAACGCTGCTGGCGGCCCGAGCCGCAGGTCTGCCTGCAATAGACGCGACCATTGGAGCGCAAAATGCCGAAGGCCTGGCCTATTACGCGGCCATGGGATTTGTCGGTTACCGGTCACATGAAGGTGCGGTGTGCAAGAAATACCAGTTAGCCTGAGCTAGCCGCGCGGCTGGACGGCTGGATACACGCCCAGAATCTCAACATTGGTGGTGAAATGTTCCAGCTCTTCCAGGGCCAGTTGTACATTGCGGTCATCTGGGTGCCCGACAATATCCGCATAGAACTGCGTGGCCGTGAACGACCCGTCGACCATATAGCTTTCCAGCTTGGTCATGTTGACACCATTGGTGGCGAAGCCGCCCATCGCCTTATACAGCGCGGCCGGGATGTTGCGGACCTGAAACACAAAACTGGTGATCATCCCATGCGCCCCGCGCCGCGACAGATCCGCGTCGCGTGACATGATCAAAAAGCGCGTGGTGTTGTCGTCGCTGTCCTCGATATGGCGGGCCAGGACGTTCAGGTTATAGATCTCTCCGGCCAACTCGCTGGCCAGCGCAGCAGAATGCAGTTCGGCGGCCTCGGAAACCTCGCGCGCGGCGCGGGCATTGTCCGGGCTGACGCGTCCCTGAATGCCGTGCTGCTTCAGGAACCCAGCGCATTGTGGCAGCAGCACCAGATGCGAATGCGCTTCGGTGATGTCGCTCAGCTTGGCACCGGGGACGGCCAACAAATTGATGTGTACGCGAACAAAAGCTTCATCGATGATATGCAACCCGCTATGGGGCAGCAGGCGGTGAATATCGGCCACCCGCCCATAGGTCGTATTTTCGACCGGAAGCATCGCCAGGTCTGCTTTGCCGGACCGAACTGATTCGATCACATCCTCAAATGTGCGGCAGGGCAGGGCCTCCATATCGGGACGAGCGTTTCGGCATGCCTCGTGGCTATAGGCACCGGGTTCTCCCTGAAATGCGATACGTTTTGTCATTTGGTCGATTCCGTGCAACAAGTTCCAGAATTGGGCGTTTAGTCGCGGTGTCTATACCTTGCCTCTTGTAAGGGGAAGCCTTAGACACCCCGCAGACAGCTGAAATGGACTCGCGATCAATGTTCGACACGATGACAGTTACCAAGGCCGCAGCAGGCCTGTTTGGCACCTTCCTGGTGCTGCTTCTGGCCAAATGGGCCGCAGAAGAGCTTTACCACGCCGATGCCCATGGCGAGACGGCTTCGTACATCATCGAAACCGAAAGCGCAGGCGAAAGCGCCAACGGTGAAGAGGTAGTATTTGAAGAGCTGCTGGCCGCCGCCGACGTTGAAAAAGGCGCCAAAGTTTTCCGCAAGTGTACCGCGTGTCACAAGCTGGAAGACGGTGCAAACGGCACAGGCCCCTATCTGTATGGTGTCGTTGACCGCCCTGTCGCAACGGCCAGCGGTTTTACCGGCTATTCGGCACCGATGCAGGCCCATGGCGGCAACTGGACACCCGAAGCACTGGATGCCTTCCTGACCAAGCCAAGCAGCTATATCTCGGGCACATCCATGAGTTTTGCTGGCCTGAAAAAACCGCAGGACCGTGCCGATCTGATTGCCTATCTGCAGACAATCGGCAACTGATGCCACACCGGCACATCTGAAGTTCAAAGCCGCTGCCCCGTGCAGCGGCTTTTTTTGTATGAAGAAACCTTCACAATGCGCTCACGCATTCTAAACTTGAATCAGTCAACGCTGGACCTTTAGCTTCGTTCAGGCGCAAGACTATAAGAAGTGACGCAACAGGGGATGAGCCAAATGGAATCCAACCGACAGATTGTTCAGGCACGTGCATTGGATTTCAGAGGTTGGTTGACCATACCGATAACCGGCTTTTTGCTGCTTGCGCTCATGACCTCTCAACTGTTTGCCGAAGAGACCATCATCAAAAGACACGGATTCTCGGAATTTGGCGATTTGAAATACCCTGAAGGGTTTGCCCATTTCGACTATGTAAATCCTGATGCGCCGCGCGGCGGAGAGTTATCTTATGCAGCGCAAGGGACATTTGACAGTTTCAACCCCTATACGCGGCAGGGACGCGCGGGTGCGCGTTCTGCGGATCAGTATGAATCCCTGATGGTCGCGTCCTATGATGAAACGGCCACTTACTACGGTCTGCTGGCAGAAAGCCTTGAATACCCGGAAAGCCAGGATTGGGTCATCTTCAACATGCGACCTGAGGCGCGGTTTTCCGATGGAAGCCCGGTGACTGCCGAAGATGTTGTGTTTTCGCATAATCTGCTGCTGGAACAGGGGTTAAAATCCTATGCCGACGCCGTCCGCGAGATGATTCCGCGTGCCGAAGCGCTGGATGATCATCGGGTTAAATTCTATTTCGCACCGGATATCCCGCGCCGTGGCCTAATAAGTCAGGTTGCCGGGACATCTGTGTTTTCCAAGGCCTGGTTTGAGGCAGACCCCGAAAACCGGCGGCTCGACAAATCCCGGCTTGAGCCCGGTATCGGATCCGGACCTTATGTTTTGGACAGCTATGACATCAACCGGCGCATCGTCTACAAGCGCAACCCGGACTATTGGGGCGACCACGTTAATGTGAATGTTGGCCGCAACAACTATGACTCCATCCGGATCGAATATTTCGCGGACTCGATTGCTGCGATGGAAGGGTTCAAGGCGGGCACGTTCACACTGCGCCAGGAAAACAACTCGAAAAGCTGGGCAACGGCCTATGATTTTCCTGCCATAGCAAACGGAACAGTGGTTCGGGTAGAGCTGGAAGACGGGGATGTCCCCAACGCTTCGGGCTTTGTCATGAACCTGGACCGGCCACAATTTCAGGATCCCAAGGTGCGCGAAGCCGTCCAGTTAGGGTTCAACTTCGAATGGACGAATGAAAGCTTGCAATATGGCCTGTTTCAGCAGCGCGACTCATTCTGGCAGGGAACTCACCTAGAGGCGACGGGGCTGCCCGAGGGGCGTGAACTGGAGGTTCTGCAAAGCCTGGGCGATGCGCTGGACCCTGCGGTACTGACCGACCAACCGGTCGTTGCCCATGAATCCCGCGCCGAGCGTCAGAATGATCGTCGCAATCTGCGCGCCGCGATGAAGCTGCTGGATGAGGCCGGTTGGCAGGTGGGTGAAGACGGTATCCGCCGCAATCAAAACGGTGAAGTACTGGCCATAGAATTTCTGTCAGACCAGCCGACTCTTGATCGTATCATCCAGCCATTTGTCGCTAACCTTAGGACGATGGGCATAGATGCAACCTACAATCGTGTGGACAATGCGCAATTCACCCTGCGCCGCCGTGACCGGGATTTCGACATGATTTTCGGCGGGTACCCAAGTTCGCTGCAACCTTCGACGGGACTGTACCAGCAATTCGGAACCGAGGCGGCCTCGTATTCCGTATTCAACCCGTCCGGTGCGTATGGCCCGGATATTGAACCGTTGATCGACAACATCGTGGCAGCGACCAACAGCGAAGAGTTGTTTGCCAATGTTCGCGCCCTGGACCGTGTTTTGCGGGCCAAGCGGATCATGGTGCCCACTTGGTATTTGGGCAAATACTGGGTTGCCTATTGGGACATGTATGAATACCCGGAAAACCTGCCGCCTTATTCATTGGGTGTCGAAGACCTGTGGTGGATCAACGCCGAGCAGGAAGCCCAGTTGAAATCCTCCGGCGCCTTGAGGTAATCCGCCCAAATGGGAGCATATATTCTAAGACGCCTGCTGCTGGTCATTCCCACACTGCTGGGAATCATGATCGTCAACTTCACCCTTGTGCAGTTTGTGCCAGGCGGCCCGATTGAACAGATCATCGCCCAGATGGAGGGTGGTGGAGATGTATTTGAAGGTATCGCTGGCGGTGGCGGCGATATCGAACAGCAGACCGGCGGCACAAATGACCGCTATATCGGCGGGCGCGGCTTGCCGCCTGAATTCATCGAAGAACTGGAAAAAGAATTCGGGTTCGACAAACCGCCCTTGGAACGGTTTCTGAATATGATGGGTAATTACCTGACTCTGGATTTTGGCGAGAGCTATTTCCGGTCGATCAGTGTGACCGATCTGGTGCTGGAAAAGATGCCGGTGTCTATTTCGCTGGGGCTTTGGTCGACGCTGATTGCCTATCTGGTGTCGATCCCTCTGGGTATTCGCAAGGCGATCAGGGACGGATCAAGCTTTGACACCTGGACCAGTGGTGCCATCATCGTGGCCTACGCCATCCCGGGATTTCTGTTCGCCATTTTGCTGCTGGTGCTATTTGCCGGTGGGTCCTATTGGCAGATCTTTCCGCTGCGGGGGCTTACCTCGGACAACTGGGACAGCCTGAGTGTATTTGGCAAGATTGCCGATTACTTCTGGCATATCGCGTTGCCGATCCTGGCGCTGACCATCTCTGCCTTCGCAACGCTCACCTTGCTGACCAAAAACTCGTTTCTGGACGAGATTAAAAAGCAATATGTCATGACCGCCCGCGCCAAGGGCCTGAGCGAAAGCCGGGTGCTGTACGGCCACGTATTCCGCAATGCGATGCTGATCGTAATCGCGGGTTTTCCGGCCGTCTTCATCGGTGTGTTTTTCGGAGGGTCAATCATCATCGAAACCATCTTTTCGCTGGATGGATTGGGCCGGTTGGGCTTCGAGGCCGCCGTGGCGCGGGATTACCCGGTTATTTTCGGGACCCTGTTTATCTTTGGCCTAATGGGTCTGGTGGTCGGCATCATCAGTGATCTGATGTATGTGTTGGTTGATCCGCGCATCGACTTTGAAAAGCGGGAGGGGTAAATGGCGCTTTCCCCCCTGAATCAGCGCCGGTGGCGCAACTTCCGTCGCAATGGCCGGGCGTTCTGGTCGCTGATCATCTTCTCGATCCTGTTCGGCCTGTCGCTATTTGCTGAATTTATCGCAAATGACAAACCGATCCTCGTGAAATACCGCGGTGAGCTTTATACGCCGATCTTCAATTTCTACCCAGAGACCGAGTTTGGCGGTGATTTCCAAACCGAAGCAATCTATCGCGACCCCGAAGTGCGTTGTCTGATAGACAGTGGCGGTTTGGATCAGTGCTTTGACGATCCTGACGGCATTATCGAGCAGATCGAGGCCGGATCCTTTGCCGCCGACGGGTTCGAGCGCGGCTGGGCCATCTGGCCGCTGATCCCATACTCTTTCAAAACCAGCGTTGATCGGCCGGGCGCCGCCCCGCTGCCGCCCAACGGTCAGAACCTGTTGGGCACCGATGACACCAAGCGCGATGTGCTTGCACGGGTGATCTATGGGTTCCGTCTGTCCATTCTGTTCACGCTGATGGTCACAGGTGTTGCCAGCCTGATCGGTATCTTCGCAGGCGCCATTCAGGGCTTTTTTGGCGGCTGGCTGGATTTGATCTTTCAACGGATCATCGAGATTTGGTCGGCCACCCCATCGCTTTATGTGATCATCATCATGTTCGCTATTCTAGGGCGCAGTTTCTGGTTGCTGGTGTTGCTCATGATCCTGTTCAGCTGGACCGGATTGGTTGGCGTTGTCCGAGCTGAGTTCCTGCGGGCGCGAAACCTTGAATATGTCCGGGCGGCGCGGGCGTTGGGCGTCAGCAACAGGACGATCATGTTCCGCCACATGCTGCCCAATGCAATGGTCGCCACGCTGACCTTCATGCCCTTCATCGTCACCGGAACGATTGGCGGGCTTGCCTCGCTGGATTTTCTGGGCTTCGGCCTGCCGTCCTCGGCCCCGTCACTTGGTGAGCTGACCTTGCAGGCAAAACAGAACTTGCAGGCCCCTTGGCTGGCCTTTACCGCCTTTTTCACCTTTGCCATCATGCTGTCGCTTCTGGTCTTCATTTTCGAAGGCGTCCGCGATGCGTTTGATCCCAGAAAGACCTTCTCATGAGCCTGCTGGATGTAAACAACCTCAAGGTTTCGTTCCGGCAGGACGGGCAGGTCAGTGCGGCGGTCAAGGGCGTGTCCTTCACGGTGGATCGTGGGGAAACCGTGGCTTTGGTAGGGGAATCCGGGTCCGGAAAATCTGTGACCGCCTTGTCGACCGTTTCGCTGTTGGGCGACAGCGCGATTGTCGAAGGATCGGTGAAATACGACGGGCAAGAGATGATCGGAACGTCCGAGAAGCATCTCATGGATGTGCGAGGCAACGACATCAGCTTCATCTTTCAAGAGCCGATGACATCGCTCAACCCTTTGCACACGATCCAAAAGCAGATGGCTGAATCGCTGGCGCTGCATCAGGGCGTTGTGGGCGACGCGGCCCGTGGTCGGATTGTCGAGCTGCTGACCAAGGTTGGCATCCGTGATCCGCAGGATCGGTTGGACAGCTATCCGCACCAACTTTCGGGCGGACAACGGCAGCGCGTCATGATCGCCATGGCGCTTGCCAATAAGCCGGACATTCTGATCGCAGATGAACCGACCACGGCGCTGGACGTGACCATTCAGGCACAGATACTCGAGTTGCTGGCAGACCTGCAGAAAGCCGAAAACATGGGGATGCTGTTCATCACCCATGACCTTGGCATCGTGCGCCGGATCGCCGATCGAGTTTGCGTCATGAAGGACGGAGAGATTGTCGAAGCCGGTGCAACCGCGGACATCTTCGAGAACCCTCAGCATCCCTATACCCGGAAATTGCTGGCGGCCGAACCGTCGGGCCAACCCGATCCGGTCGCCGCGGATGCAGAAGAGGTCGCCCGCACCGATCACCTGAAAGTCTGGTTCCCGATCCAGCGCGGCTTTCTCAAGCGAACTGTCGGCCATGTTAAGGCGGTGAATGACGCCAGCCTCAGCGTGCGCGCCGGCGAAACCGTGGGGATCGTGGGCGAAAGCGGGTCGGGCAAGACCACGTTGGCGCTGGCCATCATGCGGCTGATCGCGTCCGAGGGTGGTATCACCTTTCGCGACCAGGATGTGCGCCGTTGGTCCACACGCGAATTGCGCCGTTTGCGCAAGGATATGCAGATTGTGTTTCAGGACCCGTTTGGCAGCCTGAGCCCGCGCATGACCTGTATGCAAATCATCGCCGAGGGTCTGGCAATCCACAAGGTTGATCCACACCGCTCCCCGCGTGATCTGGTGGCGGATGTGATGACCGAAGTGGGGTTGGACCCGGCGTCGATGGACCGGTATCCGCACGAGTTCTCGGGCGGGCAGCGGCAGCGTATCGCCATCGCACGGGCGATGGTGCTCCGTCCCAAACTTCTGGTGCTGGATGAGCCGACAAGCGCGCTGGACATGACGGTTCAGGTGCAGATCGTAGACTTGCTGCGAGATCTGCAGCGGAAATACGGGTTGGCATATCTGTTCATCAGCCATGACCTAAAAGTGGTCCGGGCGATGTCACATAATGTCATCGTTATGCGGAACGGTGACGTGATTGAAATGGGCGCTGCCGAAGACCTGTTCGAAAACGCGCAGACAGATTACACCCGCGAATTGATTGCGGCAGCGGGCTGAAGCCCGCTCGCCGTGTTTTTCACGCGTTTGCGGTTTCCCGCGTTGCCGCTTTCGGTATCGGGCCGCGCAGTTCTTCATAGTGATCAAAGCTTAACTTTACCCAACCGGTGCCGCGCGTGGCGCTGGCCAGGGTGCGATGCAACTCATCCTCGGCCACGGCAGGAAGTTGGGCATTGAAAATCTCCCAGCCCGAAGCGTTGGGGTTGCCTTCGAATCCCAGCACTTGACCCTGTAAGGAACTGATCGTGGGGACAAGATCACCGACGAAATCGGATGGCAAGTGAATCTCTGCGTTCAGAATGGGTTGCAGGACCACCGGTTTGGCCTGAGGCAGCGCCTCGCGTACGGCGTTCTTGCCTGCGGTGCGGAAAGCATAATCGGAACTGTCCACATTGTGGTGTTTGCCGTCACTCAGCGTGATTTTGACATCAACAACAGGGAAGCCCTCAGGCCCCTGCTCCAGCGCGTCCTTGGCCCCGTGTTCAACTGAGGGAATATAGTTGCGCGGCACCGAACCGCCTTTCACGATCTCTTCGAACTGAAACCCTGATCCGCGCGGCATGGGCGTGACCGAGATCACGACATCTGCAAACTGACCCGCACCACCGGATTGCTTGCGGTGACGGTGGCGGTGTTCGATGGGCGCACGGATGGTTTCGCGATAGGCGGTCTCGATCGGGTCGGCCACGATTTCGATCCCGAAATCTTCGGCCAGTTTGGCGGTGATCCGGCGCATGTGCTGCGGGCCTTGAGAGCCCAGCACCGCATGGCCGCTCAGCTCATCCTGCTCCAGATGGAGACCGGGGTCGATCTCGACCAGACGGGTCAGAGCGTTCGACAGGCGCACGTCATCTCGCTCATGCGCGGGTGATACGATCTGACGTTGGGCGACTGGATGTGATGATGCCCATTCCGGCAACGGAGATTCGGATTTGCTGTCGTAAACATTGCCGGGGATCAGGTGATCGGATTTCACGGCCAGCCCGATCTGACCTGCCTCCAGCCCGGAAATCTGGGTCTTGGCGTCAAGTGTCGTCAGATTGCCGACTGTCTCACCTCCCAAAGCTTCATGCGCACGCACGCCATCTCCCAGGCCACGAAGGACGATGATCTTGCCGATATGTTTCTTCACGTCCGCGAATCCCGCAATGGCGCGGGCAGTCTCGGTGGCCTCATCGCGGTTGGCGGCAATGTTGAACTCAGGGGCTTCGTGCCGCAGGGCTTTCATCAGGCGGGTCAGGCCATTGCCATGGCTGGCCGCGCCCAGACAGGCGGGGATCAACTGGTGGTTCTGCAAAACCTGCGCGGCCAGATCGTAGATCTCGGCACTTGCGGGCTGTTTGTCTTCGATCAGCTGCTCCAACAGGTGATCGTCAAAATCCGACAGCGTCTCTAGCAGCTCGGTGCGGGCTTCTTGTTCGCGGTCCTCGACCGAGAGCGGCAGTTCGATCAGGGCCGAGGGCTGGCCTTCCTGATATTTCCAAGCCCGCTCCGAGATCAGATCGACCGCGCCGACTATTGTCTCGCCGTCGCGAATAGGGACCTGACGTAGGGCGATGTGGTGGGTGCAGTAGGTCTGTAGCGCGGCGATGATATCCCGGATACGGCCATTTGGGGCGTCCATCCGATTGATGAACAGGAAACAGGGAATGCCCGCCTCTTCAACCAGCCGCAGATAGGGCGCGCACAAGACAGCCGCGTCTGGGTCCGGCGGGACAACCACAACCGCCGCATCCGAAATCGCCATGGCTGGTCCGACATAACCCAGATTGTCGCTGCCCCCGTCCACGTCGATCGCGCACCAGGGCTCGTCCAAGTAAGAAAAACCGTGCAAGTGCACGGTTCCGGAGACATCGAATGTGGTGGGTCGGTTGTCGAGACGGCTTATGGCCTCGACCAGGGTTGTCTTGCCAGATTGGCTGGGGCCGAGGACGGTGAATACGCGCATGAGTGATGTCCCTCTTTTCAGGTTGCAGTAATACCTGCACGAAAAGGGCCGACCCACACGGCTGCGTGGGCGAGGACTGACTGCGAATTCACCTGCCTCAGGGTTCGGATCGTTCCGCCCAAGTGTGAAGACAACCAGAGGCTCGCGTCAAGCCCCTGTACTGGTATCTAAGCGGCGGGCCGCACAACCGGGCCCACCTGTAAGCGATCAGATCGCCGAGCTGTGGCCTGCCTTGCTCAGGTCATAGGCGTCAAAGCTGCGGGCAATCATTCGGGTCAGCGGCCGGGCCTCGGGTGGAATGAACAGGCCATCCTTGGTGACGTGTAGCAGATTGTTGAAGTCGGCATTGGCCTTCTGGAACATCTCGTTCAGCTCTTGGGCGGATATGTTGTGGTCACGCAGAATCTCAGCCGAATTGATCTGAAAATCACACATCAGCGCTTCGATCAGACGTGCGCGCAAAATGTCCTGCCCTTTGAACAAATGCCCGCGCGAGGTCGAAAAGCGCCCCTCGCGGATGGCTTTCGTATAGGCCGATGTTGCCGGTGCGTTCTGGGCGTAGCCCTGAGGAAACCGCGAGATCGAGCTTGCGCCCACACCGATCAGCACCTCGGCCTGATCATCCGTATAACCCTGAAAGTTCCGTTTCAGTCGCCCGGTCCTGAGCGCATGTGTCAGACCATCATCCTGCGTGGCAAAGTGGTCAATTCCGATCTCGGCGTAATCATCCCAGAGGAACAGTCGACGCGCCGTCTCGAACAGCTCCAGACGTTGCTCGGGCGTGGGCAATGCGTCCGAAGGAATCAACTGTTGCCGCTTGGCCATCCACGGCACGTGGGCGTATCCGTACAGCGCAACGCGGTCGGGGTTCAGTGACAGCAGTTTCTGTACGCTTTCAGTCATCCTTGATTTGGTCTGATGCGGCAGACCGTACAGGATATCTGCGTTCAGACTGGTAATGCCGCGGGCACGGATCATGTCCACAGCTGCGCGCGTGGTGTCATAGCTTTGGACGCGACCGATAGTTTTCTGAATCTCATCGTCGAAATCCTGCACGCCGATCGAGGCACGGTTCATGCCCGCTTCGGCCAGCGCGTCCAGTCGGGCTTGGTCAATCTCGTTCGGGTCGATTTCGACCGAGAATTCAGCACCCGGGCCCAGCGGGATAACATCCAGAATGCGTGTGGCCAGATCTCGCATCAGATCGGGATTCAACAGCGTTGGTGTGCCGCCGCCCCAGTGCAGACGCGAGAGGGTGACGCCTTGAGGCAGGCGCGCGGCCAGCAGATCAAGCTCGGCCTTGAGGACGTCGACATAGGCGATGACCGGGTTGTCAGTTTGCGTCCCCTGTGTTCGGCAGGCACAAAACCAACACAGCCTGCGGCAGAAGGGCACGTGTATGTACAACGAGACGGAGCTGCCGGGTTTAATGCCGGTAATCCAGTCTTCGTAAAGGTTTACCCCCACATCATTGTTGAAGTGAGGGGCTGTTGGATAGCTTGTGTAGCGCGGTACTTTCGCGTCAAATAGTCCAAGCTTTGCAAGTTGTGGTTTAACTATCATGGCGATACCGTTAGAGGACGGCACGCCTAGCAACCTTGATAGAGATCAAGTGGGAACGCGCATGACACAGATTTTCAAAATCGATCATACAAACTGTGAAGATTGTCCAATCCGCCACAGAGCAGTCTGTGCGCATTGCGATGTTCATGAGCTGGAGCTTCTTGAAGGTATTAAATATTATCGCAGCTTCGAGGCTGGGCAGACAATCATCTGGTCCGGTGATCAGATGAATTTCGTGGGCTCGGTCGTGTCGGGGATCGCTTCTTTGACTCAGACCATGGAAGATGGGCGCACGCAGATGGTTGGCCTTTTGCTGCCCAGCGATTTCGTCGGTCGTCCAGGTCGAGATTCAGCGCCTTACGACGTCGTGGCAACGACTGACATTGTCATGTGCTGTTTCCGTAAGAAGCCGTTCGAAGAACTGATGGGTGCGACTCCGCATATCGCGCATCGTTTGCTTCAGATGACATTGGATGAGCTGGACGCTGCCCGTGAATGGATGCTGGTGCTGGGACGCAAGACTGCGCGCGAAAAAATCGCAAGCCTGTTGTCCATCATCGCGCGCCGGGATGCGTCGATTGGGCAGAACGGGAGTTCCAGCCCAATCGTTTTTGATCTTCCGCTGACGCGCGAGGCGATGG
The DNA here is from genome assembly GCF_059610805.1 of Ruegeria sp. CDSC025. Lineage (NCBI taxonomy): Bacteria > Pseudomonadati > Pseudomonadota > Alphaproteobacteria > Rhodobacterales > Roseobacteraceae > Ruegeria > Ruegeria sp. CDSC025. Next base: position 32,234 of record NZ_JBXWOJ010000008.1, on the reverse strand, counting down.
CAGACTACCTTGGCCTTACACTGGAAACTGTCAGCCGTCAGATATCCGCCTTGAAGAAAGACGAGATCATCTTGCTAGAAGGAAAGCGCCGTGTATCTGTTCCGGATATGGGCCGGTTGATGGAAGAGGCAGGCGACGATTCCGATGGCGGATATCTGGTGTGATTCACATACGGCGTGACCCGTTGTCTTAACCGTGGTTTAGTGGGACCAGTGAAACTGCGTCAGGAGTAAGTCATGGGATTCAGCAGCCTTTTGGCCATGCTGCTTATTGGTGCCATCGCGGGATGGTTGTCCGGAAAAATCATGGAAGGTCGGGGATTCGGCCTGATTGGCAACATCATCGTCGGCGTAGTTGGCGCATTTCTGGCGGGGGTGATTTTCCCGGCCCTTGGCTTTGCCGTTGGCGGCGGTCTGGTCTCGTCCATTATTTTCGCCACCATCGGGGCGATCATTCTGCTTTTCCTGATCGGCCTTGTGAAACGCGGGTAAAAGCCGCCCGCTGGGCGGCTCTGCCGTTTCAATGTGCCATGAACACCGGAACAGTCGATTGTTCCAGCATATTGCGTGTCGCGCCGCCCAGGATGGCTTCTCGGAATCGGGAATGCCCATAGGCGCCCATGACGATCATATCTGTTTCGGTATCCGTCGCATGGCGGTTCAGGATGTCCGATACACGCGACATTGTTTTGCTGAGCACGTCGATTTCGCACTTAACTCCGTGGCGTGACAGCATCTGGGACAACAACCCACCGGGGTCCGAGCGATCCGGCCCATGCGTTGGTGGGTCGATCACCACGATCCGCACCTGATCGGCCTCGATCAGGAAGGGTAGGGCGCAGCGAATGGCGCGCATGGCCTCGACGCTTTCGTTCCAGCCGACCAAGACAGTACCGGGCTTGTCAAAAGGCGTCGTGTTTTCGGGTATGACCAGAACCGGAGCGTGACCTTCGAACATGGCTGCCTCGACGATAGGCTCTGCTTCGACGCTGCGGTCTTTTCCGTAAGGTTGCGGCAGAATAACAAGGTCCGAGAACCGCGCCCGATGGGCAACGTGGCGACCAATATCGGCAATCTGGGCCACGCCGCTTTCTGCAGACCAGCGTACGCCGGAACTGTTCAGATAGGTCTCTGCATAGTGCAGGGTGTCCTCCGCCTCTGCTTTGGCGCGGGACAGGGTCTCCTGCAGAATCAGCGCGTTGGCGCCAGCATAGTAATAACCGGTCTGACTGCGATCGACCCCCAGGCACAGGGCTTCGGCATGCGCATCCTGGGCTGTGGCCAGGGCTGCCATTTGTGCCAGCGCCGGGGCCGATTGTTCCGTTTCCGTTAGAACTGTGAGAAGGGATTTATACGCCATCTTGACCTCTTGCCTCCAGGGCCGTTCCGTCCGCGACATTCCGGCCAAATCATTTCTGTAGCCTTGTCACAATATTCGCTATTCTGTCTTGATACAGATCAAAGCAGTTTGGGCTGTCCTCGGACAAAACAACGACCAGTCAAATGGGTTCCGCGACAAAAAAGAATCGCGCGGAGCATGGCAAAGGGACGCAATATGTCAAATTACATCAAGCTGATCGTGCTTGGTCTGATCGTGCTGTTTGCAGCGATCGGGACCAATTATGCACGCGATTTGGCGTATCAGGTGCATGCAATTCTGGTGATGTTGATCGCCGCGGGATTGTTCATCTGGACGCTTAGAAACACGGATGAGCCAGATATCCTCATAGATCGTTCAGGCGAATACATGGACGATGTGGTCCGTTACGGCGTAATCGCGACGGCCTTTTGGGGCGTGGTTGGTTTTCTTGCCGGGACATTCATCGCCTTTCAGCTGGCCTATCCGGTGCTGAACTTTGAATGGGCACAAGGATATCTGAATTTTGGCCGATTGCGTCCGCTGCATACATCGGCGGTTATCTTTGCCTTTGGCGGCAACGCACTAATCGCTACGTCCTTCTACGTCGTCCAGCGGACCAGCGCTGCGCGCCTGTGGGGCGGCAATCTGGCATGGTTCGTTTTCTGGGGCTATCAGCTGTTCATTGTGCTGGCTGCGACCGGGTATGTGCTGGGCGGAACCCAGTCCAAGGAATACGCCGAGCCGGAGTGGTATGTCGATCTGTGGCTGACCATCGTCTGGGTGGCCTATCTTGCCGTGTTCCTGGGAACAATCGTCAGGCGGAAAGAGCCTCATATCTATGTGGCGAACTGGTTCTACCTGGCCTTTATCGTTACCGTCGCCATGCTGCATCTGGTCAACAACATGACTATCCCTGTCAGCATCTGGGGTTCGAAATCTGTCATCGTCTGGTCAGGCGTTCAGGACGCAATGATCCAGTGGTGGTACGGCCACAATGCTGTGGGCTTTTTCCTGACTGCCGGTTTCCTGGGCATGATGTACTATTTCATCCCGAAACAGGCCGAACGTCCGGTGTTCAGTTACAAGCTGTCGATCATCCACTTCTGGGCGCTGATCTTCCTGTATATCTGGGCTGGTCCGCACCATTTGCACTATACAGCGCTGCCCGACTGGGCCTCGACACTGGGCATGGTGTTCTCGATCGTGCTGTGGATGCCGTCCTGGGGTGGCATGATCAACGGCCTGATGACCCTATCGGGTGCGTGGGACAAGCTGCGTACGGACCCGGTGATCCGGATGATGGTGATTTCGGTCGGCTTCTATGGCATGTCCACTTTTGAGGGCCCGATGATGTCGATCCGAGCGGTTAACTCTTTGAGCCACTATACCGACTGGACCATTGGTCACGTGCATTCGGGTGCGCTGGGCTGGAACGGCATGATCACCTTTGGTGCTCTGTACTTCCTGGTTCCTGTCTTGTGGAAGCGTGAGCGTCTGTATTCGTTGCAAATGGTCAGCTGGCACTTCTGGCTCGCCACTATCGGCATCGTGCTCTACGCCGCGTCGATGTGGGTGACAGGTATCATGGAAGGCCTGATGTGGCGCGAAGTGGATGCCAACGGTTTCCTTGTGAACTCGTTCGCCGACACCGTGGCTGCCAAGTTCCCGATGTATGTGGTGCGAGCTCTGGGTGGGGTCATGTTCCTCGCTGGGGCGCTGATCATGTGCTACAACCTGTGGATGACTGTGCGGAAAGCGCCGGCCAAAGAGGCCAGCCTGACCGTCGCGGTCCCGGCTGAATAAGGAGGGCCGGAGCAATGGCAATTCTCGACAAACATAAGATCCTCGAGACCAACGCGACCCTCCTGCTGATCTTCAGCTTCCTGGTCGTGACCATCGGTGGCATCGTGCAGATCACCCCGCTGTTCTATCTTGAGAACACCATCGAAAAGGTGGAGGGCATGCGCCCTTACACCCCCTTGGAAATGGCGGGCCGTGACATCTATATCCGCGAAGGCTGCTATGTCTGCCACAGTCAGATGATCCGCCCGATGCGGGATGAGGTCGAGCGCTATGGCCACTACTCGCTGGCGGCTGAATCAATGTATGATCATCCGTTCCAGTGGGGGTCCAAACGCACCGGCCCTGATCTGGCCCGTGTCGGTGGTCGTTATTCTGACCAGTGGCATGTGGATCACCTGCGCAACCCGCAGTCGGTGGTGCCTGAATCTGTAATGCCGAAATACGGCTTCCTCGAGCATCGCAAGATTGACGGTAAGTATATCGGTGATGTCATGAAGGCGAATGCGCTGGTAGGCACGCCCTATACCGAAGAGATGCTGGAGAACGCCGTGGCGGATTTCCGGGCGCAGGCCGATCCCGACAGTGACTATGACGGCCTGCTGGAACGCTATGGTGACAAGGTCAGCGTGCGGAACTTCGATGGTCAGCCCGAGCTGACCGAAGCGGATGCGATGGTCGCTTATCTGCAGATGCTGGGAACGCTGGTCGATTTCTCGACCTTCACCCCGGACGCGAACCGGTAAAGGAGGGTGTGATGGAAGAATATACACTCTTACGGCAATTCGCGGATAGCTGGATGTTGCTGCTGCTCTTTGTTTTCTTTGTTGGGATCATAATCTGGGTTTTTCGCCCGGGTTCCAGCAAGGAATACAAGGACACCGCGAATATCCCGTTTCGGCATGATGATGCACCAGCGCCCCTGCGGGGCGACGACAATCCCGCCACATCCAAGGAGGCGCGGCAATGAGCAAGACACCTGAAAAACAGCCGGGTGATCCGAGTACAACCGGCCACAGCTGGGATGGTATCGAAGAATTCGAAAACCCGATGCCGCGCTGGTGGTTGTGGACATTCTACGCCACCATCTTCTGGGCGGTGATCTATACGATCATGTATCCCGCATGGCCCTTGGTTCAATCCGCCACTGCTGGCGTTTTGGGCTGGTCCTCTCGCGCTCTGGTACAAGAAGAGATGATTGCGTTTGAAGAGGCGAATGCCCCTTGGAACGCCAAGCTTGTGGAAACATCGCTTGAAGATATCTCGGCAGATCCCGAACTGCAGCAATACGCGGCGAATGCCGGGGGCGCGGTGTTCCGTACCTGGTGTGCGCAATGCCACGGCTCAGGCGCGCAGGGTGCACCGGGATTCCCGAACCTGCTGGATGACGCCTGGCTGTGGGGCGGTTCGCTTGAGGATATCGAGACCACAATCGCCTATGGCATTCGCAACGAGGAAAGCGACGATGCGCGCTATTCCGAAATGCCTGCATTTGGCGAAATCCTGGAACATGACGAGATCACCCAAGTGGTTCAATACGTGATGTCCCTGACCAATGCGCAGACTGATGACGTAGCTGCGCAGGCAGGCAAGGTCGTCTTCGAAGATAACTGTTCGTCCTGTCATGGCGAGGATGGCACTGGTGACGTCTTTCAGGGCGCACCCAACCTGACCGATGCGATCTGGCTCTATGGTGGCGACGCAGAGGCATTGACTGAGACCGTGACCAATAGCCGTTTCGGTGTAATGCCTGCTTGGGAAAACCGCCTTACCGACGCGCAGATCCGCGCTGTGACGGCCTATGTCCACCAGTTGGGTGGCGGTCAGTAAGGCCAAAAGAATACCTTCGGACGGTTCGCCGCCCGAAGGTTAAGGCACCGGCTGTTCTCTCTGTTCGCGCGTTTCCTGAACAGCCGGTGCTACTATTTTCAGACTACAGGCCCCCATTGGTGCAGTCCAGATGCGCCTTTTCGCGCGGGCCAGACTTTTCAATCCACCAGTGATGGTCCGGCAGCCAACTGCCGCGCGCAAGGTCGCGGCTATCTGTGCCAGTGCCTTTGCCGTTAGCCTCTGTTTTGGTGGCTACCATGAAACTTCGTGCCAGTATCGCAAGCATCTGATCCCTCCTGGATTGTGTTGCCGCTGTTATCAGGATTGATCTTTAGCCTGATAAATGCGACTCAATTACCATTCCAATATGTAAGTAGGACTTACAGATGAACTGGATGGATATGCCGCCGCTTGCGGCTTTGCGCGCCTTTTCTGCCTTTGCTGAGACTGGAAATGTTGTTCAGGCAGGGGCGTCGCTGAATGTCAGTCACGCAGCGATCAGCCAACAACTGCGTGCGCTTGAAAAACACCTGGATCTGGCCCTTCTGGACCGATCCGGTAAATCCATGACCCTGACGGCCGAGGGCAAGGTTCTGGCGCGTGCCCTGCATTTGGGATTTGGGGCCATAGGTGCGGCGGTCACTGACCTGAAGCGTGCAACCGAGGATCGCCCGGTCCACGTATCGCTGACGGCCTCTTTCGCAGCTTCGTGGCTTATGCCGCGCTTGCCCGCATTTCAGGCCGAGCATCCAGGCATTCACCTTGCGCTGGATCCCTCGCCCCGGTTGGTCGATCTGCGCCCGGGCGGCGTGGATCTGGCGATCAGATATGGGGCAGGGGACTGGCCCGATGTGACGGCCGAACTGCTGTTGCAAAGTCCGATCGTGATTGTCGCCGCGCCATCCCTGTTGACTGGGCGGGCACCTGTGACACCTAAAGCACTCAGCCGTCTGCCCTGGCTTGAGGAGTTCGGCACAACGGAGGCAACGCAATGGCTGGCCCGTCACGGCGTGGGCCATAGCCCCGGCGCTGGCCGCATCGCCTTGCCGGGAAACCTGCTGCTTGAGGGAGTGCGCGCCGGGCAGGGTGTGACGGCCACCGTGCGGCATTTTGTCGAAGCGGATATCATTGCGGGTCGTTTGGTCGAACTGTTCCGCGAACCCGACGGGCGCGGATACCATATTGTCACCGGAAATATGCCGCTTCGTCCTGGGGTGAAGATATTTATCAGGTGGCTCAGGCGGCAAGCTGGTAAGATGTGACAAAAGGTGTCTTTACGATGCGCTTTTGACCCATGTCAAAGTGGCTGCCCGTATGATCTGGAAGAAGACGCCGTAGAACAGCTACATCTGGAGCCAGCCCGTGAGCGATTCCGACCCCGCCCCCAGCCTATACGCAGCGCGCGAACCGATCTTTCCCCGCCGCGTGTCCGGCCCGTTTCGCAACCTGAAATGGTTCATCATGGCGGTCACGCTGGGGATCTATTACGTCACACCCTGGATCAGATGGGATCGCGGTCCCAGCCTCCCGGACCAGGCGGTGCTGCTGGATCTGGCCAACCGGCGCTTTTACTTTTTCTGGATCGAGATCTGGCCGCACGAGTTCTATTTCGTGGCCGGGTTGCTGATCATGGCCGGTCTGGGCCTGTTTCTGTTTACATCGGCGCTGGGGCGCGTGTGGTGCGGCTATGCCTGCCCGCAGACCGTCTGGACTGATTTGTATATCTTGGTCGAGCGCTGGATCGAAGGTGATCGAAACGCCCGTCTGCGCCTGCATCGTCAGAAAAAGATGGATTTCCACAAAGCAAGGCTGCGTGTCACCAAATGGGTCGCTTGGCTGTTTATTGGTCTGGCAACGGGTGGTGCCTGGGTGTTCTATTTCGCGGATGCGCCAACGCTGGTCCGTGACCTAGTGACCGGAGATGCACATCCGGTCGCCTATACAACCATATTGATCCTGACGGGGACGACCTTTTTGTTTGGTGGGTTCGCACGCGAGCAGATCTGTATTTACGCCTGTCCCTGGCCGCGCATTCAGGCCGCGATGATGGACGAGGATACTCTGGTGGTTGGGTATCGCGAATGGCGCGGTGAACCGCGCGGCAAAGGCAAGCGGACCGCGGATTCCGATCTTGGGGACTGCATTGATTGCATGGCCTGTGTGAATGTCTGCCCTGTCGGTATCGACATCCGCGACGGTCAGCAGCTTGAATGTATCACCTGTGCGCTGTGCATCGACGCTTGCGATGACATGATGGCCAAAATTGGCAAGCCGCGTGGCTTGATCGACTACATGGCGTTGAGCGACGAATCGAGTGAACGCGCCGGTCATCCGCCCAAGAATGTCTGGAAACACATCCTGCGGCCTCGGACCATCATGTATACGGGTATGTGGTCTGCGGTTGGCTTCGCGCTTTTGTTCGCCCTGTTCATCCGTTCTGACATTGATCTGACCGTAGCGCCGGTGCGAAACCCGACATTTGTAACCCTTTCTGACGGAACTATCCGTAACACTTATGATGTACGACTGCGGAACAAACATGGCGAGGACCGCCCATTCCAACTGACCCTGTCCGGTGATCCGGCCCTGAAGATACAGATCGAGGGGGTTGAAGGTGAGACTGTCAATGTGACGGCGGATACGGCACAGTTGACCCGTGTTTACATCGTCGCATCGGGCGACACCGGGCCAGCAACTTTGGATACGACGCCGGTCCGCATCTGGGTCGAAGACCTGCAGAGCGGTGAGCGCGCCTATAAGGACACCACGTTTAACGGACGAGGGAACTGAACATGGCTGAACGTAAATTCACCGGCAAACATGCGCTTGCTGTGTTCGTTGCATCCTTTGGCGTGATCATCACGGTGAACCTGGTTCTGGCCTATAGCGCGGTGAAGACCTTTCCGGGGCTCGAGGTCAAGAATTCCTATGTCGCCAGCCAGGAATTCAACGAACGCCTGAAGGAACATCAGGCGCTGGGCTGGTTTATCCGCGCCGAGATTTCGGGCGGATTGCTGATCCTGCATATAACCGATCAGACGGGCGCACCGGTCAAGGTGGCTGACCTGCAGGCCGTTGTGGGCCGCGCGACCCATGTCAAAGATGATTTTGCTCCTGATTTCATATTCGACGGGACTGCATATGCGACTCCGGCATCGCTGGGTCCGGGCAACTGGAACATTCGGCTGGTTGCCAAAGATCACAGCGGGGCCGAGTTTGCACAGCGCGTGCCGCTTTATGTGAAAGGCTAGGGGATGTCTGCGCAGATGTCCTCTGGCACCGCAGCTTGCCCCGGCTGTATCGCCGCCCCGGTAGAGCCCGCAAGGCCGATCCCGCAGGATGTGCAGATCGCGCTGTCATTGCCGGGAATTCACTGCTCGGCCTGTATTGCCACGGTCGAGCGTGAATTGAATGCCCAGCCCGGGGTCGAGGACGCGCGCGTGAACCTGACCTTGAAACGTGCGATGGTCAAAGCCGCGCCCGATCTGCGCGCCGCCGATCTGATCCCGGTGCTTGAACGCGTAGGCTTTGAGGCGCACGAGCTGGACCCTGGATCCCTGTCTGCCACGCAGTCCGACAAAGCTGGTCGCGACCTGTTGATGCGGTTGGCGGTGGCTGGTTTTGCCTCGATGAATGTAATGTTGCTGTCTGTCTCTGTCTGGTCAGGGGCAACCGATGCAACGCGCGACATGTTCCACTGGATTTCGGCAGCGATTGCTTTGCCTGCGATCGCGTTTTCGGCGCAGCCCTTCTTTGCCAATGCCTGGAGCGCCTTGCGCGTCGGTCGCCTGAATATGGATGTGCCGATCGTGTTGGCAATCCTGTTGGCATTGGCCACATCGCTGTGGGAAACCGCGCTGAGTGGTGAGCACGCCTATTTTGACGCCGCCCTGACCCTGACGTTCTTTCTGCTGGCCGGACGCTATCTGGACTACCGTACCCGCGCCGCCGCCCGATCCGCAGCCGAGGAGTTGACCGCGTTGGAAGTTCCGCGCGCGATCAGGCTGGCCGATGGTCAAGAAGTTGAGGTGCCCGTCGCAACGCTGAGCGTGGGTGATCTGATCCTGGTACGTCCCGGAGGCCGAATGCCGGTGGATGGCGAAATCGTTTCCGGGCAATCCGAGCTCGACCGATCGCTGCTGACGGGTGAAACCTTGCCGGTATTTGCGGAAACCGGTCTGACGGTCAGTGCTGGCGAGGTAAATCTAACGGGTCCATTGACCGTACGGGCGACAGCTGTGGGTGAGGATACATCGCTGCACCGCATGGCCGATCTTGTGGCCATCGCGGAATCTGGGCGGTCGCGTTATACTTCGCTGGCGGATAAGGCAGCCAAGCTTTATGCACCGGGCGTGCATATCCTGTCGGCGCTGAGCTTTCTGGGCTGGTATATCTATTCCGGCGATATCCGCACCGCGCTGAATATCGCAGCGGCGGTGCTGATCATCACCTGCCCCTGTGCGCTGGGTCTGGCCGTACCGGCGGTGACGACGGCGGCCTCGGGCCGGTTGTTCCGCAAAGGGATGCTGATCAAACACGCCACAGCGCTGGAACGCCTCGCCGAGGTGGATACGGTTGTGTTCGACAAGACGGGAACGCTGACCTCGGGAACGCCGGAGCTGACCAATCTTGCGGATCATGCGCCCGGCGATCTGGAAATCGCACTGGCACTGGCCGAGGCCTCGTCGCACCCGCTCTCTGTTGCGCTGGCGCAGGCTGCCCGTCAAGCGGGGGTCACGCCCGCAAATGTCGAGGGGATCTCTGAAGTTCCGGGGTACGGCACCGAAGGCATCTTTCAGGACCATCCCGTGCGTATGGGACGCGCCGAATGGACCGGTGGGCAAGAGGCTGAACAAACTGCGGCCTGGCTGTCGTTAGCAGGGCGGGCGCCTTCAGTGTTCTTGTTCTCGGACACATTGCGCGCCGGTGCGGCTGAGGCGGTTCAGGCGTTTCGCGATGAGGGGAAAAAGGTCATTTTGATCTCGGGCGATACGCAAGGCGCGGTTGAGACGCTGGCCGGTAAGCTGGGGATTGAGACATGGATTGCGCAGGCCCTGCCGCAGGACAAGGCAACCCATGTGCAAAGCCTGCGGGATCAAGGCTGCCACGTCCTGATGGTTGGTGACGGGCTGAACGACACGGCGGCGCTGGCCGCGGCGCATGTGTCGATTTCACCGGCCTCGGCGCTAGATGCTGCGCGCGTGGCATCCGATATCGTGCTGTTGGGTAACGACCTGTCGCCGATTGCGGGTGCCTGCGATACTGCGGTTAAGGCAACGAAACGGATTCGCGAGAACTTCCGTATTGCAACCATCTATAATATCATTGCAGTGCCACTGGCGGTTGCGGGCCTAGCCACGCCGCTGATCGCGGCATTGGCAATGTCGACCTCGTCCATTACCGTTTCTCTGAACGCGCTGCGGCTAAGGTGATCTGAATGGAAGTTCTGGCCTATCTCATACCGATTTCCCTGCTTTTGGGAGGGGTTGGCCTGTTTGCGTTCATCTATACCGTTCGGTCGAACCAGTATGACGACCCCGAAGGCGATGCGCGCCGCATTCTAAGCGACGAATGGGACGATAAGCCCAAGCCCTGACGGCCCCCTTGAAATTGCCTCAATGCCCGGTTATGTCCGGCCCATCCGCTAGCAGAGAGAACAAAGCCAAATGGCAACTATGAATCCGATCCAGTTTATTCAGCAGGTCCGTGCCGAGGTTTCAAAGGTCGTCTGGCCAACCCGCCGCGAGGTGTTGCTGACCACGGTCATGGTGTTCATCATGGCAGCACTGACGGCTGTGTTCTTTGCGCTGGTCGATCTTGGTATTCGTGGTGGCCTGCAGCTGATTCTGGGCATGTTCGGTTAAACCGGGCCGGGCAGGTCGGAAACGTCGCTGCCCCCTTGCACAGCTTGCGATGTCAGAGTAGGTGACGCGGTACTATTCGGAATGGGCGTGCGGCGATTCGGGCTGTGCGCCGCTTTTTATTCCGGGTGACGCGACAGATTTTCAATAACGGCTTTTCCGGTACATGGAATGCGGCCGAAGGCAAACAAGGACGACAGGTTCATGGCGAAACGGTGGTACTCGGTCAGCGTTCTTTCGAATTTCGAAAAGAAGATCGCAGAGCAGATCCGCACGTCGGTGGCCGAGCAGGGCCTTGAGGATGACATTGACGAAGTTCTGGTGCCCACCGAAGAGGTGATCGAAGTGCGCCGGGGCAAGAAAGTCACAACCGAACGTCGCTTTATGCCGGGTTACGTGCTGGTACATATGGAAATGTCGGATCAAGGGTATCACCTGGTCAACTCGATCAACCGGGTCACTGGTTTTCTGGGTCCGCAAGGCCGCCCGATGCCGATGCGCGATGCCGAGGTGAACCAGATCCTCAACCGTGTCCAGGAGGGCGAAGAAGCGCCCAAGCTGATGATCTCGTTCGAGATTGGCGAGAAGGTCAAGGTGAATGACGGTCCGTTCGAAGATTTCGACGGCATGGTCGAAGGTGTGGATGACGATAACCAGAAGCTGAAGGTCTCGGTCTCGATCTTTGGTCGGGAAACCCCGGTCGAGCTGGACTTCACTCAGGTCACCAAACAAAGCTAATTTCCAATTAGCGAAATTTGACAACGCCGCGTTGCCCTGGGCACTGCGGCGTTTCTTGTTTTGGAGCCTTCAGCCCGTTATCAGACCTGGGCAAATCAGGGCGGAACTGATCTGTCGAAATCTGGATAATCTTTGTCGTATCCAATCGGGATGGAACCCGGCCGCCTGGCATATTTGGACAACCATGCAAGGCAAGTGGGCAGGTAGATGAAATTCATACATATCACAGATATCCACCTTGTTGACCAAGACGGGCACCTGAATGGCGGCGTTCCTTCGACCCAATTTGCCCGTTGCCTTGAGGATATCGCCAAATGGCATTCGGATGCAGCGTTTTGCGTGATATCCGGCGACCTGGCCGAGTTTGGAAGGGCTGAAGCCTATCAGGTGCTCAAGTCACATCTGGACGGTTTCCAGCTTCCTTGTCACCTGATGATCGGCAACCATGATGATCGTAAGGTTTTCAGAACGGTCTTTACGGATGACCCTGTGGATTCAAATGGCTTTGTTCAGCACAGCATCGAGATCGACGCGGGAAAGTTTATCTTTCTGGATACGACAAAAGACGGTGCGGATATGCATGAAGGCCAGCTGTGCACCTTGCGCTTGAATTGGCTGAAAGAACAGCTGATCTCGGCGGGGGATAAGCCCTGCTATTTGTTCATGCACCACCCGCCTTTTGACATCGGCATTCCCTATGTGGACGACATCCGCCTGGTCGAAGCCGAAGTGTTTTTTGAAACACTCGGTCACGGGCGTAACATTCGCCACGTCTTCTATGGGCATGTCCATCGCATGACCTATGTGAACTGGCGTGGCATCCCGTTCACCAGCCTGCCCAGCCTCAATCACCAAATCCCTCTGACTGCCGACAGTGTTGACGGGGAATTCTGTGATGAACCGCCAGCCTATGGTGTTGTGCAGATCGCGGACGACCAGATGACTGTGCACTATAACACCTTTCTGCAGCGCAATCCGCTTCATCAGACCTGAGATATGGAACTTGGCCTGATTGTTCTGGTTCTGATTTCGGCGGCGACACATCCGCTGCGGGATCTGTTGTTGAAAGACACGGCGCATCCGGTGTCCTGTTATGTTGGTGTAGCGCTGACCTGGGTCATTCTTGCGGCACTTCACGCCCGACTGGTTGGCCAGCCCCTGACCCTCAGCCGCGAGGTCTGGCCTCTGGTGCTGGTTTCTTCCCTGGGGTTGAGCTTTTATTACTATGGCACGCTTTCAGCCCTGCGCCGGGGCAACCTTTCGGTGTATTATCCGGTCATCCGGTCCTCGCCGATTGCCATCGTTGCCTTTAGCTGGCTTGCGCTGGATCAACAGTATTCGTGGCTCATCCTTGTAGGGATTTCGCTGGTCCTGATGGGCAACCTGATGATCCAGAAATCTCCGGGCGGATTGCTGCATGATCACAAGGCTTTTGCGCTGGCTGTCATGGCGATGCTTGGCTCGGCCGCCTATTCGCTGAGCGATGCAGGCGCTATGCAAAAAACAACCCCCGCGCCTTTCCTGTTCTACTGTTATATCCTGGTGACATTGACCCTTGCCGGCATCCGGGCCTGGGAAGATCGCCATATGTCGACCCCATTTCTAGGCGTGGTACGAGGCTGGACACTCGCCCCGTGGCGGATCGTATTCGCAGGGATTGCGTCCTATCTATCCTACCTTTTTATCCTGAAAGCTTTCCAGTTAGGCGCCGAGGCCGCACCTGTCAGCGCGGTCCGGCAGGCCTCGATTCCGGTATCCGTAGTCCTTGCCGCGCTCGTCCTGAAAGAGCCGCGCTTTCTTCACCGCATCGGCTGGGCCTGCCTGATCGCGCTTGGGATATTGGCAATCACACAGTCCTGATTAGCCTTTGCGCGACAACTGGCAAGCAAGGCAGAGGTGCACCAGGTTTTCTACATCACTCGGCGAGGTGGCGAAGCGCCCAAGCTGATGATCTCGTTTGAAATCGGCGAGTAGATCACGGCCTACTCTGGTCCATTCGTGGATTTCGACGGGATGGTCGAGGGCGTGGATGACCAGAGGCAGGAGGCAAAATTTATTCGGTGGATTTTGAGGCGTCGCATTGCCCTAGCCAGTGCAGGATCTTGGCTGGCTGAACGTTTACATTGATGATCTGGGTTGGTACAAAACTGCCCTATTGATTTGACCGAATGTTTTTTTCGAAAAGTGACCACAAGGCGTTTTTCATGCGTGCGTTCATCTATTTTGTTTTCTTGATTTTGGCTGCGTGTACCGCTGATGTTTTGTCACCCGAAGTGTTGTCCTCGAAAGTAGCGCGCGCATCGTCCGCAGAGCTGTGTTCCGCATATCGGCTCCCAAGTACGACATTGCGGGGGAAACTGATGATCGAAGCAGAGCTGGCTGCTCGAAAAGTGAACCAATGTGGTTATAGCAATTATGGTCAGTACAGCCTGTCTACAGCTGGGACCAAATCCTACGAGCGACCGTTTTCATCCGAGGCAGCAGGGGGTGACTATGATTGTGATGACTTTCCGAATGGCGCAGCAGCGCAAAGGTTCTTCTTAGCCTCTGGTGGACCTGTATCTGATCCACATAATATGGATCTTGATGGCGATGGTCTCGCGTGTGAGTGGGGTGCTCAGATCAGGAGAGTATCTTCGTACCGCCGACCGGTTGCCAGCGTTAGGCGCGTGACCTCACGATGCTACACGGGTCCAAGAGGCGGAACCTACACAATCACGGCGAGTGGAAACAAGAACTATGGCGGCTGCTAAGTTGCTCTGATAGCCCGCAAGGTTGTGCATGTAGCGGGTGCAATCTCATTGGGCGATGACAGATGCTGGTTTGCTGTTGCTTAGCATTTGTGCGAGGGTCGGTTTGGGTTCGATGTGGCTGCTTCAGGCCGTGATTCAAACCCTTGCCAACACTTCCGTTCCCCTGTAAATGCCGCCTCTATCGTCTTTGGGCGAGATTCTCTCGTGGGAGATTACCGGGATCGCGATCCCGGATCGGACCACGCAACATAATCTGGGTGAAACGCGTTTCACTTTAGTTGAAAGGAAAACCAAATGGCCAAGAAGCTTGCTGGTACAATGAAACTGCAGGTTCCTGCAGGTCAGGCGAACCCGTCGCCGCCAGTTGGTCCGGCGCTGGGTCAGCGCGGCATCAACATCATGGAATTCTGCAAGGCGTTCAACGCCAAGACCGCAGACATGGAGCAAGGCGCGCCTTGCCCGACCGTGATCACCTATTATCAGGACAAGTCCTTCACCATGGACATCAAGACGCCACCAGCGTCTTATTACCTGAAGAAAGCAGCTGGCCTGAAGCCGGTTGGCAAGCGTAATCGCCCCCGTGGTGCGGAAAACCCAGGTCGTGAGACCGTGGCATCCGTGACCTCGAAGCAGGTTCGCGAAATCGCCGAAGCCAAAATGAAAGATCTGAACGCCAACGACGTCGAAGGCGCAATGCAGATCATCCTGGGCTCGGCCCGCTCTATGGGCATCGAGGTGAAGTAAGATGGCAAAACTCGGTAAACGTACCCGCGCTGCGCGCGAAGCTGTCGCTGGCAAGGAAAACCTGTCGGTCGAAGAAGCAGTTGCCCTGGTCAAAGCCAACGCAACTTCGAAATTCGATGAGACCATCGAAATCGCTCTGAACCTGGGCGTTGACACCCGTCACGCGGACCAGATGGTTCGTGGCGTTGTTGGCCTGCCGAATGGCACCGGTAAAACAATGCGCGTTGCTGTATTCGCTCGTGGCCCCAAGGCTGACGAAGCGAAAGAAGCAGGCGCGGACATCATCGGCGCAGAAGACCTGATGGAAACCATTCAGGGCGGCACCATTGAATTCGATCGTTGCATAGCAACCCCGGACATGATGCCCATCGTTGGTCGTCTTGGTAAAGTTCTGGGCCCCCGCAACCTGATGCCGAACCCCAAGGTTGGCACTGTGACCATGGACGTGAAAGCGGCCGTAGAAGCAGCTAAAGGCGGCGAAGTTCAGTTCAAAGCTGAAAAAGGCGGCGTTGTGCACGCTGGCGTTGGCAAAGCGTCCTTCGACGAAGCCAAATTGGCAGAAAACGTTCGTGCATTTGTGACCGCTGTTGCCAAAGCCAAGCCAACAGGCGCCAAAGGCACCTACATGAAGAAAATCGCGCTGAGCTCGACCATGGGCCCGGGCGTGACTCTGGATGTGGCTGCTGCTGCGGGCGAATAAGCCCCTAGCCTATAGCTAAAATGACTAGACCCGAACGGTGAAGGCTGTTCGGGTCTTTCTTTTTCAGCCCTCACTCATACACGGCTTGCAGGCGCAGGTTCAGGCGGTCTCTGCGAAAGCTCTCGTATTCGCTGCAGGTTCTGTCCAATCGCCATAGGTCCAGCCAATCCATCGCCAGACGTGCGCGCATGCACATATCCAAAACGTCCATCTGAATTGGATGGCGATATTTGCGAAAGAACATGTCTTTGTTCGTTTTCAGGATGCCGCTTGGATCAATCTGATCACCAGTGCCATCACGAAAGATATCGGACTTTAGAAAGTCGACAATATCATATACAGCCAGCTTTTCCCGCGTTTCGGTAAAATCCAGGCCGATCATTTCGCCTTGCCCGACGATCAGATTTTGACTGTGACAATCTCCGTGTGCAAGGACCAGCAGTTCAGGGGTGCCTTTTAGCTGTAATGCCTCGTCAGTCAGATGCTGTACCATATTCCGCCCCCAGGGCTGTGCTATGTCCGGGGCAAGACGTAGCAAAGCCTGAAGCCTGTCGATCATCCAGCTAGGGCGGAAATCATAGGTCTTGATGGGTTGAAAGCTGTGCAGCTCGTTCAGCCACGATCCGGCGCGGCGATAGATGCGGCCGATCTGGTCGTCATCCAGGCTGTTATGGATAAGATCCGCAGCGGTGGGGCGGTCAATAAACTGCGTCACAAAAAACGCCTCACCCGGTGAAATATAGACTGGATCGACAACCCCCGCGGTTTCGTACTGCGCAAAGTGGTCGGTCAGCTTTCTGAGCATATCAAACTCATCGCGCAAACGTCCCGTCCCGGGCGATTCCGTATCGACCTTTAGGGCATAGTCCTGGCGCGCACCTCGGACCCTGAGCACTATACGCGAGCCCGCAAAATCATGAGAACGATAGACGCACTCGAAACCCGCCGGTCCATCCTCTGGCGTTTGATCCAGGAACTCCTGAACAAAGCCGCGCGCGCGTTCGTATTCGTCTGTGGTGAGAGTCAGCATTCAGGGATGGATACCTAAGAAGAAAGGGGCTTAGCCAGACTGGACCTCAGCGTATGGAACATGTCAATCTAGGACACTGTTCCGATGCCGGCTGCGCTGCTCGATCATTTCCGGTTTCGGCCCAATTTACCCCTTGGAAACCCGGCGTAACTGCCATAAAGAGAGCTGCGAAGTAAAGCGTGCGATTCGTCGTGCGCTTTATTTTGTTTCGTCCAAGACGGTGGGTGGTGTCATCTGACCCCTTAATTCCCTGCCTGAGACGGGTAAGACCAAAGAATTCTGAGGGCTTCGATCCTCGGGCGAATTTTGGCTAATCCCGTAACAACGGACCTGAACGCCGGAGCGTAAGCTGCGGCAAATATGAGCCGGGGTGAGATATCACCCCTAACTTGGAGAAAACTGTGGATAGAGCCCAGAAAGAGAAAGTGGTCGACGAGCTCGGCCAAATCTTCGAAAGCTCTGGCGTCGTAGTGGTTGCACACTACGCCGGTCTGACAGTTGCCGAGATGCAGGACCTTCGCGCACGTGCTCGTGACGCGGGTGGTGCCGTGCGTGTTGCCAAGAACAGGCTCGCCAAAATCGCCCTCGACGGAAAGCCATGTGAAAGCATTGCCGACCTGCTGACGGGGATGACCGTTCTGACCTATTCTGAGGACCCTGTGGCAGCAGCCAAAGTGGCCCAGGACTACGCCAAAGAGAACCAAAAGTTCGAAATTCTTGGCGGTGCAATGGGTGAGAACGCTCTGGATCGTGCCGGCGTTGAAGCCGTGTCCAAAATGCCTTCGCGCGAGGAGCTTATTGCTACTATCGCGGGCATGCTGGGCGCACCTGCTTCGAACATCGCTGGCGCAATTGGCGCACCTGCAAGCAACATCGCAAGCATCCTTTCCACCATCGAAGAGAAGGCGGAAGCTGCGTAAGCGGTTGGCACTGAATGATCTGCGTAGGGTAGTCACCCTGACGTTGGAACACACACTGTAAACGGAAAGAGCTGATAAAATGGCTGATCTGAAAGCACTCGCAGAAAGCATCGTGGGTCTGACCCTGCTGGAAGCACAAGAACTGAAAACCATCCTCAAAGACGAATATGGCATCGAGCCCGCAGCAGGCGGCGCAGTTGTCATGGCAGCCGGTGGCGACGCCGGTGGCGCAGCTGAGGAAGAAAAAACCGAATTCGACGTCGTTCTGAAGAACGCCGGCGCTTCGAAAATCAACGTGATCAAAGAAGTTCGCGGCATCACCGGTCTGGGCCTGAAAGAAGCCAAAGAGCTGGTCGAAGCTGGCGGCAAGATCAAAGAAGCTGTGTCGAAAGACGAAGCCGAAGACATCAAAGGCAAGCTGGAAGCAGCTGGCGCCGAGGTCGAACTGGCCTAAGTCAGTCTTTTGGTGCATCGCAGATGCACCGGAAATTTGGCTGGTCCCGGAGAAATCCGGGTCCAGCCGAACCTGTCTTAGAAAGGACCTCATGGATTGGGGTGTTTTCTAAGACGCGGTTCATGGATCGGGAGGCCGCCATTCGGGACGGTGGCCACGAATTGATCCGGACGTGTTGTCTCTAATGTGCAAGGCACCGGGGCCCGACGGTGTCTTTGTCCGCTGAGAACATCGAAAGGTGACATCTGACATGGCTCAATCGTTCCTTGGCCAGAAACGTCTTCGGAAATATTACGGCAAAATCCGCGAAGTGCTGGAGATGCCGAACCTCATTGAGGTACAAAAATCTTCATATGATCTATTCCTGCGCTCCGGCGATGCAGATGTGCCGACAGACGGCGAAGGCATCAAAGGCGTGTTCCAGTCGGTTTTCCCGATCAAGGATTTCAACGAAACCTCCGTTCTGGAGTTCGTGAAATACGATTTGGAAAAACCCAAATACGACGTCGAAGAGTGCATGCAGCGCGACATGACCTACAGCGCGCCGCTGAAAGTCACTCTGCGTCTGATCGTGTTTGATGTCGACGAGGACACTGGCGCCAAGTCGGTCAAAGACATCAAGGAACAGGACGTGTTCATGGGGGATATGCCCCTGATGACACCAAACGGGACGTTCATTGTGAACGGTACCGAGCGTGTGATCGTGTCCCAGATGCACCGTTCGCCCGGTGTGTTCTTTGACCACGACAAGGGCAAGACCCATTCCTCGGGCAAGCTGTTGTTTGCCTGCCGCATCATCCCGTATCGCGGCAGCTGGCTGGACTTTGAGTTCGACGCCAAGGACATCGTGTTCGCCCGTATCGACCGTCGCCGCAAACTGCCTGTGACAACGCTGCTGTATGCGCTGGGTCTGGATCAAGAAGCGATCATGGACGCCTATTACAACACGGTGTCGTACAAGCTGGACAAGAAGAAGGGCTGGATAGCACCGTTCTTCCCCGAGCGTGCACGCGGTACGCGTCCGACCTATGACCTGATCGACGCCAAATCCGGTGAAGTGATTGCCGAAGCGGGCAAGAAAGTTACCCCGCGCGCGGTCAAGAAGCTGATCGATGAAGGCAACGTCACCGAGCTGTTGGTTCCGTTCGATCACATCGTCGGGAAGTTTGTCGCCAAGGACATCATCAACGAAGAAACCGGCGCGATCTATGTCGAAGCTGGTGATGAGCTGACGCTGGAATACGACAAAGACGGCGAGCTGATCGGAGGCACCGCGAAAGAGCTGATCGACGCGGGCGTCACTGATATTCCGGTTCTGGATATCGACAACATCAATGTCGGCCCCTACATGCGCAACACCATGGCGGCAGACAAGAACATGGGCCGCGACACAGCGCTGATGGATATCTATCGCGTCATGCGCCCGGGTGAGCCGCCCACCGTCGAAGCGGCCTCGGCGCTGTTCGAAACGCTGTTCTTTGACAGCGAGCGCTATGACCTGTCCGCCGTTGGCCGTGTAAAGATGAACATGCGTCTGGCTCTGGATGCGCCCGATACGCTGCGCACCCTGCGCCGCGAAGACATCGTGGCCTGCATCAAGGCTCTGGTTGAACTGCGTGACGGCAAAGGGGACATCGACGATATCGACCACCTCGGCAACCGTCGTGTGCGTTCGGTCGGCGAACTGATGGAAAACCAGTACCGCGTTGGCCTGCTGCGCATGGAGCGCGCGATCAAAGAGCGTATGTCGTCGGTCGAGATCGACACCGTCATGCCTCAGGACCTGATCAATGCGAAACCGGCTGCTGCTGCTGTCCGCGAATTCTTCGGCTCGTCGCAGCTGTCGCAGTTCATGGACCAGACCAACCCGCTGTCGGAAGTTACCCACAAACGCCGCCTTTCGGCGCTTGGCCCCGGTGGCCTGACACGCGAGCGTGCGGGCTTTGAGGTGCGCGACGTTCATCCGACACACTATGGCCGGATGTGCCCGATTGAAACGCCGGAAGGCCCGAACATCGGTCTGATCAACTCGCTGGCGACCTTTGCCCGTGTGAACAAGTATGGCTTCATCGAAACACCGTACCGTGTCGTCAAAGACGCCGAGGTGACTGATGAGGTTCACTACATGTCCGCGACCGAGGAAATGCGTCACACGGTGGCACAGGCGAACGCGACACTGGATTCGGATGGCAAGTTCATCAACGATCTGGTTTCGACCCGTCAGTCAGGTGACTACACTCTGGCCCCGCGCGAGAATGTGGACCTGATCGACGTCAGCCCAAAACAGCTGGTATCGGTTGCTGCATCGCTGATCCCGTTCCTTGAAAATGACGATGCTAACCGCGCTCTGATGGGCTCGAACATGCAACGTCAGGCGGTTCCGCTGCTGCGGGCCGAGGCACCGCTGATTGGTACCGGAATCGAGGAAAAGGTTGCGATTGACTCAGGTGCTGCGATTCAGGCGAAACGCGCCGGTATCATCGATCAGGTCGATGCCCAGCGTATCGTTATCCGCGCGACTGAGGATCTGGAACTGGGCGACGCTGGCGTTGACATCTATCGTCTGCGCAAATTCCAGCGGTCGAACCAGAACACCTGCATCAACCAGCGTCCGCTGATCAAAGTGGGTGACACCGTCCAGAAGGGCGAAGTCATTGCTGATGGTCCGTCGACCGATATGGGTGAACTGGCCCTGGGTAAGAACGTGGTCGTCGCGTTCATGCCGTGGAACGGTTACAACTACGAAGACTCGATCCTGATCTCGGAACGTATTGCGCGTGACGACGTCTTTACCTCGGTCCATATCGAGGAATTTGAAGTCGCCGCCCGTGACACCAAGCTGGGTCCGGAAGAGATCACCCGCGATATTCCGAATGTCGGTGAAGAAGCGCTGCGTAACCTCGACGAGGCGGGCATCGTTTACATCGGCGCGGATGTTGAACCGGGCGATATCCTGGTCGGCAAGATCACTCCGAAGGGCGAAAGCCCGATGACCCCGGAAGAAAAGCTGCTGCGCGCTATCTTTGGCGAAAAAGCATCTGACGTACGCGACACTTCGCTGCGCGTGAAGCCGGGCGATTACGGTACGGTCGTTGAGGTCCGCGTCTTCAACCGTCACGGCGTCGAGAAAGACGAGCGTGCGCTGCAGATCGAGCGGGAAGAAGTCGAACGTCTGGCCCGTGACCGGGACGACGAGTTGGCGATCCTGGACCGCAACATCTATGCGCGTCTGCAAGGCCTGATCATGGGTAAAACCGCGGTCAAAGGCCCGAAAGGCGTCAAGCCAGGGTCGGTGATCACCGAGGACCTGTTGGAAACCCTGACCCGTGGTCAGTGGTGGCAGCTGGCGCTGGAAGATGAGCAGGACGCACAGATCGTTGAGGCTCTGAACGAGCAGTACGAAGTGCAAAAGCGTGCTCTGGACGCCCGTTTCGAAGACAAGGTCGAGAAGGTTCGTCGCGGCGACGACCTGCCGCCGGGTGTGATGAAGATGGTCAAAGTCTTCATCGCCGTGAAGCGCAAGCTGCAGCCGGGCGATAAGATGGCCGGTCGTCACGGGAACAAAGGTGTAATTTCCAAGGTTGTTCCGATGGAAGACATGCCGTTCCTGGCCGATGGCACGCCGGTTGACTTCTGTCTGAACCCGCTGGGTGTTCCTTCGCGTATGAACGTTGGTCAGATCCTTGAAACCCACATGGGTTGGGCCGCGCGCGGTCTGGGTCTGAACATCGACGACGCGCTGGGTGAATATCGCCGCTCTGGCGACCTGACCCCGGTTCGCGAAGCAATGAAGCTGGCCTATGGCGACGATGTCTATGAAGAAGGCATCACTGGCATGGACGAGGGTCACCTGATCGAGGCTGCGGGCAACGTGACCCGTGGTGTTCCAATCGCGACTCCGGTCTTTGATGGCGCCAAAGAGGCAGACGTCAATGACGCTCTGGTGCGCGCGGGCTTCTCGCAAAGCGGTCAGTCGGTTCTGTTCGACGGTCGTACGGGTGAGCAGTTTGCACGTCCGGTGACCGTGGGCATCAAGTACCTGCTGAAACTGCACCACCTTGTGGATGACAAAATCCACGCGCGTTCAACCGGGCCTTACAGCCTGGTTACCCAGCAGCCGCTGGGTGGTAAGGCGCAGTTCGGTGGTCAGCGCTTTGGTGAGATGGAAGTCTGGGCTCTGGAAGCTTACGGCGCCGCCTACACCCTGCAGGAAATGCTCACCGTGAAATCGGATGACGTCGCCGGCCGGACCAAAGTGTACGAGTCGATCGTCAAGGGCGAGGATAACTTTGAAGCGGGCGTACCGGAATCGTTTAACGTTCTGGTGAAAGAAGTCCGTGGCCTCGGCCTGAATATGGAACTCCTGGATGCGGAGGAAGAGTAGGGGCGGCAACGCCCCAAACTCATCCCATCCCAATTTGTAAGGACGCAAAATGAACCAGGAAATTACCAATAACCCGTTCAACCCGCTGACGCCGCCTAAGGTCTTTGACGAGATCAAGGTCTCATTGGCCAGCCCGGAACGGATCCTCTCTTGGTCTTATGGCGAGATCAAGAAACCCGAAACCATCAACTACCGGACGTTCAAACCCGAACGTGACGGTCTGTTCTGCGCGCGTATCTTTGGCCCGATCAAAGATTACGAATGTCTGTGCGGTAAATATAAGCGGATGAAATATCGCGGCGTTGTCTGCGAGAAATGCGGTGTGGAAGTCACCCTGCAGAAAGTCCGCCGCGAGCGTATGGGTCATATCGAGCTGGCCGCGCCCGTCGCACACATTTGGTT
The DNA here is from genome assembly GCF_059610805.1 of Ruegeria sp. CDSC025. NCBI lineage: Bacteria > Pseudomonadati > Pseudomonadota > Alphaproteobacteria > Rhodobacterales > Roseobacteraceae > Ruegeria > Ruegeria sp. CDSC025. The sequence continues at coordinate 9,259 of NZ_JBXWOJ010000008.1, read as the reverse complement.
CCTGAAATCGCTGCCGTCCCGCATCGGTCTGATGCTGGACATGACGCTGCGCGATCTGGAACGCGTTCTGTACTTTGAAAACTATGTCGTCATCGAGCCCGGTCTGACCGACCTCTCCTATGGTCAGATGCTGACCGAAGAAGAGTTCATGGACGCGCAGGATGCCTATGGCATGGACGCGTTCACCGCGAACATCGGTGCCGAAGCTATCCGTGAGATGCTGGCCCAGATCGATCTGGAAGCCGAAGCCGAACAGCTGCGTGCTGATCTGGCCGAAGCAACCGGTGAACTGAAGCCCAAGAAGATCATCAAGCGTCTGAAGGTTGTTGAATCCTTCCTTGAGTCGGGCAACCGGCCTGAGTGGATGGTGATGACCGTAATCCCGGTGATTCCGCCGGAACTGCGTCCGCTGGTTCCACTGGATGGTGGTCGTTTTGCGACTTCGGATCTGAACGATCTGTATCGCCGCGTCATCAACCGGAACAACCGTCTGAAGCGTCTGATCGAACTGCGCGCACCTGACATCATCGTCCGCAACGAAAAGCGGATGCTGCAGGAATCCGTCGATGCTCTGTTCGACAATGGCCGTCGTGGCCGCGTGATCACCGGCGCCAATAAGCGTCCGCTGAAATCGCTTTCGGACATGCTGAAGGGTAAGCAGGGTCGCTTCCGTCAAAACCTTCTGGGTAAGCGCGTCGACTTCTCGGGCCGTTCGGTCATCGTGACCGGTCCGGAACTCAAGCTGCACCAGTGTGGTCTGCCCAAAAAGATGGCGCTGGAACTGTTCAAGCCGTTCATCTACTCGCGCCTTGAAGCCAAGGGTCTGTCTTCGACCGTGAAACAGGCGAAGAAACTGGTCGAGAAAGAGCGTCCCGAAGTGTGGGATATCCTCGACGAGGTGATCCGCGAACACCCTGTCATGCTGAACCGTGCGCCGACCCTGCACCGTCTTGGCATTCAGGCGTTTGAACCGGTTCTGATCGAAGGTAAAGCCATCCAGCTGCACCCGTTGGTCTGTTCGGCCTTTAACGCCGACTTCGACGGTGACCAGATGGCCGTTCACGTCCCGCTGAGCCTTGAGGCCCAGCTGGAAGCCCGCGTGCTGATGATGTCGACAAACAACGTTCTGTCGCCAGCAAACGGCGCGCCGATCATCGTTCCCTCGCAGGATATGATCTTGGGTCTGTACTATGTGACACTGGAACGCGAAGGTATGCCGGGCGAAGGCAAGGTCTTTGGCTCGATCGACGAAGTTCAGCACGCGCTGGACGCCGGTGAAGTGCATCTGCACACCAAGATCACTGCGCGGATTACTCAGATCGACAGTGAAGGCAATGAAGTTCAACAGCGGTTTGAAACCACTCCGGGCCGAGTGCGCCTGGGTGCTCTGCTGCCGATGAACAACAAGGCGCCGTTCGAACTGGTCAACCGTTTGCTGCGGAAGAAAGAAGTGCAGCAGGTGATCGACACCGTCTACCGTTACTGCGGTCAGAAAGAGTCGGTCATCTTCTGTGACCAGATCATGTCGATGGGCTTTAAGGAAGCGTTCCGCGCCGGTATCTCGTTCGGTAAGGACGACATGGTGATCCCTGATGACAAATGGGGCATCGTCGATGAAACCCGTAGTCAGGTGAAGGATTTTGAACAGCAGTACATGGACGGCCTGATCACTCAGGGTGAAAAGTACAACAAAGTTGTTGATGCCTGGTCGAAGTGTAACGATCGTGTAACCGAAGCGATGATGAGCACGATCTCATCTTCGGATCGGGCAGAGGACGGGTCTGAAAAGGAACCGAACTCGGTCTACATGATGGCCCACTCGGGCGCGCGTGGCTCGGTCACTCAGATGAAACAGCTGGGCGGTATGCGCGGCCTGATGGCCAAACCAAACGGTGACATCATCGAGACGCCGATCATCTCGAACTTCAAGGAAGGTCTGACCGTTCTTGAATACTTCAACTCAACCCACGGCGCCCGTAAGGGTCTGTCGGATACTGCTCTGAAAACGGCGAACTCGGGTTACCTGACCCGTCGTCTGGTGGACGTGGCACAGGACTGCATCGTGCGTGAGCTCGATTGTGGAACCGAGCGTGCGATCACTGCGGAAGCCGCGGTAAACGACGGTGAAGTTGTTGCTTCGCTAGCCGAACGTGTGCTGGGCCGTGTCTCTGCCGATGACGTTCTGCGTCCCGGTACCGATGAGGTTCTGGTCGCTGCGGGTCAGCTGATTGACGAACGTATGGCTGATATCATTGATGAGGCCGCTGTTGCGTCGATGCGCATCCGTTCGCCTCTGACCTGTGAGTCCGAGGAAGGCGTCTGTGCAACCTGCTACGGTCGTGACCTTGCACGCGGTACTATGGTCAACACGGGTGAGGCTGTCGGCATCATCGCCGCCCAATCCATCGGTGAACCCGGTACGCAGTTGACAATGCGGACCTTCCACATCGGTGGTGTTGCGCAAGGTGGTCAGCAGTCGTTCCAGGAAGCCAGCCACGACGGTGTCGTTTCGTTCGAGAACCCGCAGATCCTGGTCAATTCCGCGGGCGAAAGCCTGGTCATGGGCCGGAACATGAAGATGGTGATCAAAGACGAACATGGCGAAGAGCGTGCCAACCACAAGTTGGGTTATGGCTCGAAGCTGTTCGTCAAGGATGGCACCAAGGTGAACCGTGGCGACAAGCTGTTCGAATGGGATCCTTACACCCTGCCGATCATCGCCGAAAAGTCCGGTACCGCGAAATATGTTGATCTGGTTTCGGGCATTGCTGTCCGCGACGTGACCGACGATGCGACCGGTATGACCCAGAAGATCGTGATCGACTGGCGCGCGGCCCCCAAAGGCAGCGACCTCAAGCCTGAGATCATTCTGGTTGGCGAAGATGGCGAACCGGTCCGTAACGATGCGGGCAACCCGGTTCACTATCCGATGTCGGTGGACGCGATCCTGTCGATCGAAGACGGTCAGCAGATCGAAGCTGGTGAAGTTGTCGCGCGTATCCCGCGTGAAGGTGCCAAGACCAAGGACATCACCGGTGGTCTGCCGCGTGTTGCCGAACTGTTCGAAGCTCGTCGCCCGAAAGATCACGCGATCATCGCAGAAGCCGATGGTTACGTGCGCTTTGGCCGCGACTACAAGAACAAGCGTCGCATCAGCATTGAGCCGGCTGACGAGTCCATGGAGACCATCGAGTATATGGTGCCCAAGGGTAAGCACATCCCGGTTGCAGAAGGTGACTTCATCCAGAAGGGTGAGTACCTGATGGACGGTAACCCGGCCCCGCATGACATCCTGTCCATCATGGGTGTCGAAGCGCTGGCGGATTACATGATCGACGAAGTGCAGGATGTTTATCGTCTGCAGGGCGTGAAGATCAACGACAAGCACATCGAAGTGATCGTGCGCCAGATGCTGCAGAAGTGGGAGATCCTGGATTCAGGTGACACCACCCTGCTGAAAGGCGAACATGTCGACAAGCAGGAGTTCGACGCGGCCAACGAGAAGACCCTCGCCCGCGGTGGACGTCCGGCTCAGGGCGAGCCGATCCTCTTGGGGATCACCAAAGCCTCGCTGCAGACGCGTTCGTTCATCTCGGCGGCGTCGTTCCAGGAAACCACACGCGTTCTGACCGAAGCTTCGGTTCAGGGTAAGAAAGACAAACTGGTTGGCCTGAAAGAGAACGTCATCGTCGGTCGTCTAATCCCAGCCGGTACCGGTGGCGCAACGCAAAGCGTACAGCGCGTCGCGCAGTCGCGTGACAACGTTGTCATCGAAGCCCGCCGGGAAGAGGCCGAAGCCGCCGCTGCTCTGGCTGCGCCGATGATGGATGACGATATGGTCGGGGATGAGCTGGATGTTCTGGTGGAAACACCGGAAAGCCGCGAATAAGCGATCCTACATTCCAAAGATCAGGCCCCGCGATTTCGCGGGGCCTTTTCATTTCAGGCTCGGGTGTGGCTCTGCATGAAGCGCCATTGGAAATGTCATGCTAGCAGAGCATTGGCGAGCGGAGCCATATTGACATCTCTTTCTTGAACGCCGCCAAATGCACTTCGTGGCCAAATGCGGAGTTCAAAAAGAGTGACGCCGAATTTCAGGGGTGCTTTGCTGATGATGGGCAGCATGGCTGCCTTCACCATCAATGACACTTTGATCAAGGCCGCCGGAGCCCAGATACCGCTGTTTCAGATGGTTGCCATCCGCGGGGTTTTGGCGACCATTCTGGTGTATCTTCTGGCACGGTACTATGGGGCGTTGCATCTGAACTTTCCGCGGCATGACAAGTGGTTGGTCGCGGCACGTTGTCTCGCCGAATTGTTGGCGACAATTTTCTTTTTGGTCGCGCTGCTGCATATGCCGTTGGCAAACGTGACGGCCATTCTGCTGGCCTTGCCATTAACCGTAACACTTGGAGCCGCGTTGTTTTTTCAAGAGTATATCGGTTGGCGTCGGATTCTTGCCATCGTTTTCGGGTTCGCCGGTATGTTGCTGATCGTTCGCCCGGGCACGGATGGTTTCAGCATCTACGCGATATATGCTTTGATCGCAGTTGCTTCGGTAACTGCCCGGGATTTGATTACGCGACGCATGTCGGTGCATGTGCCATCACTTGCAGTAACGCTGGCAACAACCGCGACGATTACATTGACGGCGGTTCTTGTCACCTCTGTCTCGGGCTGGGTTCCAGTTCCGGCAGCCGCCGGTTCGATGGTAGCGTGTGCTGCAGTCTTTGTTCTGACGGGATATTTGTTCAGCGTCATTGTCATGCGCGCTGGTGAGATCGGCTTTATCGCGCCGTTTCGTTATTCCAGTCTGATCTGGGCGTTGGGTTTGGGCTGGGCCGTATTTGGGGACTGGCCCGACAGGATTACGATGGCGGGCGCGGCCTTAGTGGTTGGGGCAGGAATGTTCATGCTGTTCCGTGAAAGGACGCGTCAATCTGCCGAATGAATGCGGCGAACGGCGTCCTGGTCGATGGCGAACCGTGCGATGAATTCGCCTTCCTGTTCAGAGGTTAGGGGGGACAGCTCGGTCTTGCTGTTTCGCGCATGCGGAGAATCGTTGAACTGGTTAAGCGTGCGGACCCACATAGGTGCGTCCGGATAGCTGATAACGGGCATGAAATTTCCGATCCGGTGATGCGCGAAATTCATGATCGTCAAGTCACTCCCCCCGTCGGAGTACATCGCAAAGCCGACCCCCAGCAAAGGTTGATACACCTGTGCCGCCCTGATGCCATCAGCACCGAAACGGGCCAGGAACCCCTGATTGTAGTCTATCGCAACGGTTCTGTGGTTCCGCATTAAGCCCTGACCCTCATCTGCGGCGATGCGCAAGCGCTCAACGAAATCGACCGAAACCGCATCGTCATCATCGTGGCGGAACTGGATGCAGGGGGCGTCCGGTTTGGTGCGTGCTGAATTCAGGATTTCTTTCATGACCCTGCGATGACGCTTTGGTTCGCGTGCGATTATCTGTACCTGAGGCATGCCCGCTGTTAAGTCGTAAAGACGTTCGCGTGCCGGGTTTGGCAGGCATGTACCGATCACGATGAGAAACTGAAAATCCTCGTCGGTTTGCTCTTTTATGCAGGGCAGGCTAGTAGTTTCAAACAGGCGAAACCGCTCTTCCAGCCGGTCAGATTGATACAGATAGGAGCGCCGGTCCTCGATCGTTTCGTGTTCGATCTGAAAGCCGCCATGGGCGGGATAGGAAAAACGACACAGGCCAAGTATTTGCATGATTCATCCGTGGTCCAGACCAATGGGCTGACTATGCCTGCACGGACCTGTTCCTGCAACGGGCGGTAAGACTGGATGAGCTTTGGTTCCAGCGCGAAACGGCCTGATGTGGAACGGATCAGCTGTACTGTTGACACTGGGTCCGACTCCCCCTATTACGCGCCACATCTCGGTACCGGGGGCCGCCCCAAAACCGATTTCAGTAATGAACTGGTCAAGGCCCGAACTCTTTTATCGTTCGCGCCCTCTGATAACAAACCGCGACGTTCACCTCGGAATGGGAACGCTCGCGGGTTTTGCGCTTGTGGACGCACGAGTGCAGCGAATTTAACCGCACGCATCACGCGTGCATGTCATGTGTGTTGCAAAACGGGGATATAACCGGAATGCCAACGATCCAACAGCTGATCCGCAAGCCGCGGCAGCCGAAAGTAAAACGCTCGAAGTCCATGCACCTGGAGCAGTGCCCGCAGAAACGCGGCGTCTGCACACGTGTTTACACAACCACACCGAAAAAGCCGAACTCGGCGATGCGTAAGGTTGCCAAAGTGCGCCTGACAAACGGGTTCGAGGTCATCTCGTACATCCCCGGTGAAAGCCACAACCTGCAGGAACACTCGGTTGTTCTGATCCGTGGCGGCCGTGTAAAAGACCTTCCCGGTGTCCGTTACCACATTCTGCGTGGTGTTTTGGATACCCAAGGCGTCAAAGACCGTAAGCAACGTCGTTCGAAATACGGCGCGAAGCGTCCCAAATAAGAAGGAGAGGCTGATATGTCACGTCGTCACGCCGCCGAAAAACGCGAAGTCCTGCCTGACGCCAAATTTGGCGACAAGGTACTGACTAAATTCATGAACAACCTGATGATCGACGGTAAAAAGTCGGTTGCAGAGCGCATCGTTTACAACGCCTTTGACCGCGTTGAAGGCAAGATCAAGCGCGCCCCTGTCGAAGTGTTCCACGAAGCACTCGACAACATCAAGCCGTCGGTCGAGGTTCGCTCGCGCCGGGTTGGTGGTGCAACTTATCAGGTTCCGGTCGAAGTGCGCCCCGAGCGCCGCGAAGCACTGGCCATCCGCTGGCTGATCACTGCTGCGCGTGGCCGCAACGAAAACACCATGGAAGAACGCCTCGCCGGTGAGCTGCTGGACGCTGTACAGTCCCGCGGTACCGCTGTGAAGAAGCGTGAAGACACCCACAAGATGGCCGAGGCGAACAAAGCCTTCAGCCACTACCGTTGGTAATTCCAGAGGCTTATTGAAATGGCACGCGAATATACACTCAACCATTACCGTAACTTCGGTATCATGGCGCATATCGATGCAGGTAAAACGACCTGCTCGGAACGCATCCTGTACTACACCGGCAAATCCCACAACATCGGTGAGGTGCACGACGGTGCAGCCACCATGGACTGGATGGAGCAGGAGCAGGAACGCGGAATCACTATCACTTCGGCTGCGACCACCACTTTCTGGGAACGCACTGAAGACGGTGAAACTGCTGACTCGCCCAAGCACCGCCTGAACATCATCGACACCCCCGGCCACGTTGACTTCACCATTGAAGTTGAGCGTTCGCTGGCGGTTCTCGACGGTGCCGTCTGCGTTCTTGACGCAAACGCCGGTGTTGAACCTCAGACCGAAACCGTGTGGCGTCAGGCTGACCGCTATAAGGTTCCACGGATGGTGTTCGTCAACAAGATGGACAAGATCGGCGCGGACTTCTTCAACTGCGTTGCAATGATCGAAGACCGTACCGGCGCACGCGCTGTTCCGGTTGGTATTCCGATCGGCGCAGAGACCGAATTGGAAGGCCTGATCGACCTGGTCACCATGGAAGAATGGCTGTGGCAGGGCGAAGACCTAGGCGCAAGCTGGGTCAAAGCACCGATCCGCGACAGCCTGAAGGACATGGCTGACGAATGGCGCGGTAAAATGGTCGAAGCGGCCGTCGAAATGGACGACGACGCGATGATGGAATACCTGGAAGGCAATGAGCCCGACGTTCCAACCCTGCGCGCCCTGCTGCGCAAAGGTACTCTGGAAATCGCGTTTGTTCCGGTTCTGGGTGGTTCGGCGTTCAAAAACAAAGGTGTTCAGCCGCTGCTGAACGCTGTGATCGACTATCTGCCCAGCCCGCTGGACGTTGTCGATTACATGGGCTTCAAACCCGGTGACGAAGAAGAAACCCGTAACATCGCCCGCCGTGCGGATGATGATATGGCGTTCTCGGGTCTGGCGTTCAAAATCATGAACGACCCCTTTGTTGGCTCGCTGACCTTTACCCGCATCTACTCGGGCACTCTGTCCAAGGGCGACACGCTTCTGAACTCGACCAAGGGTAAGAAAGAGCGTATCGGCCGGATGATGATGATGCACTCGAACGAACGTGAGGAAATCACCGAAGCGTTCGCGGGCGACATCATTGCGCTGGCAGGTCTGAAAGACACCACCACGGGCGACACTCTGTGTTCGACCGGCGATCCGGTAGTTCTGGAAACCATGACCTTCCCCGATCCGGTGATCGAGATCGCGGTTGAGCCGAAAACCAAGGCTGACCAGGAAAAAATGAGCCAGGGTCTGGGCCGTTTGGCCGCCGAAGACCCGTCTTTCCGTGTGGAAACTGATCTGGAATCGGGTCAGACCATCATGAAGGGCATGGGCGAACTTCACCTGGACATCCTGATTGACCGTCTCAAGCGTGAATTCAAGGTTGAAGCGAATATTGGTGCGCCGCAGGTGGCCTATCGCGAAACCATCGGTCACGAAGCCGAGATCGTTTACACCCACAAGAAACAGTCGGGTGGTTCGGGTCAGTTCGCCGAGGTGAAGATGATCATCACCCCAACAGAGCCGGGCGAAGGTTATTCGTTCGAATCTCGTGTTGTTGGTGGTTCGGTGCCCAAGGAATACATCCCGGGCGTTGAAAAAGGCATCAGATCCGTCATGGATAGCGGCCCGCTGGCTGGCTTCCCTGTGATCGACTTCAAGGTTGCCCTGATCGAAGGTAAATTCCACGATGTGGACTCTTCGGTTCTGGCCTTTGAAATCGCCGCTCGTATGGGTATGCGCGAAGGCATGCGCAAAGCGGGTGCGAAACTGCTTGAACCGATCATGAAGGTCGAAGTGATCACACCGGAAGAATATACCGGTGGCATCATTGGTGACCTGACATCGCGTCGGGGACAGGTTTCCGGGCAGGAAAACCGTGGCAACGCCATCGCGATTGACGCGTTTGTGCCGCTGGCCAACATGTTCGGCTACATCAACACCTTGCGTTCGATGTCGTCTGGCCGTGCCCAGTTCACCATGCAGTTCGACCACTACGATCCGGTTCCGCAGAACATCTCGGACGAGATCCAGGCGAAATACGCATAAGCGAAAATTTGAGGGAGCTCGATTAGCGGGCTCCCTTCATTACCGATAAAGGAGGCCATCATGGCAAAGGAAAAGTTTGAGCGTAATAAGCCGCACGTCAACATCGGCACGATTGGCCACGTTGACCACGGCAAGAC
>NZ_JBXWOJ010000007.1:0-194057 GCF_059610805.1 Ruegeria sp. CDSC025 | reverse complement strand
AATATCAATATATTACACACCGTGCCAGAGCGGGCTTTTGCGTTGCGCCATCACAACTGAAAGCACCGTGGAAGCAAGCAGTACGAGAAAAACACTGTGACGGACCCGTAATAGATAATGCCAACCCGTAGGAAACGGGCAGCAATGTTGGTTACGCACCCTCGCTGCCTGACCCGCTCAACGTGAGACCCTTGGCGTTGAAGAAGGCGAAGGGATACCATGATCCTGTGTTAGGTCGGCTAGGTGCCAAGGGACTGCAAGGCCCGAAACACCGGGTGGAAGAGCTGAAATTGATTTAGACATTCTTCCCTAAGACCTGCCTGGGTTACGGTGGGTTGGGCGGTAAGATCCGTCCAAACGGTAAGCCCCTTGCGGCGCAGAAGGTCCAGATGGGGGTGATCACTCGCATAGCCTGACGGTCCGCGCTTCAACTCGGGCTCGCTGATCCTGACATTCCTGGCCGTAAGATCATTGATGATTGCCATGAGATCATTGCCCGCTGGTCCTGCTACGCCAGTCCGATACCTCTCTAGGGCTGCTTTTTCATATTGGAAGACGCCGCACCCAAGGGACAGGCAATCCGGGGACAGCCCGAAATGCCAAAGCGGGGGCTGGTCTCCGCAATCCCCGGGTATGAAAGACATGCGCAGATGAGGATTATAGGGTGACTTGTCGTTTGAGAACCGCACGTCTCGATGAATACGGTAGATCTTGGCCGAATGGGGCATGTGCGTCATTTCGGCCAGCGCCTGTGACATCTGAGCCGCAAATTGTTCTGCGGGCTGCTTGATCGCGGCCTCATAGATCTGTTTGTTGGCGTGAAACCACTCGCGCCGGTTATTGGCCCGCAGATCAGAAAGAAACTGAAGGGCTTCGGGCGAAAAGCAGCGGAACTGATCCATCATCTTCTCCTGATATTCAACTTTTCGGCGGCAGGCTGGCGGCGTGCGCCAGGCACAGGCTCAGCCAGTCACCTAGCGCAGCCGGATCGCAGTTGACCTCGTCTACAACGACAAACCCACCGAGTTTTCGCTTTCCGTGGACAATCGGGTTTGCAAACGGATTAGAAAGCGCCTCGGTCTCTTTGGCCTTGCCGACACGGAACATGAACCGTCCAAACCCGTCTTTGTCGCGGCGCGCGCCGCACAACATATTGCCGTTCAGAAAAAAGCAGGTGCCACCCATCATCCGCATTTCGGAAATTCCAATATGCGCCTCGAGGGCGAGGCGCATACGTTGATTCAGGTGTTCATCATTTGGCATCAGACTGATCCCGCCAACTGCCAAAGAATTGACAGGGACAAGACGAGCATCACCAATGTTGTCAGTGCGGCACCGATCACCCGACCTTTGCCGTCGGGGGTGGAACGCAGGCTGACATAGTGTACGGCGCGGGCCACCAACAGCACAAGACCGCATCCGCCGACCAGCCAGTCTGAGGCACCGGCAATTTCCGCCCCCGCCAAAGCCAGCAGCGCCAGAGGAACATATTCAGTAAAGTTCCCATGTGCCCGAATCCGCCGCAGCAGTTCGTCGTCATCCCCGTGCAGCAGTAAAATTCCGGTCTGGGATCGTCTGATGCCTACAAGAATTCCCATCGGAATACTCATAAGCACAAAGATTGCTGTCACAAGCAGAGCGATTTGCGGTGTGTGTTCCATGGGAATTCTCCTGTCTGCCCAAGATTAAGACGCCATGCTTTCATAAGTAATCAACGCAAACCGAGCGCCTTGTGGGTCGTTCAGAGTGGCCATCCGGCCGACCCCGGGCATATCTATGGCGGGTTGCAAGACTGAGGCTCCCTGTGCAACTGCGGCTGCTAGGCTGTTATCGACATCAGCAACCGTAAAATAGATCGTCCAGTTGCCATCCGTCTCGGGCATGGGCGAGAACCCTCCGATTGGCGTTTCACCAACCACCGCGGCGGCATAGCTTGACCCGTCCTGCATCGGCATCTCGTTAATGTTCCAGCCCAGCACATTTTTGTAGAATTGCTTGGCCTTGGTCTGGTCTGGCCCGGAATGCCCGATCCAGCCAGAGTTTCCAACGGTGGTCATGTCCAGAATGCTCATCTCTATCTCCCTTTGATTGCCCGCTGCATGCGGGACTGAACAAAGGACGCGTGAGGATCGGCCTTTCCTACAACTGGTTCAAATCTTTTTCACAGGCGGCGATTTCTTTCAGGACCGCCACACGTTCCGGTCCCGTCGGACCAAGGTTCAATACGCGGTTAAGGGACTGGATCGCGGCGGGAAGATCGCCGATCTCTCGCAACATTGCCGCGCGCAAGGCATGGAACCAGCGATAAGACGCCAGATCATTCGCCACGGTATCCAACGCAACAAGCGTGCGGCGTGGGCCATGAACCCTGGACCCGGCGGCGATCTGGTTCAGGCGGATGACAGGTGAGGGCTGGAGGCGATAGAGCGCGGCATAATGCGCCTCGATCAGAGACCAGTCGGTATCTTTTGTCGATTGGGCATGCGCATGAACGGCGGCGATTGCGGCCTGAATACCGTAAACACCAACTTGGTTCAGCCGTTCGGCCTTTTGCATCAGGGCTGTCGCTTCGGCGATGTTGGCCTTGTCCCAAAGGGCCCTGTCCTGATCTTCCAGGGCTACAAGATCACCTTGATCGTCTAGCCGTGCTTCACGACGGGCATGTTGCAGAAGCAACAGGGCCAGCAGTGAAATCTGCTCGGCCATCGTCGGGAACAAGGCAACCAGCAGCTGGGCCAGACGTATCGCCTCATCGCATAGTTTGAGCCGGATTTGCACCGGGCCACCCGAGGTTGACCAGCCTTCGTTGAACATCAGGTAGATCATCAAAGACACTTCGCCCAAACGCGCAGCCCGCTCCTGTGGCGTGGGTGTTTCAAAAGCGACAGAACTTCCTGCGATCCTTTTCTTGGCGCGGGTAATTCGCTGTTCCATTGCCTTTGTACTGACAAGGAAACCACGGGCGATTTCTTCCACACGCAACCCGGCAACAATTTTTAGGGCCAGCGCAATCTGGTCTTGCCGGCTTAGGTCCGGGTGACAACAGATGAACAGCAGGCGCAGAACATCGTCGCGCAGCTCGTCCGGATCTGGTGCGTCATCAGCCATGGAATGAAATTCTTCCCTGTGGCGGGTCAGGATTGCGCTGCGGCGCTGGGATTTGCGCAAACCATCCAGCCCGGCATTACGGGCGGTGGTCAAAAGCCAAGCTAGCGGATCGCGCGGCGCGCCTTGTTTGCGCCATACGGTCAAGGCCTTTAGACAGGCTTCGGCAAATGCATCTTCGGCAAGGTCGATGTCCCGGAAATATCGCGTCAGGGCCGCGATGGCCTGCGGGCGTTGCTGCAAGAACGTGGCCTCTAGCCAATCCGACACGCGGTCAATCCAAGGTCATCGACCCGCCTGCCCAGGCGGCGGGGCGGACCTCAAGCCGGGCAACAGGTGACGAGATCATTCGCGCATGTTCAAGCGCCTCATCCAGATCGTTGAACTCGGCCAGATATAAGCCCAGAAAACTTTCTTTCGTCTCAGCGAACGGGCCGTCGACGATCATAGGTTGCAGAGTCTCGGCAGCCGCGGGTTCGACTGTGACAGCCGTAGTCGGGGGCATCAGTTTGACGGACAGGAAATCCCCGCGCTGCCTGAGGGCATTCTGTAGCACCGTATGTCCAGCCATGACATCGTCCTGACGGTCCTGTGGCAACGCTTCGAACACACCCGCCTGACCATAGATCGAGATTGCATAGATCATTTTTACCTCCGCGATGTTGGTTTCATCCTGCTAGGACGCGCGAGGCTTTGCAAATCCGACACTCATTTCACCGATCTGCACAGTTTCTGCAGATCTTCTGCACCCGAGCTTCCCGACCTTTGGGTCAAACCAGTCCCTTAAAACACAAGAGGGAAGAAATGGCGCAGCAACTTATAATTTCTGGAGTTCCGAATTCTGTGGCGCTGGACGCTTGGTGGCTGTCGGAAGAGACAGTGATTTCAGGTACCAAGGGCCCGCCGGGTTCAACCCCGGCGTTTGCCACCGATGGTCGCGCGTGGCGCTTGATCGGGTCTATCTTGCTGGTCGCGCTGGCGGATTACCTGTTCTGGGGACATCAGGCGGGTGTGTCTCTGGCGGTCTTTACTGTGGCGGTCTTTTTGTGCGGCCTGCCCGCGGATCGGTCTGGCAAAGGGGTGCTAATGCCCGCAACGGTTTTGGTGCTGAGTGTTTTGCCGGTCGTGGATTTCGTTCAACCATTATCGGTCGCGTTTCTTTTGTCCGGGCTCGTCGTTGCGATTGTCTGGGTCAGGCACCCGAAAGGCCAGGTTCTGGAACTGCTTTTGCTGGCGCTGGGGTTTCTGACTGATCTTCCAAAGAACTGGCTTGGCCCGGTCCGCGCGATACCCGGCCTGAAAACCACGATTGTCAGCGATGCCGGAGGCGGCTGGACGCGGGTTCGGCAGTTCCTGCGCAACTGGGGTCTGCCGATTGGCGGGACGATGGTTTTTGTTACCCTGTTGGCCGAGGCGAACCCGGTATTCCAATCCCTTGTCACCCCGGATATCGCCTTTGGCCACCTGCTGCAGCGCGCCCTGTTCTGGGGAGGGATTGCGCTGATCATCTGGCCTTTTGTCGATAACCACCCGCTTCGCGGACTGACCCCGCGACCATTCGCAGGCCCTCAGACGATCCCCGGCCTCAACGGTGGTTCGGTCCTGCGGGCGCTCTGGGTGTTCAATGCACTGATTGGTGTTCAGACTGTGCTGGACCTTTCGATTCTGCTGGGCGGGGCCTCATTGCCCGAGGGGATGAGCTATGCATCCTATGCCCATCGCGGCGCATATCCGTTGCTGGTAACGGCGCTGCTGGCCGGTGCATTCGCCCTGGTAGCGCGGCCGTTTCTGGATGAAAATCGGGTGCTGAAACCGCTGATGGTGTTGTGGCTGGCACAAAATGTGGCTCTGTGCGGTGCGGCATTGATGCGCCTGGATTTATATGTCGGCACCTATGGCCTGACCTACCTGCGTATCTATGCGCAGATCTGGATGGGTCTTGTTGCGGCAGGTCTGGCGCTGGTTGGGTGGCAAGTAGCGTTCAGGAAATCCAATAGTTGGTTGATCGCGCGAACCGGCATTCTGAGCGTTCTGGTCCTCTATTGCGCCAGTTTTGTGAATTTTGCCCATGTGATCGCGACCCGAAACCTGAAACTGTCCGAGCCGGACTATGCCTATCTGTGTTCGTTGGGGCCCATGACCGGGATGCATATCAGCTACGGGTATCCGAATTCGTTGTGCTATTTTGAAGCCGACCCGATCAACAGCTGGCAGGAATGGGGCTTTCGAAAGTGGCGCCTGTCCCGCTATGGTGCCGATCTGAGCAGTATCGGTCCGGGTATATGAATATCTTAGTTGTCGATGATGATCCGCGGTTGCGTGAAGTTGTGCGTCTGGGGCTGGAACGCGCTGGCTACAGCGTCTCGACCGCCGCCAACGGTCAAGAAGCCGTAATCAGCACGTTTCGCGACGAACCGGACCTGATCGTTCTGGATGTTGGCCTGCCCGAATTGGATGGCTTTGCCGTATGTCAGAAAATTCGAACCCGTTCGGACGTCCCGATCCTGTTCCTGACTGCCCGCGATGATGAGGTCGACCGGATTCTGGGGCTGGAGCTTGGGGCCGATGACTATGTGACCAAGCCTTTCAGCCCGCGCGAACTGGTGACGCGGGTCAAGGTGATCCTAAGGCGCACCAATCGCATTGTGGCGGCGCCGGGAAATCTGCGGCACGGCCCCTTGACCTTGGACCGGACCGCAAGACTCTGTGCTTGTCACGACACGGAAATTGCCCTGACCGGTACTGAGTTTCAGATCATGGTGATGTTGATGGAAACACCGGGCCGTCTTGTTCCCCGCACGGCCCTGATTGCCGAGATTTGGGGCGCGCGCAGCCAGGTCTCGGACAGGACCTTGGACAGCCACCTGCGGAACCTGCGGAACAAATTTGCGCAGGTTGGTTTGTCGGACTCGGTGGAAACCGTACATGGTCAGGGTATCCGGATGAGGAGGCTGGGGTGACCCGGCGCTGGCGACCTTCATTGGCATTTGTGCTGGGCGGTGCGCTGGTCGGGACATTGGGTCTGTCATTCGCGGGGCTGGTGGCCCTGCGTTATTTGGGTCCTGAATTCGGCTTTCGGAACTCTGCCCTGGTTCTGGGCGGAGTGATCTTTCTTGCAACATCTGGGCTGGGCTGGTTGCTGGTACGGTTGCTGCTGCGTCCAATCAAAGCCTTGCAGGCCTATGCCGGGGCGCAAGAGGCCGGAGCCCGCGCCGTGCCAATTCGGCATTTCGGCACCAAAGAGCTTCACCAGACCGCAACTCAGGTTGTCACCATGGCCGAGGCGCTGCGTGACCGTGAGGCGACCATCCGGTCTTATACCGATCACGTCACGCATGAGTTGAAATCGCCGGTAACCGCAATCCGCGCGGCGGTTGAGATGCTACAGGACACCCCGGATGGCAGCGATGACTCCAAAGCCCTAATCGCGCAGATCGACGGGGCGCGTCAGCAGATCGAAACCCAGCTTGCCGCGCTTCGGGATGCCGCCCGTGCGCGCGAGGCCCGATATGTCGGGGCAAGCACCCTGCGCGATGCGTTGCCAGGGACGCCTCCGCTTGAACTAAACCTGTCCGGGGCGGATGAGGTCGCATTCCCGATCTCGGCCGAGGGGTTGCGGATCGTTTTGGGCCATATTCTGCAAAATGCCAAAGATCACGGGGCCAGCGCGGTTGATCTGCGCGCCTCAGAGGCTGGAAACACGGTTATTCTGACCGTGTCCGACAATGGGGCGGGGATTTCGCCCGGTAACGTCGACCGCGTGTTCGATCCATTCTTTACCACCCGCCGGGAAAGCGGCGGGACCGGTATGGGTCTGGCTATTGTCCGTAACATCCTGTCTGCGCATCGCGGTGAAATCGAAAACCTGCCCGCCCCATGTGGCGCGCGGTTTGATCTGAGCTTTCAGAGGCTCTGACCCGCGCAGATATCCGTTACTGCGCCGGAAGCGGAAGGCATCCGGGCAGCCCCGCTGGCAGGACCAGCCGCGCCCCTTGCCGGTAAAGCGATTGGGCAAACCCGCTGCTCTCAGATGTGACCGTCACGCTGATCCCGGATGTCCCGATGACCGCTGCATCATCGGCCAGGTTCTGCATTAACCCCTGTGAAGGAAAGACCACGACATAGGCCGGGGCCTCATCCGTTATCAATGCGACGACGACAAGAACCGACAGCCAGCCAAGCACCATAAGCGGGATGGCTGTCAGGAGCGATCTAATAGTCATGGATATGCTCAAGCGTCAGGTCGTCCGCTTGGATCTGGCGCAGACGCTGAGAGAGGTCCGGAACCTTGACCAGTATCAGATGACGATAGTCCCCGAACCCTTGTCGTTGGGCGCTGAAGATTGCATCCGGCGCAGTTGGTTGGTCCGACAAGGCGGTGAACAGAATGTCGTCATTGCCAGCGATCTCGACAATCTCGACCCCCGCGCTGGCCATTTCCGCCAGTAGGTTGGTCAGGGTGCGATAGCGTGGCGTTTCGACCTCAAACCCGTTCGGGCCTTCAGAGATAAACTTCACGCCGGGATAGGCAGACAGGCTGTCTGCACTGGCACCGGTGATGATCATCCGCAGCGTCAACTCATCAGCGCCGACCTGCGCAACCGCCTGTTCGATCACGCCCGCATAGGCCTGTTTGGCACTGTATTCCAGACCCAGCGCAATCGCTCTCTCGCTGTCGCGCAGGCTGCCGCTGTTTTGTTCGACCAGGCTCTGGGCGTCGTCGGCGAAGGGCCATTTATACCACGGAACCTGTTGTAGGAACGCGGCATAGGCGGCGGCCTGCTGTGCCGACACATCATCCAGCGGCGCCCGTTGCGAGCCCCGCAAGACAGTGGCCAGCCGACCGAGGGTTTCTTCATAGGCGGCCTTCAGCGCCAGTTCAGCGGAAAAGCTGGCCCCGATCACATAGACCATCTGTTTGGTGGCCCTATCCACCTCTCCCAAGACCGAGGCGTTCCGGTTCAGATCGCAGAGCGACCCCCAAAACCCGGTGATACTGCTCCAGAACCCGTAATCATGGGGGTCCTGAGTGCGCAGAACCTCGGCGTAATCCTCGTAGGCGTGGACAATGTGCCATTCGGGATAGGTCATCAGCGTGCGGGTTTCGGCCCGGTGATGTGCCGGGTCGATCAGGGCGGTATAAGCCGGGGGCTGACCCGTACCACGGCAGCTTGTTTCCACATAGAGGATCGGAGCAGCCAGCGCGATCCCGGCAAGGATCAACACCAGAATCAGCCGTTTGGTCCACCGCAGCAGGAACCTCATGCGGTGTGTCTCCGGTCCCGCAGCCCGGCCCAAGCGGCAACGCCGCCAAGCGCCAGATGCGGCAGGTTGGCAAACAGGCGGGGCAGGGACAATTCCGGCCCGGCCGATGGGTTTGTAAAGATACCCAGATCAAGATAGCCATAACCGGTGAAAAACCCGAACACGCCGTCCCCCAGATAAGCCAGCCCGAACAGGATCAGAAAGCTGCGAGCCGCGCGGTGTGACAACAGCCCGGCGATCAGCGCCCAAAGGGCTGAGGCCACGTGCAGCGCATCGTCATAGATATCCAGTGCGAAAATGCCAAAGGCCAGACCATCCTGATCCGTCAGGCCAGGAACATAGTTCAGCGATGCCGCAATCATCAGCGCGACAAAGTAAACCAGACAGAGTTTTTGAAGGTTGCTCATAGACGCCCCAGATAGCTGTCCCAAAGGTTGTTCCGCAGAACCAGTTGCGGATCAAGCTCTCGTTTTGCCTGCGCAAACCCTTCCGCATTGGGGTAGGCTGCAGTCAGTTGATCCAGTGTCGCATGTGGCCTGTACGGCAGGTAATAGGTTCCGCCAATCGCCACGATCCCGTCGATCAGCGCCCGGGTCATCCGCGCCATGTCGGCTTCGCCGCGTTCGGTCAGCTCCTGGCTGAACGACATGACAGCGGCGATCCGGGGCTGGCTTGCATAAGACAGAACCGCCTGATCGTCCTGTGCGACATAGCGCAGCGTTACGTTCAGAAACTCTTGATACGAGGCCGGAATTACCGCGCGACACACTGATAAGAAATCGTCGAACGCATCGAACCCTACGAAATACTCGTGCAGGATGTCGGTCCGGTCCGGGTTGCGGTCGTCCAGAGTCACAACCGGTTCGTTGATCAAAGTGTTCCGCGTCGCCTCACGCGAACCCAGCGCTGGGCCCAGCCGTGTTTCATTCCACCAACGGAAGGATTTGAAGGGCTCGCTGCCCAGTTGAGCCCGGTACAGACGGCTGGCCGCATGCGACATCCACCCCGACCCGGACGCTGGTGGCAGGTCCGACTGGTCCGAGCCTTCGCGATATGTCACTAATAGCGCTTTCTCGAAAAACGTATCGCGTTCAACATTCAGGCGGCCATAGGCCATTGTGACCGCCGGGTCGTCAATCGCCGCACGAAAGGCCGAGGCAAACGCTCCTGCTTCCAGAATGTCGAAACCCGGCGTCAGGCGTGAATTTGGAACCATCTCGACCTCAAGGTCCACGATCACGCCGATCAACCCGTACCCGCCCATCGCCAGATTGAACAGCTCGGTGTTCTCGGTGGGCGAACAGGTCAACAACTCACCCGAGGGCAGGATCATGCGCAACGACCGGACCGTCGCCCCCATCGGGCCAAAGGGAACCGGCCAGCCATGTGCATTGACCGAATAAGTGGCGGCGACACCGAAATCATTATTTGACTGCATGACTTTGGGGGACCAGCCTGCGGGATCAAGCGCCGAGATGACCTGTGACCAGCGGGCTCCGGCATGGGCCAGATAGGTCCCGGCTGAACCGTCGATCTGAACCGATCCATTGTCAAATGTAATCGCTGTGCCGTTGCGGGGAATGGCTTGCCCACCCATGGAATGCCGCGCGGCCCCAATGTTGACCGGGCGCCCTTCTGATCTGGCCTCCGAAAGCTCTTGCCGGATGGCGGCGATCAGCGTGTCTCCGGGGTCATCGCCGAGCACCAGATGTTTGTGGATCGGTGTCGGTGACAGTCCGCTGGCGTCATTCATCACTTTGTCGCCGGTTTCAGCAAATGTCCTTCTTGTGCCTTCATAGACAGGAAGGTCCGGTCCCAGCCACCGTGACGCGGCCCATCCTGCCAACCCTCCGCCGGCAAACAAGGCCGCCCTTCTGGTAAATGTTTTCATCTTTCGATTTCTCCCGAAGTTAACTGGGACATCTGATCAAGAATGATTTTAAGCGCAGTTTGAAATTTCTGCGGGCCTCAATCCGGGGTATGTGCCTGACCCCTGCCAAGGTGTCCATTTGGGCATCGGGTCGAAGAATGTGCAAGTCCAAGGCCTGCTGTACCAGCGCAAAGGTGTCCTAGTTGCCCCGGATCAGGCCGATGGGTACCTGCAGCATGGCGATGCGCCGTGGTCAGCGGATTCGGGCAAGGTCCAAGGACCAGTTTATTGACCGCAAGTGGCTCGAAACTTGGCTTCATTCCCGGAATGATCAACCGGAAGGCATGTTTTGCAAACTGCGGAAATCCGTACTTGTAAGACAGTCAGCGGCCACAGCTTGGCGTAAGCTTTCCGTTACGTAAGTTCATGCGCGCACGGCAGATTTGCGTCGGGGCATCCGCCAAACTGCCGTTTTTATGCTCAATCAGGTGTTGCAACTGTAACGATGATCTGGATGATCAGGACCACCAAGGCCGTAAAAATGGTCTGTCGTCCAAAGGGCGATGTTAACAAAAAGGGGAGTTACAAATGATTCTAAGAAACCTGATGATCGCTGCAAGTGCGACGGCGCTGATGGCGGCGGGCGCTTCGGCGGAAACGCTGCGCTGGGCGCGGGCCGGTGATGCGCTGACGCTGGATCCGCATTCGCAGAATGAAGGTCCGACGCACACCGTGCGACACCAGATTTACGAGCCTCTGATCATCCGCGACGTGACCGGTGCATTCGAGCCCGCGCTGGCGACCGAGTGGGGCCCCAAGGCCGATGACCCGAATGTTTGGGTCTTCAAGCTGCGCGAAGGCGTGAAATTCCATGACGGTGCGGACTTCAACGCCGAAGATGTGGTTTTCAGCTTTACCCGTGCCAAGCAACCTAATTCCGACATGAAAGAGCTGATCGGCTCGATCGTCGAAGTGCGTGCAGTTGACGATTTCACCGTCGAGATTGTCACAGATGGTCCGAACCCGATCCTGCCGTCGAACCTGACAAACCTGTTCATTCTGGACAAGGGCTGGGCCGAGGCGAATGACACGGTCAATGTTCAGGATTTCGAAGGTGGCGAAATCACCTATGCCACCACCAATGCCAACGGTACGGGCCCCTATGTTCTTCAAAGCCGCGAGCCTGACATCAAGACGGTGATGGTGCGCAACGACAACTATTGGGGCATCGACCAGTTCCCGATGGAAGTGACCGAGATCATCTATACCCCGATCCAGAACGCTGCGACTCGCGTTGCGGCGATGCTGTCGGGTGAGGTGAACTTCCTCCAGGATATGCCGGTGCAGGACATTGAACGCGTCAATGGTGTCGACGGTCTGATGGTCAAGCAAGCCCCGCAGAACCGGGTGATCTTCTTTGGTATGAACCAGGGTGCCGACGACATCGAGGCGGATAACGTGGACGGCAAGAACCCTCTGGCCGATGTGCGGGTGCGTCAAGCGATGTCGATGGCGATTAACCGTGATGCGATCAAGCAGGTCGTGATGCGCGGCCAGTCGCAGCCTGCAGGCATGATCGCACCGCCCTTCGTGAATGGCTGGACCTCTGACATGGACGGCGAATCGTCCACCGATCTGGCCAAGGCCAAGGAACTGATGGCAGAGGCAGGTTATGGCGATGGCTTCTCGCTTCGGCTGGACTGCCCGAATGATCGGTACATCAACGATGAAGCTATCTGTCAGGCGGCTGTTGGGATGCTGGGCCAGATCGGCGTGACCGTGAATCTGGACGCCAAGCCCAAGGCGCAGCATTTCCCGCTGATCACCGATGGCAAGACAGATTTCTACATGCTGGGTTGGGGTGTGCCGACATATGACTCGGAATACATCTTCAACTTCCTTGTTCATGGACGCGAAGATGACATCGGCACGTGGAACGGCACCGGTTATCAGGACGATGCGCTGGACGGGAAGATCAAGTCGCTTGCCTCGAATACCGATCTTGACGCTCGGAATGCCGACATCGCCGACATCTGGCGGGTGGTGCAGGACGAAGCGCTTTACATCCCCATTCATCACCAGGTTCTGAACTGGGGTATGGCCGACGGTGTGGGCATCGAAGTGGATGCCGAAGATCAGCCTAAGGTCAAATATTTCACTCTGAACTAAGCCATTCAGATCAGTGATTTGGCAGGGCGCGGTTTCGCGCCCTGCCTTTTGCGCTATTGTTAAGCGCAACACCGCATCGCGGGGCAAAAAAGGGAGATTTCGCCATGACCCTCAGGAACAGTGCCATTGCTTTGGCCTTGCTGGCCGCCACCAGCGTTCAGGCTGCCGAATTCAAATGGGCCTCGACCACGGACCCGCAGACGATGGACCCGCACGCGGTCAACTCTGCCCCGGTTCTGGGTTTTCTGAACAATGTCTACGAAGGCCTTGTGCGCCGCGACAAGGACATGAGCGTTCAACCCGCGCTGGCCGTCAGTTGGGAGACGATTGGCGACGGCGAAGGTTGGCGCTTTAACCTGCGTGAGGGTGTGACCTTCCATGACGGCAGCAGCTTTGATGCGCAGGATGTGCTGTTCAGCTATCAGCGCGCCTCGGGCGAGGCGGCGGATACCCGCAGCTGGTTCGCGCCCATCAGCGAGGTGATCGTGGTCGACGACTATACGGTCGATTTCATGACGACTGCGCCGAACCCGTTATTCCCATCCTCAATCGCCAACTGGATGATCATGGATCAGGGCTGGGCCGAGGCCAATGACGCAGCGGTGCCCGACAAAGAGGTCGGGAATTACGCCACCCTGAACGCCAACGGCACAGGCGCCTTCAAACTTGCGGCACGAGAGCCCGGCCTGCGCACGGTTCTTGAGCCCTTTGACGGCTGGTGGGATCAGGCCGACCACAACATCACAAGTGCTGAGTTCACTCCGATCCAAAACCCGGCGACAGCGGTTGCAGCCTTGTTGTCAGGCGATGTGGACATGATCAACCCGGTGCCGATCCAGGACGTGGCACGCCTGAAGGAAAACGGGGATGTCGACGTCATTCAGGGGATCGAGGCACGGGTCATCATGTTGGGGTTCGATCATCAGGCCGAGGTGCTTAAATACACCGACGATGCGGGCAAACCGAACCCGTTCCGTGACCCGCGCGTCCGCAAGGCAGTGGCACAGGCGGTCAATGTGGATGCCATTCTTGCGACTATCATGCGGGGGAATGCCGAAGTGGCCTCGCAACTGGTCAGCCCGGCGATGAGTGGTTATTCCGAGGCGAATGCAGACCGTCCCGCCTTTGATGTCGATGCCGCAAGGGCCCTGCTGACCGAGGCCGGATATGCAGATGGGTTTTCGTTCGGGCTGAAATGCCCCAATGACCGCTATCTGAATGATGAGGCCGTTTGCCAGGCGGTTGTCAGCATGCTGGCCCAGATCGGGATCACTGCGGAACTGGATGCCATGCCGGTCCGTAACTACTGGCCGGAACTCAGGGAAGGCAAATACGATATGTACCTGCTGGGCTGGAGCCCCGGTACATTTGATGCCGAACACCCCGTGCGCTTCCTTGTGGCTACCCCAAACGAAGAGAAAAAGCTGGGCAGCTGGAATTTCGGCGGATTTTCGAACGCGCGGGTGGATGAGCTGCTGCCGAAGATCCAGTCCGAGTTGGATGCGGGCAAACGGCAGGCGATGCTGGATGAGGTCACGCAGATCATTCAGGACGAACAGGTCTATGTGCCGATGTATGTGCAACCTCTGGTCTGGGGCACACGCAGCAATGTCGAACTGACGCAGCGCCCGGACAACTTCTTTCTGCTGCGCTGGGTAACGGTTAACTGAAACCGGGGCGGGGCCAGAAAACGCTAGCTTGCGTTAGCGGTATCTTGACCACCCCGCCCGGGCTTGCATAGACAGTCCGATCAACGAGGAAAACGAATGTTCGCTTATATTGTCCAAAGGATGTTCCAATCCGTGATCGTGCTGCTGATCGTGGGTCTGGTTGCCTTTTCGATGTTCCGCTTTGTCGGTGATCCGATCGACAACATGCTAGGGCAGGAACGTACGCAGGCCGATATCGACCGGCTGCGGTCCGATCTTGGTCTGGATCAGCCGTTTCCGGTGCAATATTTCAAGTTCCTGCAAGGCGCGGTGCAGGGCAATTTTGGCGTGTCCTACCGGCAAGGCCGACCGGTTTCGACCATCATAGCCGAACGCGCCCCCGCGACATTGGAACTGGCCTTTGTGTCGGGCTTTCTGGCCATCACCCTTGGCATCGCGCTGGGCGTTTTCACAGCGATTCGACGACAGGGGGTGGCGGCGAATATCATCATGACCGTGTCGTTGATCGGGGTTTCCCTGCCAACCTTCCTAATCGGGATATTGCTGATCTATATATTCTCGGTTGAATTGGATCTTTTACCCAGCTTTGGGAGGGGCGAGACCGTTATGATTGGCGGCTGGTCCACGGGGTTCCTGACAACCTCGGGGCTCAAGGCGCTGATCCTGCCGGCGATCACGCTGGGCCTGTATCAGATGACGCTGATCATGCGGCTGGTGCGGTCGGAAATGCTTGAGGTCCTGCGTGCCGACTATGTCCGTTTTGCACGTGCGCGTGGGCTGTCGGACCGGGTGATCAATTTTCGCCACGCGCTGAAAAATACGCTGGTGCCGGTGATCACAATCACCGGGTTGCAGCTGGGCTCGATCATCGCCTTTGCCATCATCACCGAGACGGTGTTTCAGTGGCCCGGTGTGGGCCTGCTGTTCATAAATGCGATCCAGTTTGTCGATATCCCTGTTATGGCCGCCTATCTGATGCTGATCTCGGTCATGTTCGTGTCGATCAATCTGATCGTCGATCTTTTGTACTATGCCATTGACCCGCGCCTGCGTGTCGACGCGAGGGCCACATGACCGATACTTCTGAAACTTCGAGACAAGTGCCCAAATCGCGGCTGGCCCAATTTTGGGACAGCGATTTCGCATGGTCCTTCCGTCATTCGCCCGTGGCGATGGTTGCCTCATTTGTTGTGGTCCTGCTGGTGCTGGCGGCAATACTGGCCCCGCTGATTGCGCCGCATAACCCGTTTGATCCGGCAACGCTGAACCTGATGAACGGATTTACACCGCCGGGCACGCCGAATGCCTTTACGCAGGACACGTTCCTGCTGGGCACCGACGATCAGGGGCGCGATGTGTTCTCGACCATCCTCTATGGGATGCGCATATCCCTGTTTGTCGGCGCAGCGGCGGTGCTGCTGGCGTTGATCATCGGAGTTGTTCTGGGGCTGGTCGCGGCCTATTTCGGCGGCTGGGTCGAGACGCTGATCATGCGGGTCGCAGATGTGCAGCTGACCTTTCCTGCCATTCTGGTCGCCATGCTGATCTTTGGCATCGCCAAAGGCGTGACCCCACCCGAATATCGTGACGAGATGGCAATCTATGTTCTGATCATCGCCATTGCCCTGTCCGACTGGGTGCAGTTTGCCCGGGTCGTCCGCGGTGCGGCGTTGGTGGAAAAGAACAAGGAATACGTGCAGGCCGCCCGCCTGATCGGGCGCGGTTCTTTCCCGATCATGTTCCGCCACATCCTGCCCAATGTACTCAGCCCGGTTCTGGTCATCGCCACGATCTCACTGGCGCTGGCGATCATTGCCGAAGCAACGCTGAGCTTCCTCGGCGTAGGGGCACCACCAACCCAGCCGTCATTGGGCACGCTGATCCGTATCGGGCAGGGCTTCCTGTTCTCGGGTGAGTGGTGGATTTTGTTCTTCCCGGCCTGCACCCTGTTGGCGCTGGCCCTGTCTGTGAACCTGCTGGGCGACTGGCTGCGCGATGCACTGAACCCCAAGCTGCGGTGATTTCATGAGCCTTCTGACGATCAATGACCTGACGGTCGAATTCCCCACCCGCCGCAAATTGTTCACAGCCGTGGACCATGTGGACCTGTCGGTTGAACCCGGAGAAATCCACGGCTTGGTTGGCGAATCCGGGGCCGGTAAATCCACCATTGGCGCGGCCATCATGGGATTGTTGGATCGCCCCGGCCGTATTGCCAGCGGCACGATCCAGCTGAGCGGTGACCAGATCAGTGGTCTGGATGCCGAGGCGATGCGGGGGCTGCGCGGCAAAAAGATCTCGATGATCTTTCAGGACCCGCTGACCTCGCTGAACCCGTTATTCACCGTGCGCGAACAACTGACCGAGACCATTCAGGCCCATCTGGGTGGAACGGATGCCGAGGCGAACCAACGCGCGCGCGATCTGATTGACCGGGTTGGCATTCCTGATCCGGACACGCGGTTGGACCAGTATCCGCACCAGTTCTCGGGCGGGATGCGGCAGCGTGTGGTCATCGCGCTTGCCTTGTGTACCGAACCGGATGTGATCATCGCGGATGAGCCGACCACGGCGCTGGACGTCTCGGTTCAGGCGCAGATTCTGGACCTGATCAAAGAACTGGCGCGGGAACGTCAAGTGGGCGTCATCCTGATCACCCATGACATGGGTGTGATCGCGGACACGACGGACAAAGTGACGGTGATGTATGCGGGCAAGGTTGTCGAAACCGGCCCGACCGCGCAGGTGATGGGGCAGCCCACCCATGAATACACCAAATCGCTGATCGCTGCCGTGCCGCGCCCGACCCTGAAACTGCATCGCTTTCCCCAGATCAGCTATGGTGGGCGCGAGACACGCTTTGCCATCGAAGACATGGCCCGCCACTGGCCCAAGGTGGATAATGACACCAGCAAACCGGTGTTCGAGATCCGCAACCTGACCAAGAAGTTCCTGCAGCGCAAAGGCCTGCTGCCCTGGGACCGCACCTATTTCACCGCCGTTGACGAGGTAAGTTTCGACATCCGCGCAGGTGAGGTGTTTGGCGTTGTGGGTGAATCCGGCTCGGGCAAGTCGACTGTCGCACGGATGATTGCAGGGTTGTACCCTGTGGATGGCGGCACGATTACATTCGACGGGCAGGTGGTCAGCGATCTGACCAATCGGACCGCGCTGGATGCCTATCGCAAGAACATCCAGATGATCTTTCAGGACCCGTATTCCTCGCTCAATCCCCGTATGCGGGTGGATGAGATCGTGGCCGAGCCGATCCGCCATCACAGGTTGATGGAAGGTGCAGATATCAAACGCCGCGTCGATGAGTTGTTGGATCAGGTGGGACTCGGCCATGAGGCCGGGCAGAAATACCCGCATGAATTCTCGGGCGGACAGCGGCAACGTATCTCGATTGCACGTGCGCTGGCCACGCAACCGCGATTCCTGATTTGTGACGAGCCAACCAGTGCGCTGGACGTGTCCATTCAGGCGCAGATTTTGAACATCTTGAAGGACTTGCAGGAACATCTAGGCCTGACCCTGCTGTTCATCAGTCATGACCTGCCGGTGGTACGTCAGATGTGCGATCGAGTGGCAGTGATGAAACAGGGCCAAATTGTCGAGTTGCAGGAAACCAATAACTTGTTCGCCAACCCCCAGACGGATTATGCCCGCGAATTGTTGCGCCTGATGCCCAGGCTGGATGACCTGTCGACCGAGGGGTTGGACGCCGAATCCTGAGGCAGTGACGATTCCAGTATTGGCGGAATGACGGAAGGTCCGTCAATATGGCGATAGTTTTGACGTTTTCGTCAAGATTGCCTCTGCAGATTGAACAACTGTGCCTTCATACTTTCTGAAACGAAAGAGGAGGCGCGTTTTGAGCTGGAATATCTGTGTCATCGGAGCAGGCAAGATCGGTCAGATGATCGCGACTTTGCTGCAATCTTCATCCAACTATTCGGTCACAGTTGCCGACCGCGATCTGGCGGCTTTGTCCGTGCTCAATCGGCAAGGAGTTTCGACCCGCCAGATTGATGTCAGCGATGAAACGCAGCTGGCTGAGGGTCTGAACGGTTTCGATGCGGTTATCTCGGCGGCTCCGTTTTTCCTGACCCCACGGATTGCCAAAGCCGCCAAATCGGCCGGCGCGCATTATTTTGACCTGACCGAAGATGTTGCCGCCACCAACGCGGTGCGCGAGTTGGCCGCCGACAGCGAAACGGCCTTTATGCCGCAATGCGGGTTGGCACCGGGTTTTGTCGGCATCGCCGGCGCGGCCTTGGCTGCGGAGTTCGATACGCTGGACAGCCTGCATATGCGGGTCGGGGCGTTGCCGCTCTATCCCACCAACGCATTGAAGTACAATCTGACCTGGTCCACCGATGGGCTGATCAACGAATATTGCAATCCGTGCGATGCCATCGTGAATGGCGAACGGGTCAAGACCGCTCCGCTCGAGGATTACGAGCGTTTGGGTCATGACGGGGTGGAATATGAATGCTTCAATACCTCGGGCGGGTTGGGCACGTTGCCAGAAACCCTGGACGGAAAGGCGCGGGACGTGTCGTACCGATCGATCCGCTACCCGGGACACCGTGACATTCTGCGTTTGCTGCTGAATGATCTTGGATTGGAACGTCGTCGCGACCTGATGAAGGAAATCTTCGAGACCGCGCTGCCGCGGACCGATCAGGATGTGGTTCTGGTTTATTGCACCGCAAAAGGCATGATCGATGGGGCTCTGCGCGAGAAATCCCTGATCAACAAATCTTATGCCCGTACCCTCAATGGTCAGGTCTGGAGCGCCATTCAGGTCACCACTGCTGCCGGTGTTCTGGGTGTGGTTGATCTGATGCGAACGGGTGCTTTGCCCGGCAAAGGGTTCGTGCGGCAAGAGCAGGTGAACCTGTCTGACTTCTTAAACACCGAATTCGGTCAGCTTTACCGCACCGGGGACATAACCAAACAGAACAAGGCGGCCTGAGATATGAAAGACATCGCTATGACAGCCCCAACAACCCTTGCAAATCTGGACCTGACAGCCGCTGAGCTGATGGGCGGCACACTGGCTGTACGCTCGCCCATTGATGGCGGCATTCTGGCCGAGGTACATGAAACGCCTGCGTCAGGGATGGGCACGGTGTTTGCCAATGCCAAGACGGCATTCAAGGCGTGGCGCACGGTTCCGGCCCCACGCCGGGGCGAACTGATCCGCCTGCTGGGCGAGGAATTGCGCGCCGCCAAGGACGATCTGGGTGCGCTGGTCAGCTGGGAAGCTGGTAAGATTACCTCGGAAGGTCTGGGTGAAGTGCAGGAGATGATCGACATCTGCGATTTCGCCGTCGGCCTGTCGCGCCAGCTTTATGGTTTGACCATCGCATCTGAGCGCCCGGGCCACCGGATGATGGAAACGTGGCACCCGGCAGGACCGGTGGGCGTGATCTCGGCCTTCAACTTCCCGGTGGCGGTCTGGTCGTGGAATGCCGCGCTGGCGCTGGTCTGCGGTGATCCGGTGATCTGGAAGCCGTCTGAAAAGACGCCGTTGACCGCGATGGCCTGCCAGAAGATCTTTGAACGTGCACTGGCCCGATTTGGCGATGCGCCCGACCACCTGCTGCAGACCCTGATCGGAGGTGCCGCGCTGGGCGAGGCGCTGGTGGCCAGCGAGGACGTGCCGGTCATTTCGGCGACCGGGTCCACACGGATGGGCCGTGCAGTAGCCCCCATCGTGGCGCAGCGGTTCGGGAAATGTATTCTCGAGCTTGGCGGCAATAACGCGATGATCGTGGGCCCTTCGGCCGATCTGGAAATGGCCGTGCGTGCGATTGTCTTTTCTGCTGTCGGCACAGCCGGTCAACGCTGCACCACGCTGCGCCGACTGATCGTTCACAACTCGATCCGCGAGGAGCTGGTGAGCCGGTTGAAAAAAGCCTATGCCGGTCTGCCAATCGGCAATCCGCTGACCGAAGGCACATTGATCGGTCCGCTGGTGGACGAAGCCTCGGGCGCGGCCATGACCGCTGCGCTGGACGCTGCAAAGGCCGAAGGCGGCGCAGTCTTTGGTGGCGACCGCGTGACCGAAAACGTCCCCGCCGGTGTCTATATGCAGCCCGCGATTGTCGAGATGCCAGGCCAGACAGCAACCGTAAAGACCGAAACCTTTGCACCGATCCTCTATGTCATGGGGTACGACGCGTTCGACGAAGCCATCGAATTGCAAAATGACGTACCGCAAGGTCTGTCGTCTTGCGTATTCACTCTGAACATGCGCGAGGCCGAGCAATTCCTGACCGCAGCGGGATCGGATTGTGGCATTGCCAATGTCAATATCGGGCCATCGGGGGCCGAGATCGGTGGCGCATTTGGTGGCGAGAAGGAAACCGGTGGCGGGCGTGAAAGCGGCTCGGATGCGTGGAAGGCCTATATGCGCCGTCAGACCAACACCGTGAACTACTCAGCCGAGCTGCCGCTGGCGCAAGGCGTCAAGTTCGACATCTGATCGTGCTGTCGGCGGTACCTGATGGTGCCGCCGGCTCATCAATCTGCAAACAGATAATCCAATCGCATGATGGCCTGCGCCTGTTCCTGTGAAACATTCAGAAACCGGACAATGGCGTCTTCGTTTTCTGTCCGGTCGCTGGTTTCCCGCAGGCGTGCATGTCGATCCAACGCGGTGCCCCGGATCAATTCGGATTCGTATTCCATCGCGTTGTGCAAGGTTGGGACAAGCCGTGCCACGGTTTCGGTCGGGCTGTCCTGACCGGCCAACCCCACACGGCGGGCGTGGCCGATCAGGTAATCGTCGGAATATTCACACTCGACTTCAAGCACATGGGTTTTGACCTGATCTGCACAGAAGTCCTGAATGATTTCGATATCTGAGGGATCGATGCACAGAACCAGCCGGTTGGTTTCGAAACTTTCAAACAGCATCCGCACAAGAGCACGCCGGTGGCGGGACCGTTTGAGCAAGGTCGTTTCGATGCCGCCAAGATCGGGCAGAGCCGTATCCTGTTCGTTGAACAGATACTCGACACAAGGGATATCGGTTTCGGACTTAATCTGATCGACCAGACGCTTGGCCACATGCCATTTCTTGCACACGATCAGGAAAACATCGCGGTCCGGTCCCAGCGTATTTCCGGCCTCCCAGAACCTTTGCTTGTGGCGGCGTCCGACGCGCCCTCTTGCGGTTAAGAAACTATGGAGATTGCGACCTTCATCCGAGATGTGAAAATCCACCCCATCCGCAGAATAGAGCTGGCCTAACCGGTCCTTCAGCTCATGTGCCTCGGGGCTGATTTTGCGGGCGAACAGAAAATCCTGCCCTAACAGCATGTCGTAATGGTCGTTATAAAATGTCACGGGCATTCCGTAGTCCGAGAACATCAGGAATGTGAGCGTTCGGTTGTCGATCTCTTCACGGGGAACAAGGTGGCGGACAAGCGTTTGAAAGAAAGTCTCATCCGGTATCCAGGTGGTCGAGAAAAAGCGGATTACGTCCGGGCGCTGGGCCAGGAATTCAAAGATCATTTCAACAGTATGACGGCGCAGACACCACCACTGACTGCCGATCATGACCTGGATGTCAGCCGGAACCTCGCGGGTCAGACCAAGTTTTTTCTGTACGTCATAGGATGTATAGAATCGTCTGCTCTGGGTGCGCTCATTGAAGAAATGGCGATAGATCAGCCGGTCTTCTTTCATGCCGGTCTTGATCCAGTTACTGGCAAAAAAGTCGTGGCTTTCGACAAAATCCCTGTCGTTGTCGTTCAGGAACTGATGCGCGTATTCCGCTGTTTTGATCGCCATGCAATCCCCTGACAGCATGTAGAAATGCGTCGCGCGGGGAAAGGCCTTGAGGGCGGCTTGCACTGCGTTCAATGTGGCCTGTACCAAAGACCACTCGCCCCAACCGCATTTGATGCGTTTGGTTGCAAAAGTGACATTCGAATTGGCCTGAAGAGCGCCCTGAATGCGTGCATAGGCCTCGCGACTTGCGCGGGCGTCAAAATGTATGGCCATGCAATCGCCAGCAGCGGTTAGCTGCTCGGCCTGCGCAATGATTGCGTCAGGGTCCTTGTGGCACAACAAAATGTAGGCAATTTTTGCCATTTCAGTTCTTTGTTATCCGTTTCTGCCCGGTTCCCTCTGTGATACTGAGGATGAGCGATTGAATAAACAGATTATTTTTGGTTCTGTAGATACAAAAGCAGGCGCGAATAGTGAGTTACGACCTGTTGAGGAGGCGCAGCAAATGGGTTTTCCCGGTACATGGATGACCGAGAGCGAGAGCATGGTTTACCGTGTTGTCCCGAAATGTGCATGCTCAACCATCGGGCAAATCATGTATTTTTCGGATCATGGCCGTTTTTTTGACGGCGATATCCACGATGCCAAGGACGGGATGCATAAGTGGGCGTTCGGTCCCAGCCAGGAGCCGATTTCGACAAATGTCCGAAATCATAACTCCTTTTCTTTCACCTGCGTGCGGAACCCGTACACGCGAATTCTCAGTTCGTTCTTTGACAAGATCTGTGGAATTCAGCGCAACGGCAAACGGTATCGCGGCAATCTGGTGCCGACGCTGATCTACAATTACGGCATCGAGGTTGGCGGAGAGGACGGTCAGGGTGATTTCGACCAGGTCGCCAGTTTCCGCAGATTCCTGTTATTTGCTCGTGACACGATCAGGTGGCGCAGGCCCATGGACCCGGATATCCACTGGTCCGCCATGTCTGGCCATGTGTCGACCTTTATTGCAAATGGCGGACGATATGATCGCATCTTCTGGACCGAGAAGTTCAACGATGGGATGCAAGGTGTTCTGAGCAACCTGGACACGCCACACAAGGTGGCCCTGTCCGAAATCCCGCGGTTCAACGAATCCGAAGGCCACGGACCCAAACGAAAGCATCCTGTCGAGGACTATTTCGACGACCTGTCGATGCATCTTGTCTACGAGATCTACAAACAGGATTTCGATCTATTCAAATACGATTTTGAAGATCCGGCCAACAAGATGCCGATCGCCGAGATTGATCTGGATGAAGTCCACGCCAAGCTTGGGGATTGAGCTGGAAATCACCTTCTCCCGCCCATCGGCAATCTATCTTGCGAAACATCTCCTCTGGTTGGGCCTGGCGCCGCGCTATGCGCCGCGCCAGGCCCAAGACCGAAGCCGATAGCGCTAGAAGGCGCGGGAGCGCTTTGGGAATTGATTGGGCCGGATCAGTTGATTTGGTGTCCGGCCCTTATGTCTTAGACCTCCCGCACGGCCCCTTTTGCCGCGCTTGTTGTCAGTTTGGCATAGGCTTTGAGCGCGGTTGAGACTTTGCGCTTGCGGGGCGCTGCCGGTATCCAGCCTTTTGCATCCTGCTCCTGGCGTCGTTCGGCAAGCACTTCATCTGAGACTGCCAGATGGATCGAGCGGTTCGGGATGTCGATTTCGATCTGGTCACCCTGACGCACCAACCCGATCACACCGCCTTCGGCTGCTTCGGGTGAGACGTGGCCGATCGACAGGCCGGAGGTTCCACCCGAGAACCGTCCATCCGTCAGCAAAGCACAGGCTTTACCCAGACCTTTGGATTTCAGGTAAGACGTCGGGTACAGCATCTCCTGCATGCCCGGCCCGCCGCGCGGGCCTTCATAGCGGATGACCACCACGTCGCCCTCTTTGACCTTGCTGGTCAGAATGTCGTTCACCGCCTGATCCTGGCTTTCGCAGACATAGGCCGACCCGGTGAAGGTCAGGCTGGCCGGATCGACACCGGCTGTTTTCACGATACAGCCGTCGCGGGCAATATTGCCGAACAGAACCGCCAGACCGCCATCCTGGCTGAACGCATGTTCTTTCGACCGGATCACACCGCCTTCGCGGTCCGTGTCCAGCTCTTTGTACCGGTTTGACTGGCTGAAGGCCTGCGTGGTGCGCACACCGCCCGGCGCGGCCTTGAACAAGTCTTGCGCCTTGGGGTTGTTGGCCACCTTGATGTCCCAATTGGCAATCGCCTCACCCATCGTGCCGGAATGGACCGTGCTGCAATCCTCGTGCAGCAACCCGGCGCGGCTGAGTTCCCCGAGAATTGAGAAGATGCCACCGGCGCGGTGGACGTCTTCCATATGCACATTTTCGGTATTGGGTGCGACTTTGCACAGACAGGGCACCTGACGGCTGAGACGGTCCATGTCGGTCATTGTGAAATCCACCTCGCCCTCATGCGCGATGGCCAGCAGATGCAGCACCGTGTTGGTCGATCCGCCCATGGCGATATCCAGGCTCATGGCGTTTTCGAACGCCTCGAACGTGGCGATTTCGCGCGGGAGGAAGCCTTTCTCGTCCAGATCATAGTGCCGTTTGGTGATCTCGACGATCCGGCGACCGGCTTCAAGGAACAGCTCTTTGCGGTCCGCATGTGTGGCCAGAGTCGAGCCGTTGCCCGGCAGCGCCAGACCCAGCGCCTCGGCCAGACAGTTCATCGAGTTGGCGGTGAACATGCCCGAGCACGACCCGCAAGTCGGGCAGGCGTTTTCCTCGATATGCTGAACCTGCTCATCGGTGAACTTGTCGTCAGCGGCGGCCACCATAGCGTCCACGAGGTCGATCTTTTTGGCGTCCAGATCAGCGATGTCGATCTTGCCCGCCTCCATTGGCCCACCCGAGACGAAAATGGCGGGGATGTTCAGGCGCATCGCGGCCATCAGCATGCCGGGCGTGATCTTGTCACAGTTCGAGATGCAGACCATCGCGTCAGCACAGTGCGCGTTGACCATATATTCAACTGAATCCGCGATTACCTCACGTGAGGGCAGCGAATACAGCATCCCGTCATGTCCCATGGCGATACCGTCATCCACCGCGATGGTGTTGAACTCTTTGGCGACACCGCCTGCGGCTTCGACCTCGCGGGCGACCATCTGGCCCAGATCCTTCAGGTGGACATGGCCCGGCACGAACTGGGTGAACGAGTTGACGATGGCGATGATCGGCTTGCCGAAGTCATCATCCCCCATGCCGGTCGCGCGCCACAGGCCACGGGCACCGGCCATGTTGCGGCCATGGGTTGAGGTTCTGGATCGGTACAATGGCATGATGCTGTTTCCCTATTGCCTCGGGTTGCATGTCTTGGGGTTTGTGCGTTATAGCGCACGTACCACATGTGCGCTATAACGCACAAGAGGATTCGAAAGACGGCATCATGGCACCGGACGAGATCACTCTGAAATTACGGGACATGCGGGCGGCATCCGGGCTAAGCCTGTCCAAAGTCGCCGAGATGACAGGCGTCAGCAAAGCCATGCTGGGGCAGATCGAGCGTGGCGAATCCAGCCCAACCATCGCCACTTTGTGGAAGATCGCCAAGGGGTTCCAACTGCCGCTGAGCGCGCTGATTGAAACCGCGAATGGGGACCCCTCTGTTTTTCAGACCGTGACTTTTCCGGGCAGCATCGAGGTCAAGATCGTCTTTCCGTTTGATTCCGCGCTAGGGGCCGA
Source organism: Ruegeria sp. CDSC025 (assembly GCF_059610805.1). Classification (NCBI taxonomy): domain Bacteria; kingdom Pseudomonadati; phylum Pseudomonadota; class Alphaproteobacteria; order Rhodobacterales; family Roseobacteraceae; genus Ruegeria; species Ruegeria sp. CDSC025. The sequence goes on along the minus strand of NZ_JBXWOJ010000007.1, from coordinate 168,484 downwards.
AACCTTTCACGTCAGTCTGACCCCAAACCAATGCCACGAGTCGCCCGCCCATGCGACGGGCGTGACCGAAGAGGTCTTTGTCCTTTCCGGTACGCTTGAAATTCTGCGTGGCGAGGCCTGGGTGCCGCTAAACGCTGGACAGGGGCTGCGTTTTGCCGCCGATCTGCCGCATGGCTATCGTGCGGGCGGGCAGGGGGCTGCGTTTTTGAACATGCACCATTATGGGCAACACAGCGAGTTTCCTGAAAACGGCAAGGGCTGATCATGACTGCGTTTCTTGACACTTTGACCATCGCGGATGGAATCGGCTCAATCGGGGCGATGATCGTGGTTGCTGCGTATTTCGCCACGCAGATGCGGATGATGAATTCCGACGACCTGGCCTTTCCGGTGGTAAACCTATTGGGGTCGATTCTGATCGTCTATTCGCTGCTTGAGAACTTCAATTTGGCCTCGATGCTGATCGAATCCTTCTGGATTTTGATCAGTCTGATCGGGATCGCTCAGTTTTTCCGCCTCAGGCGGGCCCGTTAGCGGTACAGGCCGCCATCCAGCCTTGAACAGACATGCGCGCGCGTATAGGGACAAACCAAGCGCGCATAGGGGAGGCATTGATGCAGGACGATCCCAAAACCCTCGTTTCAACCGAATGGCTTGCGGCCCATCTCAAGGATCCGGACCTGCGGGTTCTGGACGGATCATGGTATCTGCCGCAACACGGACGCGACGCCAAAGCGGAATATGACGCGACCCATATCCTCGGCGCGAGATTCTTTGACATTGATGATATTGCCGATCATCGGTCGGACCTGCCGCATATGGTGCCTCCGGTCGAGAAATTCATGTCGCGCCTGCGGGCGATGGGCGTGGGGGATGGCCATCAGGTGGTGGTCTATGACGGCTCGGGGCTGTCCTCGGCCGCGCGGGTCTGGTGGATGTTCCGCCTGATGGGGCAGGACAACATTGCCGTGCTGGACGGTGGCTTGCCGAAATGGCTTGCCGAGGGGCGAGAGGTTGAAGACCTGCCGCCTGTTATCCGCGACCGCCACATGACCGTGCGGGTTCAGAACCATCTGGTGCGTGATGTCACGCAGGTATCTGCCGCAGCCAAGCTGGGGGATCACGAGATCATCGACGCACGCGCAGCCGGTCGCTTCGCGGGTACCGATCCCGAGCCGCGCGAAGGGCTGCGGTCTGGTCGTATTCCCGGATCACGAAACGTCCCCTTCGGCACCTTGCTGAACAAGAATCACACGATGAAATCGCCCGAGGAATGCCGCGCCATTTTCGAGGCCGCTGGCGTCGACCTGTCGAAACCGGCGATTACCTCATGCGGGTCGGGTGTGACCGCCGCGATCCTCAGCCTTGCGCTCGAGCGCATGGGCAAGAAAGACCACTCGCTTTATGACGGCTCCTGGGCTGAATGGGGTGCCTTCCCGACCCTGCCCGTCGCAACCGGAGAGACCTGATGTTTGAACATCTCAAGCCGCAACCTGCCGACAAGATTCTAGCGCTGATGCAGATGTACCGCGAAGACCCGCGCGATCAGAAGATCGATTTGGGTGTTGGCGTCTACAAGAATGCCGAAGGGGTGACCCCGGTGATGCGTGCGGTGAAAGCGGCCGAAAAGCGCATTCTGGAAGAGCAGGAAAGCAAGGCCTATACCGGTCTGGCTGGTGATCCGGCCTATGCAGATGCGATGATTGGCCTGATCCTGGGCACCTCGGTTCCACGCGGCAACATCGCTGCCGTGGCGACGCCCGGCGGAACCGGTGCCTGCCGTCAGGCATTTGAGATGATCCGCATGGCCAACCCCTCGGCCCGCGTGTTCGTCTCGAACCCGACCTGGCCAAACCATCTGTCGATCCTGAATTACCTGGGGATGGAAGCGGTTCCATACCGCTATTTCGATGGCGAGACTCGTGGCGTCGATTTCGACGGCATGATTGCCGATCTGAAAACCGCCAAGTCGGGCGATGTGGTGTTGTTGCACGGCTGCTGCCACAACCCGACCGGGGCCAACCTGAACCTGGTGCAGTGGCAGGAAGTGGTGACCATCATCAACGAGCTTGGCCTCGTGGCGATGATCGACATTGCCTATCAGGGTTTTGGCGACGGTCTGGAAGAGGATGCGCAGGCGACCCGCCTTGTTGCGTCTTCAGTCAAGGAATGCCTGATTGCCGCGTCGTGTTCCAAGAATTTCGGCGTCTACCGTGAACGCACCGGCCTATTGATGGCAATCAGCGCAGATGCGGGACAGACCGCGCTGAACCAGAGCACGCTGGCCTTTCTGAACCGCCAGAACTATTCATTCCCGCCCGACCACGGCGCGCGCGTGGTCACCACGATCCTGACCGACCCCGTCCTGCGGGCCGACTGGGAGGCCGAGCTGGAAGAGATCCGCTTGTCCATGCTGGGGCTGCGCCAGCAACTGGCCGATGAGCTGCAACGCCACAGCGGCTCCGACCGGTTCGGCTTTGTCGCCCAGCATCGCGGCATGTTCTCGCGCTTGGGCGCGGCACCGGAACTGGTGGAACAACTGCGCGCTGATCACGGCATCTACATGGTCGGCGACAGCCGTCTGAACATTGCCGGGCTGAATGCCAACACGGTTCCGATTCTGGCCAAAGCGATTATCGACGTCGGAGTTTAAATCTGCGGAAAAAAAAGAAACCCGGGCGACACCGCCCGGGTTTTTTGTTGGATTGGGTTGGATATCAGCCCTTGGAGAACTCTGGGTACGCTTCCATGCCCAGTTCCGCCATGTCCAGGCCGTTGATCTCATCCTCTTCGCTGACTCGAATGCCGACGGTGGCCTTCAGGATCGACCACAGGATCAAAGCGCCGACAAAGGTGAACAGACCGTAGGCGAGGATACCCAGCAGCTGCGTACCCAGGCTGGCTTCGCCGTAAAAGATCACGGCGATGGTGCCCCAGATCCCGGCGAACAGGTGAACCGGGATGGCACCGACAACGTCGTCGATCTTGAACTTGTCCAGCATCGGAACCGCGAAGACCACGATGATACCGCCTACGGCACCGATCCACAGCGCGCCGAACAGCGTCGGGGCCAGCGGTTCCGCAGTGATCGACACCAGGCCGGCCAGCGCGCCGTTCAGCACCATGGTCAGATCAGGCTTTTTGTACAGCAGCTGTGTCAGGATCAGGGCTGCCACTGCGCCTGCTGCTGCGGCCATGTTGGTGTTAGCAAAGATGCGCGACACGTCGGATACGTCACCCACGGTTCCCATCGCCAGCTGCGAGCCGCCGTTGAAGCCGAACCATCCCAGCCACAGGATGAATGTCCCCAAAGTGGCCAGCGCCAGGTTCGAACCGGGCATCGGATGAACCTTGCCGTCTTTGTACTTGCCAATCCGCGGACCCAGGATCAGGGCACCTGCCAGAGCTGCCCAGCCGCCAACCGAATGCACGATGGTCGAGCCAGCAAAATCCGAGAAACCAGCCTCGGACAACCAGCCACCGCCCCACTGCCATGAGCCAGAGATCGGGTACATGACGCCGGTCAGAACAATCACGAAAACCAGGAAGGGCCACAGCTTGATACGTTCAGCTACAGCACCCGATACGATCGACGCGGTTGCGGCCACAAACACCAGCTGGAAGAAGAAGTCCGAACCAACCGAAGCATAATCCAATGCCGCGGCGTCAGCACCCACGCCCACCGGATCCAGGACTGTGGTTTTGAAGAACGGTCCAACCCACCCCGCGATGGTCCAGCCGTCGCCGGGATACATCAGGTTGAAGCCGATCAGCCAGTACATGATCGCGGCAAAGGAAAACAGCGCCACGTTCTTGATCATCTGCATGGCCACGTTTTTCGACCGCACCAGCCCGCCTTCGAGCATGGCAAAGCCGGCGGCCATGAAGAACACCAGGAACCCTGCCATCAGAAACAGCAGCGTGGTGAAGATGTATTGTGTGTGCAGCGCGGCTTCGCCGGTGGCGGCCTCCTGCGCTAGGCCAATCTGCGGCAGCGCGACTATCGCGGCGGCAGGGATGAGAGATTTCATCAGGTTCATTGTCAGTCCTCGAATAGTGTTGAGTGGGGGCGCTTAAAGCGCCTCTTCGTTCGTTTCCCCGGTCCGCACGCGCAGGGCCTGCTCAACGTCGAGGACGAAAATCTTGCCGTCGCCGATCTTGCCGGTCTTGGCGGATTTGGTGATGGTTTCTACGATCTGGTCGGCCATCGTGGCGGGCACCACGATCTCAAGCTTGATCTTGGGTACAAAGTTCACCGCGTATTCGGCACCGCGATAGATTTCCGTGTGCCCCGATTGCGAGCCGAAGCCCTTGATCTCGGTTACCATCATGCCGCGTATGCCCGCGTCGGTCAGTGCCTCGCGCACCTCCTCGAGCTTGAACGGTTTGATTGTTGCAATAATCAGTTTCACGCTGTTCCCCTCTGCTTCCCCGGTCTGTCCGGCGTGTTTGCACCTGCAGAAAAAGAGCGTGCCGAAGCTGTGTAAGGAACGGTTCAGTGGTCAAATTCGGGAGGAATTGGTGAGTGAGTGCACAATTTTTGCACAGATTCTGCATATCGACTAAAATATAGGCGCGTTAGAGAGGGTGCATTCCGGAAATTCAGACCTCTACTTCATCGGTATAGCAGGGTATGGTGCCTCAAAACGATAACCGGGCAGAGTTTGAGCATGACTGAGTCCAGGCGCCGCAAGGCACCGCTTGTGGCGGACAAAAGATACGCGTCGAAGGGGCGAAAACCCACGGCGACCAAAGGCACTGCGAAACCCGCAGGCAAAAAGGCTGCGGCGCGCAAAACGACAACCCGCAAAAGCACACGGAGAAAGACACGCCGGAAATCCGGCGGTGGTGGTGGCTTTTTTCGCCGGTTGTTTCGCTGGGTCTGGCGCCTGATCTGGGGGGTAAGCTGGCGCGTGGGCGCTGTGGCTGCCCTGTTGCTGGCGCTGGCTGTCGGGGTTGTCTATACCTCTTTGCCTGATGTCGATGCTTTGCTAGACGGGCGCGCGCGCGGGTCGGTCACGTTGTTGGATCGGGATGGCAAAGTCTTTGCCTGGCGTGGGGATCAGTTCGGCGGGGTAATCACCGCGGACACGGTTTCTCCGTATCTGAAGAATGCAGTGGTCGCCACCGAGGACAAGCGATTCTACCGCCATTTCGGCGTCAGTCCGCGGGGTGTCGCTAGCGCTGTGCGTATCAACCTGCGCGAAGGGCGCGGGCCTTTGTCTGGCCATGGCGGGTCGACGATCACCCAGCAGACGGCCAAGCTGTTGTGTCTGGGCGTGCCTTATGTGCCCAGCGAATGGGAGTCTGAGGCCGCCTATGAGGCTGATTGCCGTCAGGGATCCCTTTGGCGCAAGGGCAAAGAGGCTGTCTATGCGATCGCGATGGAGGTCAAATACTCCAAGGATGAAATCCTGACCATCTATCTGAACCGTGCCTTCCTCGGGTCCGGTGCGCGGGGCTTTGAGGCGGCAAGCCAGCGCTATTTCGGGATTTCTGCCGCCGAGGTCAGCCCCTCGCAGGCGGCGATGCTGGCAGGTCTGCTGGTTGCCCCGACGCGGTATGCGCCGACAAATAACCTGCAACGCTCGCAGGATAGGGCGCAGTTGGTGATTGGGCTGATGGAGGCGCAGGGCTATCTGACCACTGCCCAGGCCAGCGGGGCGCGCAGCAACCCGGCGCAATTGTCTGCGGCTGCGGCTGCACGCGCCGGTGGGTATTTTGCCGATTGGGTCATCACGGAACTGCCCAGCTTTTTCGGCTCGGACACCACCGATGACGTGGTGATCCGGACGACGCTGGACCAGCGCCTGCAGAAATCCGCAGAAGAGGCATTGCAATATATCTTCAAGGAAAAGGTCCGCGAAGGGTCCAAGGCGCAGGCCGCGATTGTGGTGATGTCCGCAGATGGGGCCGTGCGCGCCATGGTCGGCGGGCGCAAGACCCGCGTATCGGGCGCCTTCAACCGGGCCACACAGGCGCTGAGGCAAACAGGGTCGTCCTTCAAACCCTTCGTCTATGCTACCGCGCTGGAACTGGGCTATTCGCCTCTGGATACGGTGGTGGACGAGCCCTATTGCATCAATATCGCCGGTTCGGGGCAATGGTGCCCCAAGAACTACACCAACAAGCATTATGGGCGCGTCACGCTTGCTGATGCCCTCAAGAACTCGTTGAACATCCCGGCCGTGAAAGTGGCCGAGGTTGCCGGTTTGGAAAATGTCCGTACCGTCGCCAGTGAGTTTGGCATTGAAAGCAATCTGGCCGAGGGACCCGCGCTGGCGCTGGGCGCGTCAGAAAGCACGTTGATCGAGATGACGGGGGCCTATGCCGGTATCCTGAATGGTGGCTCAGCGGTTGAGCCCTATGGGTTGACCGAGCTGAAGCTGCTGGGGGACGACGCCCCTCTGATGGCGACGAGTACCGGCATCGGTGAGCGGGTGATCAACGATAAGGCAGCCAAGCAACTGACCTGGATGATGGAACGTGTCGTGTCCGAAGGCACGGGCGGGCGCGCGAAACTACCCGGCTGGCAGGTGGCAGGTAAGACCGGCACCACGCAGGCGGCGCGGGATGCCTGGTTCATCGGGTTCACGGCTGATTATGTGACCGGAGTCTGGATGGGGTATGACGACAACACCCCCCTGTCCGGCGTGACCGGCGGCGGGTTACCTGCGGAGATTTGGAAAGAGACGATGGTGCGCGTGACCGAGGGGATGACACCCACACCGCTGCCGATGCTGGCCCCCGATCCGCCCGTCCGGCAAGAGCAACCCAGACGTCAGCGCCGCAATCAGGGCAATGGGTTCGAAAATGCGATCAACAACCTGCTGAACAACATCTTTGGCAACTGATGTAGGCAAGGGAAAGTCGGCGCGCAGGGTCAGCCAATGACAGCATATTGTGCGGAATGCCCGATTTGCATCCGTATCAACGTGAATTCCACGTCTGAACTGCTCTGCCGCTGCCAACATTGCAACTTCCGATATGCGGGACTTTCCCGACCTTCAATCGAATATGTCGATTGGCGCTTTCTGCCCTTTGCCGCCGTTTGGCTAATCGAAGAAGGATGTCTGCTTCTGATCCATAAATAGCCAAAGCTTTAGTCAGCGCCCTATTTTCCCATTTCTTGACGTGCTTGGCTTTCTGAGACTTGAGTAAATTGAGGTCGCCCTGCATAAATTCCCATTCGGACATCTCCACGCACATAGTAGGTTCTACCCACCTCGGCTTGAATTGTGATCGCATCTTGAGAAATTGCTTGTGCCCAAAAAGTATTTGTTCCGGGATTAACTTGCTTTTGAAGAACTGCGCCACTGGTAAGTTGCCCTACAGGACCATCACTATGTTGAACATTGAAGCGAATAGCACCGCCAGCAAAGCTAGCGGGTCGGTAAAAGACGACCAAAGCCTGACCATTTTGCGGAGCCATTTGAGAACTGGTCTGCATTACAGTTCCATTTTCCATGCAGCCAGCTAGAGTTGCAAAGGATGCCCCTGCAATTAGAAAAGTTCTTCGAAGCATGGTGATTTTCCATTTTTAAAGTGCAGCGGTTTGAATTTTCAAATCACATTTCAGGTGAAGTTACCAGAAAGCACTACTGTGATGAAGGTCAGTGGAAGAATTCCCCGCAGTGAAGACATTGGCAAACAATGCAGCAAATGACTGCAATCCGCCCACACTGTCAAAATGTGCACTCCGCAGCATTGAACACTTTGGGCTCAAAGCAGACTAACGTCGTCCGTGGCAAGGGCCCGAGCAAACTACGTGCCAGTGATCCACACCTTCGGCTATAGATGGGCGGCGCATCTGGCGCCGCCTCTATTTTCGGTTGTGACCTCTGATCAGAGGCTGTCGTCCAGCGCCGCCAGAATCGCGTCACCCATTTCCGTTGTGGAAACCGGCGTGACCCCTTCGTCGGCCAGCAGGTCGCCGGTGCGGACACCATCGGCCAGGACTTTTTCGATCGCAGCTTCCAGTCGGTCAGCCTCGGCCCCCTGATCGAAGCTGTAGCGCAGGGCCATGGCAAAGCTCAGGATACAGGCGATGGGGTTGGCCTTGCCCTGACCGGCGATATCGGGGGCGGAACCGTGGACCGGCTCGTACATCGCCTTGGGGCGGCCATTGGCCATTGGTGAGCCCAGGGAGGCGGACGGCAGCATGCCCAGTGAACCGGTCAGCATCGCGGCACAGTCGGACAAAATGTCGCCAAACAGGTTGTCGGTGACGATCACATCAAACTGCTTGGGCGCACGCACCAGCTGCATCGCGCCATTGTCGGCATACATGTGGCTCAGCTCGACCTCGGGATAGTCCTGAGCGACCCGGTTTACGACTTCGCGCCATAGAATGCCGGATTCCATGACATTGGCCTTTTCCATCGAGCACAGTTTCTTGTTCCGGCGCATCGCCAGCTCAAAAGCCGAGCGTGCGGCGCGTTCGATCTCGGATTCGGTATAGCGCTGGGTGTTGATGCCGACGCGTTCATTGCCTTCCTCGAAGATGCCGCGCGGCTCACCGAAATAGACGCCCGAGGTCAGCTCGCGCACGATCATGATATCCAGACCGGCAACGATGTCTTTCTTCAGAGACGAGAAATCCGCCAGCGCGTCAAAGCATTGTGCCGGGCGTAGGTTCGAATACAGGTCCATCTCTTTGCGCAGCCGCAGCAAGCCGCGCTCGGGCTTGAGGCTGAAATCCAGATCGTCGTATTTGGGTCCACCAACAGCACCCAGCAGAACTGCGTCCGCCTCCTGCGCCTTGGCCATGGTTTCGTCCGACAGCGGCTTGCCATGGGCGTCATAGGCGGCACCGCCGACCAGATCCTCGCTCACGTCGAATTCCAGGCCGCGCTTGGCACCGAACCAGTCGATGATGCGGCGCACTTCGGCCATGACTTCGGGGCCAATTCCGTCTCCGGGCAGGATGAGGAGCGAGGGTTTGGACATGAAGGATCTCCTTGCGTTTGACAGCAAAGGCCCTAGCGCCTGCGCCGCATCGGGTCAATGAGACGAACCGGCCTAAACGCAGGTTCTGGACGGGAAATCGGGTTTCCGTGCCCTTGCTACGTCACGGATAGTGTGAATCGGTCAGAGATCGGCCTTTATCCCTTCGGCCAACATATCCCAGACTCGTCGGATTCGTGTCGTTTGCCGCATCGCCTGCGGTGCGGCAAGCCAAACCGGCAGCGCAGGGATTTCGACGTTTATGTCCAAAACCTCTACCTCTGGGTCGGCCTCGGCAACTCTCACGGCGCTAAAACCAATACCGCAGCCCGCGCGGACCAGTTCCCAATAGGCAGTCTGAAAGTCGCAGCGTGTGGCAAAGTTGTCCCGGTTCACGGGCCAGCCCATTTCGCGCATGCCGATAATGATCTGCTCGTTCGCATCAAACCCGACAAGGTCATGACTCAACAGATCGTCGGGAGAATTGGGGCGGCCGGCACGATCCAGATAGGACCGGCTTGCGCAAAAGCACAGTCTGATTTCCCCCAGATGTTTCGTGATGATGTCCATCTGTTCCGGCCGAAACATCCGCACTGCGATATCGGCCTCGCGGTAGAGCAGGTTCTCGGTGGCATCGGTGGCGACCAGTTCCAGTTGTATCGCGGGTTCTGCTGCCCGTATTTGGGCCAGAATCGGCGGCAGCAGGTGATGAGAGGCAAAGACCGACGCGGTGATGCGCACCGACCCTTCCAATTCCTGAGACTGGCCTGCGGCCGTTAGGCTGAACGCGTTCATGGCTACGTGCATCTGTTGCGCCATCGGGAAAAGCTGCGCTCCGACTTCACTTAGCTTCAAGCCCCGCGCATGCCTGTCAAACAGCGAGACGCCAAGCTCATCCTCAAGTGCGTGGATCTGGCGACCCAGCGTGGGCTGGCTGCGGTTCAACTGCCGGGCAGCGGCAGACAAAGATCCGGTTTCCGCTACAGCCAGAAAGCTCTGGATCAGAGACCAGTCAGAGTGGGTGATAGATTTGTCCATTCAAAAATGAATACACGTTCTACGTTTGGCGGCAATTCCTGAATTGAACTGAATGGCTCATATTAGATGGACAAGAGGAGGCTTATATGACGGGAACAGTCCTTATTCTGGGTGCGACGGGTCGGTTTGGACGCAATGCCGCAGTAGCTTTTCGCGAGGCGGGCTGGATCGTACACTGCTTTGATCGCAAGACGCAGGATCTGAAGCGATCTGTCGAAGGGGTGGATGTTGTCGTCAATGCCTGGAATCCGGCCTATCCGGACTGGGCGCGACAAGTCCCCGAACTGCATCGTGATGTGATCAATGCGGCAGCGGATCACGGTGCAACTGTAATCCTTCCCGGCAATGTCTATGTTTTTGGCGCGCAAACGCCGGGGCCATGGTCGGGTGCAACACCGCATGCGGCGCATAATCCCCTGGGCAGGATCCGGGTTGAGATGGAAGAAGCCTATCGAAAATCCTCGGTAAGAACGATTCTTCTCAGGGCAGGTGATTTCATTGACACTTGCGCCTCGGGGAACTGGTTCGATCAGGTCATGATCAAGCCTTTGGCACGCGGCAAGATGGTTTATCCCGGTCGCCCGGATATCCCACACGCCTGGGCCTATCTGCCCGACCTCACCCGAGCGGCCGTTGCGTTGGCTGATATCCGCCAGGACCTTCCCCGGTTCTGCGAGGTTCCTTATGCCGGGTTTACCCTGACCGGCCGGGATATTGCGCAATCCTTGTCGCGGGTGACCGGTGCCGAAATAGCCGTCAGCCCCATGAAATGGTGGCCGATTCAGGCACTGCGGCCTTTCTGGAAGTTGGCGCCACATCTGGTTGAGATGCGCTATCTATGGGATCTGCCGCATAGTTTGGACGGCGCATTCTTTGACGACCTTATCCCTGGATTTCAGACGACCGACTTGGACGCGGCGATGGCTTCTGCGATCCCGAAAACAGCCAAGCAGAAAGCGACTTTGGTCAGAACTGCCCGGGCCTGACCAGCGTTAGCGATGTCCCAGGTCCACCCAGACAAGCCGGTGCCGGCTGGCCTGTTCGGCGATTGCGCGCAGGTCTGCGCCCGTGTCGGGCCAAAAGATGCCCGCATCCACAACGCGTAGATCTGCCGAGGGCAGAACGTAATCTACCCGCATTTCTCCGACGGCTTTCCACTCAACCGTGGCCAATGCCCCCGAGGGAGTGGCAGGCTTTGCATCCTGCAACCGCGGGTCTGCCAGCAAGCCCTGGATAGCCTCTTTCCGGCCTTCCCCGCGCGTGGGATCCAGATTTGCATCCCCAGCAATTACGAAAGGCCCGAGTGGGGCAGGGCCTAGAGCACCGTCCAGCACAGCGTTCCACAAGCGAATTTCGTCACGATTGCGCAACCCGTTCCGATCCTCGGGTCCATCGAAAACGGGCGGGGTCGCGTGAAATGTCATCAGGTTCAGGTGGCCGATCGGGGACTCGATTGGTACGATCCAATGTGCCACCGAGGACAGTCGCTGAATGCGCTGGGCGGCTTCAGAGGGAAATAGCGTGCCATCGACCGTCGGCAGATCAGCCCCCGGCAGGTCGCGCCACAGTACTCCTGAGAAATCCTGCATGTCGTCATGGCCTATGGGAAACCGGGACAGAATGGCCAGCCCGCCCTGACCGGTGAACTCGCCATAGCCTTGGGAATCTCTTGGTCCATTGGCCTGCCCGTCCCCGTCCAGATCCAGACTGGTTTCCATTCCTGAATTAGGCTTGGCGGTAAAGTGATAGGGATAGTCCAGTCCCTCGTTGCGCAGCGCCTCACCGAATGCGGTCAGCGTTTCGCCATTGAGATCCCAGTCGATGCCCTGCAAGGCAACGATATCGGGTTGGGTTTCCAACAACACCCGCATCACAGCGCGAACCTGTGCATCCCCGCGCCGGATATCGCGCAGCAGAATGCCCGGTCCTTTACGGCTGAGTTCGGTGTTGAAGGTGGCTATGCGTATCGTCTCTGCCTGTGCCGCGAATGGCAGCAAAAGCAGCAGAAAAATGCGAATCATGCGGTCTGTGTTGATTCAGTCGTAGAATAGGCGCGGCGTTTTTCGACAATCAGGTTTGCAATGCGCAGTGTCGCCATTCCTCGCATGATCATGCTAGCAGGCAGAAAGGCCCAAGCGCTCAACGTCCAGATCAGCGTCTGGGGGCTGTTCAGCGAGATCGGGCTCACATAATCGGTCAGGATCTTGATCAGAGCCGGGATTACAAACGGCAGCAGGACGCCGATCGAGATGTTCAACCGTCCATCACGCTGCAGACGGGTAACGACATCGCCACCCTTGGTCGGATCGAACAGCGGCAGATTGGTCCAGACGTTGAAGGCTCCGTTTCCGGTGGGCCAACCACGCATTTTCACCGCGTAGTAGAAACTGGCGATTGTGACCATAGCTGCGACATAGGCCACACTGGCAGCGATACGAACAAGTTCGATCAGCGGCGCGCTTGCGTTGACAGGCAGCATCAACACGATCAGACGCACGGGTGAATAGGGGAAATCGACCACATTGGCGACGCCCAACCCGATCACATAAAAACCTGAGGTTAATTCTGTCGGCGAATAGGCGTTTTTGCAGATCAGCGTCAGGAAAGCGACCATCGAAACCAGCCCAACAAAGCGCAGGCGGTTCACTGGTGGTGCGTCGCGAAATTCAATAAAGCTTGGGAAGGCCGAATTATATTCGGCGAAGGTCAGGAAAAACGCGAGAATGGCGAGAAAGACGACAATCTCGGTCCCATTCGTTGATGAAACGGGCAAGTACAACGCGGGTGTCAGCACCAAAAGTGCAACCAATATTCCCCGAATTGCCGCCCCTGTTGTGCGCGCAATCACTATCCGAACCCTTTCAAACTGGATTAGCCGATTCTTTGCCGACTTCATTCCAACTTGTGCCTGCCACGTTACCGTTGCAGCAGATGTCATCTCTCACCAATGTTTTGCCATGGTGGGTGCCTGTACCCGCCGACATTGGCGATAAGCGACATTTCGCTCAAGCCAGGTGGCAGAAAACACTCAATTTTGGGCAAAATGATGGCGCAACTGGTGCGGGATTGCATCATTTTTGACGCAAATCCGACGTGTGTTTCAAGTCGAGACCTATATGTAGTGGTTTCGCCGTTCAGAACCCCAAGAAGGCGAATGGGGACGCCGTGGCGTCCCCATAAAGTTGAGTATCAACAGATTCGTTCCCAGAATCACACCCAGGGGCGTGCCTGGCCCGCATGATCCTCGAACTTCTCGATGTGATGGTCTTTTTCCATCGTCAGGCCAATATCGTCCAGACCGTTCAGCAGGCAGTGCTTACGATGAGAATCCACCTCGAATTCGATCACGACACCATCGGATGTGGTGATCTGCTGATCTTCCAGATGCACGGTCATGCGGGCGTTTTCGCCTCTATGCGCGTCTTCCATCAGAACCGCATGATGTTCTTCTTCGACCACGATGGGCAGGATGCCGTTCTTGAAGCAGTTGTTGAAGAAGATGTCGGCAAAGCTGGTCGAGATCACAACCTTGATGCCGAAATCCTTGATCGCCCAGGGCGCGTGTTCGCGCGATGAGCCGCAGCCGAAATTGTCGCCAGCCACCAGAATCTCGGTTTGCCGATAGGCGGGTTTGTTCAGAATGAACTCTTCATTCTCACCGCCGTGATCATGATAGCGCATCTCGTCAAACAGTACGACGCCAAGGCCGGATCGTTTGATCGTTTTCAGGTGCACTTTCGGAATGATCATATCGGTGTCGATATTGATCAATGGCATCGGGGCGGCCACTCCGTGGACTTTGTCAAACTTTTCCATGTCTACACTCCTGCGGGGGAGGGCCGCGCCCATGCCCCGCGTTTAAGCTTGTTTCGCTTCAGTTGTTTCGCCTTTGGGTGCGTCTTTGATGAAGAGCGCCATGAACACCAGGCCCAGACCGTTGAACACCATCTCGATCCCCAGCAGGATGCCGAGCAGTTGCAACAGCACGACAGGATCGGTTGCTGCGAACCGCCAGATGAGCATCGCCAGAACAATCGACATCACGCCCGAGATCAGTGTCGCCCAGAAATACTGCGTACCTTTCATCTGGAACGACAAAATGACCCGCGCGATACCGCCTGCCATGAACAGGATCAGGCAGACCGTCGCCAGCGTCACGGTGCCCTGCAGCGGGTGATCCAGAAAGGACCAGCCCAGAAACAGCATCACCGCACCCATAATAAGCGACAGGATTTTGTTGCCGGTGCCCTCGACGGTGAACCCACCGACCACCTGCAATGCCCCTGAAATCAGCAGCAGTACGCCGGTCACCACCGTTACGGCAATCGACGCCACTGCAGGCGCGCCCAGCACAAAAAGGCCGAACACTATGGACAGAAGCCCCATCAGGAGCCATTTGATCCAGTCACTCATGTCTTAAATCCCTCAAATATCCAGTTATGAGGGCAGCTTACATCAACTCGCGGACGTCTGTCAGCCGTCCTGTGATTGCCGCTGCGGCAGCCATTGCGGGGCTTAGCAGGTGGGTGCGCCCGCCGCGGCCCTGACGGCCTTCGAAGTTGCGGTTCGAGGTCGCGGCGCAGCGCTCGCCCGGTTGCAACTGGTCGGGGTTCATCGCCAGGCACATGGAACATCCCGCCAAACGCCATTCGAACCCGGCCTCTTTGAAGATCTCGGCCAGACCTTCTTCCTCGGCCTGCGCGCGGACAAGGCCTGAACCAGGCACAACCATCGCCCGCATCCCGTCCTTGATCTTTTTGCCCTTCAGAATCTCGGCAGCGGCGCGCAGGTCCTCGATGCGGCCGTTGGTGCAGGACCCGATAAAGACGGTGTCGATTTCGACGTCGCTGAGCTTCTGACCGGCTTCCAGACCCATATATTCGATGGACCGGCGGGCCGCATCGACTTTGCCACCTTCGAAATCCTCGGGGTGAGGCACGGATGCAGTGATCGGCAGCACGTCCTCGGGGCTGGTGCCCCAGGTGACGACCGGCGCGATGTCTTCGCCGCGCAGGGTGATGACCTTGTCGAAATGCGCGTCTTCATCGGTGAACAGCGTTTTCCACCAGTCCATCGCCGCTTCCCACTGGGCCCCTTTCGGCGCGTGTGGGCGGCCTTTGACATATTCGAACGTGGTCTCATCCGGGGCGATCAGGCCAGCGCGGGCGCCGCCTTCGATTGCCATGTTGCAGACGGTCATGCGGCCTTCCATCGACAGATTGCGGATCGCTTCGCCGCAATATTCGATGACATAGCCGGTGCCACCAGCAGTGCCGGTCTCGCCGATCACGGCCAGAGTGATATCCTTGGCGGTCACGCCCGGCTGCAGTGTGCCGGTGATTTCCACCTTCATGTTCTTGGATTTCTTCTGGATCAGGGTCTGCGTGGCCAGAACGTGTTCAACCTCGGACGTGCCGATGCCATGGGCCAGCGCACCAAACGCTCCATGAGTCGCTGTGTGGCTGTCGCCGCAGACAACGGTCATGCCGGGCAGGGTCCAGCCCTGTTCGGGGCCAACGATGTGCACGATGCCCTGGCGAACGTCATTCACCGGGTAATAGTGAATGCCGAAATCCTTGGCGTTCTTGTCGAGTGCTTCGACCTGAATGCGCGATTCGGGGTTTTCAATGCCGTTCACGCGATCCGGCGTGGTGGGCACGTTGTGATCCGGTACCGCGATGGTCTTTTCCGGCGCGCGCACCTTGCGACCCGCCATGCGCAGGCCTTCGAATGCCTGCGGGCTGGTCACTTCGTGGACCAGATGGCGGTCGATATACAGCAGGCAGGTGCCATCATCGGCTTCGTGCGCGACATGGGCATCCCAGATCTTGTCATAGAGTGTTTTGGGGGACATCGGTCCTCTCCCGTATGTATTGAGATTTAGCTGGCGAGTGGCTGGACGCCGTTTATAGGCGGGCCAGAACCGTGCGGGCGGCCCCAAAGAACCGTTCACGCAGTCGCGTGCGGTCTTGCAACGTAGGTGCTGGGGTCAGATTGAGTCTCATGCGCATCAGATATATCGCGTCAGTCCGTCAATCAAGGCGCAATCCTGCGGCGGGCTTGCATCATGCGTCAACGCTGTCCAAGCTGACAAGCAGGAGACGTGCATGAACCCAGACCTGATACCCAGTTCGCTGTCTGATCTGTATCAGACCATGATCGAGGCCTTTTCCCTGCAATTCGATAGACTGGTCGATCTGGTCATTACACCGGGCTGGCGCCAACATCAGCTGGTCATCATCCTGGGTCTCTGGGCGCTGGCCTATGTGTTGAAGCTGGTTACGCAGGGCCGATGGGAGGCCTGGGCCCGTGCCCGCTCTGGTTGGCCCAAATGGCGGTTGCGTACGCTGATCCAGCTGATGCAACGTCTAACGCTTGTCTATTTCGTCACGCTGTCCTGGATGCTGTATCTGGTGATGCAGCAGATCACCTGGCCATCGCGCAGCTATATCATCGGGGTGGTGGCAACATTGGCGACCGCCTGGCTGGCGATTGCGCTAGTGGCCCGTCTGGTCCGAAACCGGACGCTGCGGCGAATTTTCAAATGGGCAATGTGGGCCTATGCGACGCTGATTGCGCTGAATTTGACCGATGACGTCGCCGGGTTTCTGGATGGGGTGGCGATCTCGATCGGGGATCTGCACCTCTCGGCGTTGGGTATCCTCAAGGCGCTTTTGCTGATTGGCGTGTTGTTGACGCTGGCCCGTCTTGGCACCGGTGCTGCTGAACGTGGCCTCAAACGCAATGACGATATCTCGCCGTCAATGCAGGTCTTGTTGGCCAAGGGATTACAGGTCGTCATCTATGGCGCCGTCTTCATGGCCGCCATTCGGACGCTGGGCTTTGACTTGACGGGTATTGCGCTGTTGTCGGGGGCCATTGGCGTCGGCATCGGCTTTGGTTTGCAGAAAGTGGTGTCGAATCTGATCTCGGGCATCATCATCCTGATGGATCGGTCGATCAAACCGGGCGATGTGATTTCGCTGGGCGACACGTTCGGCTGGATCAACGCGCTGGGCGCGCGCTATGTCTCGGTGGTCACACGGGATGGGCGCGAATACCTGATCCCGAACGAGGATTTGATCACCAATCAGGTGGTAAACTGGTCGCATTCGGACCGGTTCGTGCGGCTGGATCTGACATTTGGCACTAGTTACACGGATGACCCCCATAATGTGCGGGCAACGGCAATCCATGCGGTTAAATCTGTCGAGCGTGTGCTCAGTGGCAGCGGACATGACGCGGTTTGCCATATCACCGGCTTCGGCGACAGCAGCGTGGACTATGTGCTGCGGTTCTGGATCAGCGATCCGACCAAAGGGCTGACCAATATACGGGGCAATGTCTATCTGGCGCTGTGGGACGCATTCCAGGCCGAAGGCATCTCGATCCCCTTCCCGCAGCGAGAGGTGCGCGTGCTGAACGACGACACCGATGCGCAACAGCTTGCCACCGACTAAGCAAACGTTGCGGCCCTTTGGCCCCGTGTTCATTGAAATGTTGCAATCTCCTTGCTACCTTATTAGTACCCCGGCGCCGGGATATCATGGCGCGCAGCAAAGGAGGACTATGTCCTGTCTCTACACACTCAGGCGGGTTTGCCCGCCGAAGATGGGGCCAACATGATGGCCCACTCTCAGTCAATCAGCGATAAGCTGCTTGAACGCATCCTTTCCTCACTTTCCGATGACAAGGCCGAAGACGTCGTGCAGATCAACCTGCAGGGCAAATCGTCCGTCGCGGATCACATGGTCATTGCCTCGGGTCGGTCGACCCGTCAGGTCTCGGCCATGGCGGAAAAGCTGACGGATCGCATCAAGCAGGAATTCGGTTTCACCTCGAAGGTCGAAGGCAAGGATGCCGGCGACTGGGTGCTGATCGATACGGGCGACGTGGTCGTTCATATCTTCCGCCCCGAAGTGCGTGAATTCTATCAGCTGGAAAAGATGTGGCAGCCTGCGGGCGGCAGCGCCTCGGCCAACTGAGGCGCTATCCCGGCCTGCATTAACGGGCCGGCGGCGAGAGAGATATGCGGATCAGCATAGTTGCGGTCGGGCGATTGCGCGCCGGACCCGAGAAATCCCTGCTTGATGATTACCTGACCCGATTTGATCGGACCGGCCGCGCGCTGGGCCTTGGGCCTGCGCGGGTGATCGAGGTCGAAGACAAGAAAAACGCAGGGATGGGGGCCGAGGCCACATTGCTGCGCAAGGCGCTGCCCAAAGGCACCGTAATCTGCACGCTGGATGAACGGGGGCGGGTGATGTCCTCGCCCGATTTTGCCCAAAAGCTGGGCGGTTGGCGCGATGCGGGGCGGCAGGATCTGGCGCTGATCATTGGCGGTGCCGACGGAATAGACCCTGATCTGCGCGCCGAGGCGGATTTCTCCATCTCTTTCGGGTCCATGGTCTGGCCCCACATGCTGGTCCGTGTGATGCTGGCCGAGCAACTTTATCGGGCCGCAACCATCCTGTCGGGCGGTCCCTATCACCGGGTCTGACATGGCGCAGCTATTGATCGTTTACCATTCACGCACCAGCGGCGCCCGGCAGATGGCCGAAGCTGCTGCCGAAGGTGCGCACGATGAGGCCGACACCGTTTTGAAGCCCGCAGAGCGGGCCGGACCCCAAGATCTGCTGGCCGCAGATGGCTATATCTTCTGCGCACCCGAAAACCTGGCGGCGATTTCGGGCGTGATGAAAGAGTTTTACGACCGCTGTTATTATCCGGTTCTTGGTCGCATCGAAGGTCGCCCCTATGCCCAGATGATCTGTGCCGGGTCAGACGGCGAAAACGCCGCGCGCCAGACGGCCCGGATCGCAACCGGTTGGCGGCTGAAAGAGGTCCAGCCCCCTCTGATCATATGCACCCACGCACAAACGCCCGAAGCAATCCTAGCCGAAAAGCGCATCCCCCAAGACGCGCTGCAGACATGCCGCGACTTGGGGCAGGCGATGGCCGCAGGGCTGGCGTTGGGCGTATTCTGAGGTCAGTTCAGCGGCACAACAATGGTTTCGTCTGCCCAGCCATCCACGCTGCAACGGGCCTGTATCTGGACCTGAGATGTACCATCAGGAATTGCCACCCCGCCCAGCGAGCGGGTAAAGGGCTGTTCCGTCTCATGCGGGTGATGCAACACACGCATCCCCAGCTCATTCCCGTCCATATCCAGCACACGCCAGCCATCGGCATAGTGATCCCATCCGGTGTCCGGATGCCGGATCGTCACGTCGAAACGCCAACTGCCACCGCTGGACGAGGCGTTGACCTGCTCGATCGTTGGCGGATCGGCTAGGGTGGGGCTGGCCAGAAAGGTGCAGAGAATCACATATCGCATGTTTCGATCCTAAACTCTTGGCGGTATAGAGCTTCGCTCTAATAGAATCAGCTCCCGGCCGAAGTCTATGGAATTGCCCACTGCAGCAAGGCTTATATTTGGAAGCATATTTTTAATGCAAGCTATGCAAGGTGAAACAGACAGTTATCGGAGCGTGTCTAGAGCACGAATTGAGCGTTCGATTCTCAAGCTACTGAGACCACTTGAACTTGCCAGTTTGTTTACCGTTCATGTCGTGAAAAGTACCCTTTCCACTGGGCTTGAACAAATAAACGACCCCGAATTCCTTGAAGACGACCTGCAGACCGTTCTTGGTCTTTGTCATCGGATTGTTTGCCGGCGAAGTATTAGTGTCTCGCAAGCACAAACCACTGTTGGATTTACAAGATACGATCTGCGGACTGTAAGGCCCTCCGTTCTTTGAGTGCCAGTCGGAAGTTACCGTAAGTCTGGACCCTGCCGCGATATCCTGAGCCAAGGCCGGTGACATCGAAGTCAACAAAGTTATTGCTATGCCTACGAACACTTTTTTCATGGAACTATCTTTCTTTAAAAAATTTGAAGCATCTTGGCAGATTTGAGTTAACTGTCAAATCTTGTCGGCAAGGATAATGCTACTCGGCTGCTCAGGACTCAGATCGGACAATCGTTGCGTGTTGACCAAAAGCTCGCTTCGACCCACATGAAAACCTGCTGGCAAAAAGTAAGAACCAAAAGCCGGGCGTCAACGCCACGGCGATGGCATGGGGTCACGACTGCGTGTTGCCAACCTGCGCCATCAAGATCGCGCGGGATTGCGAGGCGAATTCGCGTCGGTAAAGCAGGCCTGCAGTGATAACTGTGCCGACGATCAACGCGAGTGGCCCCAGAAACCATGCAAGCAAGGCCAGTGCGAAATAGGTAGAGCGCAGCCCGCGGTTAAAGCTGCGGGCGGCGGTGACACAGATCTCGGCCGATTGCGTGGCGCGGGGATAGGCGATGGGATTTTCGGGCTCATTCGGGACCGCGGCCATCAGTACCGCGCAATAGCCGAACAGACGATGCGCCCAGACATATTTCAGAAAGGCATTGGCCAGCAGCAGGACGACGGCGAGTATCTTGATCTCCCACACCAGGGCTGGAAAGCTGCCGATGGCCAGATCACTGGCGACACCGGCCAGACGCTCGGTATTGCCCAGCAGGGCCAGGCCACCACCGATGGCAATCATCGTGGTCGAGGCAAAGAAGGTACTGCCTTGCCGCATCGTGGCCACGACCTGCGCGTCAAACATCCTTGGCTGGCGTGTGACCATCTCGCGCATCCAGTCGCGGCGATACTCATCCATCATCAAGGCCACTGACCGCTTCTTTGGCGACGGGTTTTCGATCATCCACCCAAGGCACAGCCAGGCCCCCATCATCAGCGTTATGGCGGCAAAATCCAAAGGGGCAAACAGAGCGGCGCGGTCAATCCAGGTCATGGCCGTGACAGTACTTCCGGAAGTCGGAACTTGCCATACTGACAAATTGGTAATATTATTTTACCAAACCAAGGAGCCTGCCATGGAAATGCCAAAGCCAAGCCCTGATGTCCTGCGTCGCAAAGATGCGGTGGTGGCGCGCCTGTCGGGGGTTCTGCCGGACGACGCGATCATTTATGACCCGGCCGAGACACGCGCCTATGAATGCGATGCTTTGACCGCCTATAGATGCCCGCCGATGCTGGCGGTTTTGCCTTCGACAACGCAGCAGGTCTCGGATATCTTGCGCATTTGCCATGACGAAGGCGTACCGGTGGTACCGCGCGGTGCAGGTACGTCGCTGGCCGGGGGCGCGCTGCCAACAGCTGATTGCGTCATACTGGGCGTGGCCCGGATGAACGACGTGCTGGAGGTTGATTATGACAACCGATTCATCAAGGTCCAGACTGGGCGCACCAACCTGAGCGTCACCGGCGCGGTCGAGGAAGAGGATTTCTTTTATGCCCCCGATCCATCGTCGCAACTGGCTTGCGCGATTGCGGGCAATATCGCGATGAATTCCGGCGGGGCGCATTGCCTGAAATACGGGGTGACCACGAACAACCTGCTGGGTGTGACCCTGGTAATGATGGATGGCAGCGTAGTCGAAATCGGTGGCGCTCATCTGGACGCGCCGGGTCTTGACCTGCTGGGGGTGATCTGCGGGTCCGAAGGGCAACTGGGCGTTGTCACCGAAGCGACCTTGCGCATCCTGCGCAAGCCAGAAGGCGCACGGCCCGTCCTGATGGGGTTTGATGACAATGAAATCGCAGGCCAATGCGTTTCGGACATCATCAAGTCCGGTATCTTGCCTGTCGCGATTGAGTTCATGGATCGCCTGTGCATTCAGGCCTGCGAAAACTTTGCGCATGCCGGGTATCCGGAATGCGAAGCATTGTTGATTGTCGAGGTCGAAGGCTCGGAGGCCGAGATCGACAGCCAGCTGGCCAAGATTGTCGAGATTGCAAAACGCCACGATCCGGTCGAGCTGCGCGAGAGCCAGTCGGCGGATGAAAGCGCCCGGATCTGGTTGGGCCGCAAATCGGCCTTTGGCGCCATGGGGCAGATGAACGACTATATGTGCCTGGATGGGACCATCCCGGTATCGGCGCTGCCCGCCGTATTGCGCCGGATTGGTGAGCTGAGCGATGAGTTCGGCCTGCCGGTTGGAAATGTATTCCATGCCGGTGACGGGAACATGCACCCTTTGATCCTGTTTGATGCCAACAAACCCGGCGACCTCGAAAAATGTGAGGCGTTCGGGGCGGAAATCCTGAAACTTTGTGTGGATGAGGGCGGTTGCCTGACCGGCGAGCACGGTGTGGGAATCGAAAAGCGCGATCTGATGCATCATCAATATGCCCCTGCCGATCTTGAAGCGCAGATGGCGGTTAAAGATGTGTTCGATCCAGGATGGTTGCTGAACCCGGCTAAAGTGTTCCCGCTGGACGCCTCCGAACCGCGTCGCAACCCGCAAATAGCCGAAAAATAGGCTCTAACAAAGAGATATATGATGAAACCCACGTCCGAAACTGAACTGGCCCAGATGGTTGCCGGACTTACAGGTGCCGTGCGTATCACAGGCGGCGGCACTCGTGGCATTGCGGGTTCCGGCCAAGTGATTGAAACCTGCGGGATGACAGGCATCACACTGTATGAACCCGGCGCCTTAACGCTGGTTGCGCAGGCCGGAACACCGCTAGCCGAGGTTGAGGCCGCATTGGACGCCGAGGGCCAGCAACTGGCCTTTGAGCCGATGGACCATCGCAGCCTGTTGGGCACCCAAGGCGAGCCGACCATCGGCGGTGTGGTTGCCGCCAACATCTCGGGGCCGCGCCGCATTCAGGCAGGCGCATGTCGCGATTTCTTACTGGGGGTGCGATATGTCGATGGCACCGGGCAGGTGATCAAAAATGGCGGGCGGGTGATGAAGAATGTCACTGGCTATGATCTGGTCAAGCTGATCTGTGGGTCCTGGGGAACGTTGGGCGTGCTGACCGAAGTGTCGCTGAAAGTCCTGCCCAAGCCGGAACACACAGCAACGCTGTCAGTGACCGTATCTAATGCAGAAGCAGCGATAAAAACGCTGTCCGCAGCGCTTAGATCTCCGTTCGAGGTCACTGGCGCAGCTTATGACCCGGAGTGCGAAAAAGCCTTTGTTAGGGTCGAAGGATTTGCAGGCTCCGTCGCTTACAGAACCGAGAGGCTGACATCCGAACTGTCTGGGTTCGGCCAGATCGCAAATGTCGATGAACCGGCAACGCTGTGGACGGCGACCCGCGATGTTCACGCGTTCCGGGGCAAGGCTGGCGACGTGTGGCGTCTGTCTGTCACGCCCGGTGACGCCCCGATGATCGCGGCGCGGGCCGAGGCTGAACAGGTGTTCTACGACTGGGGCGGCGGTCTGATCTGGCTGCGCCTTCCTGCGGGAACCGATTTGCGGGCGCGACTTGGCACTTTTTCTGGTCATGCAACCCTTGTGCGCGGCGATGCGGAAACGGTCGAGCGGCTGGGCCGGCTCCAGCCTGAGAGTGTAGCTATACAGGCTCTAATAAAAGGCATTCGGGCGAAATTTGATCCCCGAGGGCTGTTTAACCCGGGGCTGATGGGGTAGGGCAATGCAGACAGATTTCACCGAAAAACAGCTGCAGGATCCGGCGATCCAACGCTCGAACCAGATCCTGCGCAGCTGTGTTCATTGCGGCTTTTGTACCGCCACTTGCCCGACTTATCAGGTGCTGGGGGATGAGCTCGACAGCCCGCGCGGACGGATCTACCTGATCAAGGACATGCTTGAGAATGAGCGTGTCCCGGATGAGAAAACCGTCAAACATATCGACCGCTGCCTGTCCTGTCTGGCCTGCATGACCACCTGTCCGTCGGGCGTTCACTATATGCATCTGGTCGATCACGCGCGCGAGTATATCGAGCAGAATTACAAACGCCCGCTGACCGATCGCCTTCTGCGTTGGGTTCTGGCGCAGATTCTGCCCTATCCGATGCGGTTTCGCTGGGCCCTGATCGGGGCCAAGCTGGGCCGTCCCTTCCGGTTTCTGATGCCGGATGCGCGGCTGCGGGCGATGCTGGAGATGGCACCAAAACATATCCCTCCGGTCAGCCGCAACGATGACCCGCAACGCTTTGCCCCTAAAGGAGCGCCGAAAAAGCGCGTGGCACTGATGACAGGCTGCGCCCAAAAGGCGCTGAACACGGATATCAACGACGCCACGATTCGCCTGCTGACCCGACTGGGCTGCGAAGTCGTTGTGGCCAAAGGCGCGGGATGCTGTGGTGCGCTGACCCATCACATGGGCAAGGTAGCTGACAGCCATAAAGCGGCGGCGGCCAATATACAGGCCTGGACCAGAGAGATCGATGGCCAGGGGCTGGATGCCATCGTCATCAACACCTCAGGTTGTGGTACGACCGTCAAGGATTACGGGCACATGTTCCGAAACGAGGCTTTGGCGGCAGATGCCGCGCGGGTTTCGGCGATTGCCATGGATATCAGCGAATTGCTGGTGCAACTGGACCTGCCCGGAGGCCAGCACAAGGGCATGACCGTCGCCTATCATGCCGCTTGTTCTTTGCAGCATGGGCAAAAGATCAAAAACCATCCCAAAGACCTGTTGAAGAATGCGGGTTTCACCGTGTTAGAGCCTTCTGACAGCCATCTGTGCTGTGGCAGCGCCGGGACCTATAACCTGATGCAGCCTGAAATCTCGGGTCAGTTAAAGCAACGCAAGGTTCGGACGCTTGAGGCTAAGAACCCTGATGTTATCGCTGCAGGCAATATTGGTTGCATGATGCAGATCGGTTCGGCCACGCAGATACCTATTTTGCATACGGTCGAGCTGTTGGATTGGTCCACAGGCGGGCCGTTGCCGCGTGCGATGCAGCAGGGTCATGAGATGGGAACGGCCGTGCCGATCCTGCGTTAGCTGCCTGATGCAGGGCTGCATCAGATAGAACGGGAAACGTACCGGCCCTATTTTCGCCGTACCCGACAGCTATGAGTATGCGCTGGAAGCAACGCCGGAGAACCGCTTGAAAAACTGGATCAAGGCTTTTGCGCTGGCACTCATGCCGATGGCCGTACTGGCGCAGGATAGCGGGCTGAAAAGTCTGGACACCACAGATGCCGGGCGGGCCTGGATGGCTGTCGGGCGCTTGAATATTGACGGCGAAGCATTCTGCACCGCGACGCTGATTGCGCAGAACCAGGTGCTGACGGCAGCGCATTGTCTTTATGATAAGGCCACAGGCCAACGTATTGACCTGTCTAAGGTCGAATTTCTTGCCGCCTGGCGTCTGGGTCGGGCATCAGCCTATCGTGCGGCGCGCAGGGCGGTGATTCACCCCGATTACTTTTACGACGACGAAACCCCGACCAACCGGATCGGTAGCGATATTGCGCTGATCGAGCTATGGCAGCCAATCCGCAGTACCTCGGTCATTCCATTTGATACCGGCGATCGGCCCGTTCGCGGACAGGAAGTTGGGGTTGTGTCCTATGCGAAGGACCGCGCCGAGGCGCCATCATTGCAGGAGGTCTGCTCGGTCGTGACCGGCGTTTCCGAGGTTCTTGTCCTGTCCTGTGATGTCGAGTTTGGATCCTCCGGCGCCCCGGTATTTGCGTTCGAGGGCGAAAGACCACGGATCGTCTCGGTCGTGGCGGCCAAGGCGGAATTCAATGGCGAGCCTGTGGCCATAGGTACCGCGGTCGAGGTTTCGTTGCCTTTGCTGCGGAGTGAACTGTCCGCCGGGCGAGGGTTCAGCGGCTCGGAAACCGGCGATTCGGCAAGCCGTCATATTGGCGCCAGGTTCGTCCGGCCATGATGCGATTTTGGGCAAGCCTGTTTTTATGCCTGGCTATGATGACAACGATGTCACAGGCGCAAAGTGCAAAACGCAAACTCACCGACCGCGATGACCTATATGGCTGGGAGGCCATCGGCCGCCTGGATATCGGCGCCGAGGGGTTTTGTACGGGTACGTTGATCGCACAGGATCTGGTACTGACCGCGGCCCATTGCGCCTTGGACAAAAGAACCGGTCAACCCTATGGGCCGGGGCAGGTAACCTTTCGGGCAGGGCTAAGCGACGGAACTGCGTTGGCAGATCGCAAGGTGGTGCAGATCGCGGCACATCCGGATTACACACGTTTCGCTCAACTGTCGCCCGATGCCGTGCGCGTTGATGTCGCGTTGATGCGGCTGGATCAACCGATCCCCTATTCCGTGGCCGATCCCTTTGCGTTGCATAACGGACGCGTGGCGGGGGATGAGGTCAGTCTTGCATCGTATGGTCGGGGCCGATCGAATGCGATTACGCGGGAACGGTCCTGCAAAATCCTGCAGCGCTATCAGGGCCTGATCACATTCAACTGCGACATTACCTTTGGGTCCTCGGGTTCGGCTCTGTTGGCGCGAAACGGTCCGCGCTGGCAAATACTTTCAGTAGTCTCTGCAGTTGGTACGGATGGTCGGCAGAAAGTGGGATTCGGTATGGAATTGCAGGAAATTGTGGCCGATCTGAAGGCGACTCTGCGCCGGGATGCCCCTAAACCAAAGGCGACAATAAAGCGATTGCAGGTGGGATCAGGCAAGTCGGATACCGGTGCGAAATTCATCAGCTCCGGAGGGGGTTGAACTCGGCCAGAACGTTTCCCATGTCAAATGTATCGGGTCGCCGCAAACGGGGCCTGAGACAATCGAACGCCCGTCCGATCGGAGGGCATTACGTTCATCGCTCAAACATGAGGATACGACATATGCGTACATTTGACTTTGCACCGCTGCACCGCGCCACTGTAGGTTTTGACCAGATCGCTGACATGATGGATCGCGTTCTGACCAATGATGTGGCTCAACCCAGCTATCCGCCCTACAACATCGAAAAAACCGATGTCGACACCTATCGTATCTCGGTTGCTGTTGCCGGTTTTGCCGAGGCCGATCTTTCGGTCGAAGTGAAAGAGAATTCGTTGGTCGTCGCCGGTAAGAAAACTGCGGAAGACAAAGATCGCAGCTATCTGCACCGCGGTATCGCCACCCGCGCGTTCGAGCGCCGTTTTGCCCTTGCCGACCACGTTCGTGTCACCGGTGCCAGCCATGAGAACGGCATGCTGAATATCGATCTCAAGCGCGAGGTGCCCGAAGCCCTGAAAGCCCGCCGGATCGAGATTTCGTCCAGCAAGGCCATCGAAAAGGATGTGGTTGACGCCAAAGCCGTAAACTGAGGCAGTCAGTCACCACGCCGCGGTAATCGTTCCTCTCTGGATTACCGCACCATGCGCCCCGCGTTCCTCCAGACGCGGGGCGTTGCCTTTACGGCCAGCTGTTCAGCGAAGGTTTGGGCGGATTAGACCGACAGGCAGATGTATTTCATCTCCAGATAGTCTTCCATGCCGTGATGGCTGCCTTCGCGGCCCAAGCCGGATTGTTTGACGCCGCCGAACGGGCCCAACTCGGTTGAGATGATGCCGGTGTTCACACCAACGATCCCGTATTCCAACGCCTCGGCCACTTTGTAAACGCGGCTGAGATCTTTGGCATAGAAATACGAGGCCAGACCAAAGATCGTGTCATTGGCCATGGCGATCACGTCGTCTTCATCCTCGAACTTGAACAGCGGTGCCAGCGGGCCAAAGGTTTCATCCTGCGCCACCAGCATGTCCTGCGTCACACCGGTGACAATGGTCGGCTCAAAGAAGGTGCCGCCCAGATCGTGCGGCAGGCCACCGGTCAGGATCGCGCCGCCTTTGTCGGTTACGTCTTTGATGTGTTCTTGCACCTTGGCAACGGCGTCATCATTGATCAGCGGTCCGGTGGTGATGCCTTCGTTCAGGCCGTCGCCGACGTTCAGAGCCTCGACCGCGGCCTTCAACTTGGCAGCAAACGCGTCATAGACACCGGCCTGCACATAGATGCGGTTGGCGCAGACACAGGTCTGGCCGTTATTGCGGAACTTGCACATCATCGCGCCTTCGACGGCGGCATCCAGATCGGCATCGTCAAACACGATGAACGGCGCATTGCCGCCCAGTTCCATCGAGCATTTCATCACCTGTTCCGCCGCCTGCCGCAGCAGGATGCGCCCCACCTCGGTCGAGCCGGTAAAGGTCAGCTTGCGCACGCCGGGGTTTTCGCAGAACTCCTTGCCGATTTCGCTGGCGCGCGACGAGGGCACCACGTTGAACACACCGGCGGGGATGCCTGCCTGCTGGGCCAATGCGCCCAGAACCAGCGCCGACAAGGGTGTCTCGGCGGCAGGCCGGGCGACAAAGGCGCATCCGGCGGCAAGCGCCGGCCCGGCCTTACGGGTGATCATCGCATTGGGGAAGTTCCAGGGCGTGATCGAGGCCGCAACGCCGATGGGCTGCTTCAGCACCATGATGCGTTTGTCGCGCTGATGACCTGGAATAGTCTCGCCATAAACGCGCTTGGCCTCTTCGCCGAAAAACTCGATGAACGAGGCACCATAGCCGATCTCACCCACGGCTTCGGCCAGCGGCTTGCCCTGTTCGGCGGTCAGAATCTTGCCCAGATCCTCGGCGTTTTCCATCATCAGATCGTACCAGCGGCGCAGGATCACGGCGCGTTCCTTGCCGGTCAGCTTGGCCCATTCCTTTTGCGCGGCCTCGGCCTGTGCGATGGCACCTGCAACCTGCGCGCGGCTCAGGTCGGCGACCTCGGCGATCACATCGCCCCGTGCAGGGTTGGTGACGGAAAACGTCCCATTGTCACCATCGACCCACTGGCCGCCAATATAGGCCTTGGTCACCAGCAGATCGGGGTTTTTCAGAATGGATTTCAGGTCGGTCGTAGTATCCAGCATGGGTCGGACTCCGGCAGAAAAGGGTTTGCGCGCACCCAAACAGGTGGCGTCGCATTTGTCTATGTCCACTCGGCGGGCAGGATCAATCCAGATTTGATCAAATTCATCGTTGCAGAGTGCAGATATCTCGCCTGCGTGGCCTATCTTTTTCGATACGAAATTGTAAAAGTCTCGGTGATTTGAGGGATCAAGGGGATGTAAATGAACATAACATTCCCTATCTTATTGGGTAAATAAAGAAAACAGGGGACAGCAGAGATGTCGAACCAGCAATTCGAAGCGTTGATTGAAGAAACACAGACGAAAGTGCGCGAAAGCCAGTCGCAGATCCAAGGGCTGACCTCGCGGATTGAGGCTGCACGGGCCAAGATTGGCACGGCCGAGGCGGATATCGATATCGAGAACGCCACTTTGGAAGATGTGCACGCCCATACCGAAGTCATGAACGCCAATATCGCCGAGCTGATCATGGGTCTGGATGACGTCACCAGCGCATTCTCTAAGGATTTTGACGAGATGCGCTCAAAATCCGGGTGGGAAACGTTTGTTGGCATCTTCTCGAAGGGTAAATCTGAATCGATGCGGCAGGAGCGGATGCGCACAGCCAGTATTGACGACAAGCTGCAGGACCTGATCGCCAAATCCGACGTGATCGTGAAGCTGCTGGAAGGGCAGCTGTCGGTGCTGGAAGAACAGCGCGTGAAGGTTGAAAACAACCTGACCGGCACGCTGGACGACCGTGAGGCCACCGTGGCCGAGCTGGAGGCATTGCGCGCCGAAATTCAGGGCATGGACCCGACAATCATCACGTTGGAGAACAAGATCAGCGTCGAACAAGACGCCGCCGCGCGCACCCAGCTGGAGACCGAACTGGCTGAGCTGAACAAGCAATACAACGCCAAGGTTCAGGAAGAGCAGGTCAAGCTGGCCAAGTCGCAAACGCTGGAGCGTTATATCGAAAAGGGCAAGACCTGGGTCGATTCCCTGCAAAACCAGGCGGCGACGCAGATGGTGCTGATCAACAAGCTGCAGACAGACACGCAACAGCGCGTGGTGCTGTATGACGCGCTGACCAAATCGCTGAAAACCGCGCAGCAGCAGGACGTGGCCCACCGCATCAACGAGATCGGCGTGCAGACCGACCAAGAGGCGCAAACCGCCATGGCCTCGATCGGCACCGCGACCAACCAGAAAATGGCCGACATGCTCGAGGCGCATGAGGACCACATGGTCTTTGCCCGCGATGTGCTGGAGAAAAAGGCCAAGGCAGATGAACGCTTTGCCCGCCGGTTTGCCTCGATTGTCGAGAAGCATGACAAGAATTTGTATGGTGGGTGAGCCCATTGCTCAAGATGACACGAGACATTTGTATATCAGCTTGGCTGGCGGCCTGGTTTGTCGCCATGGGATTCAGTCTAGTTTTCGAAGCTTACATGTTCGGGCTAGTTGCATTTTGGTCTTTGATGCCAGGGTTCTTTTTGATCCACCAATTTGCGCGGCTGACATCCGCTTCGAAAAAAGAAATGAGCCAAGAAATCAGCTTTGGCGAATCCATTCGATCCAAAAATTTATGGCTAAAATATGCGAAGGTATGGGCGCTGCCTTTCGCATGCATGCTTTACTTGTTCCCAAAGTTCTTGGAAGTGGGGGTGCCTCTGATCGTGGTTGTAGGGCTCGGTGCAATAAATTTTGTGGCTCAAGTAGATAGTTGCAGAAGAGAACTCTATCAGACGCGCGCCCAATGACTAACCTCACCCAAGACCATGTCGGCCTGACCGACACCCTCGCCTCGCGCCGCTATTTCCGCAAATTCGAGGTGATCACCGTCCACCTTCTGCGCGTGGCCGCAACGATGGAGGCTGAGGGCGCGATCAGCAAGCAAGAGGTGCGGACCGTGTCGCGCTACCTCTCTGGGCTGCTCTACACATTCCGCGCGCTGTCCATGAAATACCTGCTGGTCGGGCGCGATACGGGGCGGTTCTTTGGCAGCCTCGCCATGGACAAGCGCGACAGCGGGTTTCCGGTGGCGGCCGAGCTGCTGACCATGGCCAATGACGCGCAGCAGGCGCAGGTGCATCTTGCGAATATGCCGTCCGAGGATGAGCTGAAAACCGATATGGTTCGAACCATCATCAGCGACCGGGAGATCCCGACCAAGCTGCAATTCGCGCTGTCCCAAAGGCTCTATTACGAGGAATTGCTGAAGGGTGAGCTGTTCTGGGCCCGTAATGATCCCGAATGTCACTGGATTGGCAATGAGGGCGAGCGGCGCAGGTTCCTGATCCACTGGGCCGTGTACGACAGCCAGATCAACCTGCCGGTCATCTACCTGATGGAGTTGGAGGATTCGGGGCGCACGGCCCTGCCCAAAGATCAACGCCGCTGGCCCGAAGTGCAGGCGCATCTGATGGCGCAATCCTTGGGTGGGTTGAAACTGGTGACCATTGCCAAAGGCTTTGATCAGGATTTCGACGACCTGCATCCCAAACACCTGCGCCGCATTCATGTGGGGCCAATGTATTCCTCGGCCTTTACCGAGCAATCCGGCCCGCTGCGGCAGGTGCTGGAGGATGCGAAATCCCCTGCGGGTCAGGATTGGGCCTTGGCCTGGACCACTGAAGCGCTGCGAAGCGAGGATGTGATTCAGGAACGCTCAGGCTGGTTCGGGACCGTAGACCGCGAGGTCTTTGCGCTGGACCCATTCGGCGGGCAGGGGGCCGAGACGGGGGCGACGCAAACCGAGCGCTCGATCATTCTGCCACAACGCCCGTTCCAGGTACTGGCCGAGCGCAACCCGCCGGGTTTTGCCGACGTGCGCAAGTTCGTCGTCAGCAAGACCGGGCAGGTGTTGAGATATTGAAGACAGTAAAGGCTATTTTGAGATGAGTTTGACGTCAGACCAGATGGAATTGCGCGAAGACGATATTCGCAACCACTACACCGCGGCCACCGCCTTGCTGAACGGGTTCGAGCACGCGCCGCGGATTGCCAAAGCGGTTGAGGCCGCGGTTGAGAGGTCGCCGGGCGTCTCCACAGGTCGGCGGTTTCGGTCCACCACGCCAGGTTTGGTGACACGGCGGACCGTGCGGGCTGACGGGGTGCATCTGGTGGAACGGATCGAGGCGTCAGATGACGGCGATGCGCTGGTTTCACCCCCGCAGGCCACCACGCAGCAGGCCATTCGTCGCGCCATCGCCATCGCTCTGGCGGTGTCTGAAGCCTATGCCGAACAGACCCCGCTGGCTGATCTCAAACGCGCGAACCTGGCGGGGGATCTGCCCGCCGCGCGCAAGACAGAATTCTCGGAACTGCTGACGGCCGAGGCGCTGATCACCTCGCACAGTTTCGGCAATGCACTGGCCTATCTGATGTCGTCGCATCTGGGTGAAACCACCGTTGATATTGGAGAAATCGAAGAGGTTCTGACCGACAATGGCCAGCTTGCCCTGCATGGCGCGCTGTGGGAGTTGGACCAGACCCTGGCCAAACACGCGCCCGATGATGCGCATTTGATCGCGGCCACAAGCGCCTATGCCGAGCAGCTGATGGACAAGGCCGCCCTGCGTGCCCAATCTGCAGGCCAACTGGCCCCGTTCCAGAACGCCGCATGGCACATCGAGGCTGATGATCTGACGATCCGGGGGTTCGAACCAGCTTCCAAGGCGAAGTCCACCACCCTCACCATGACGTTCAAGAAACCGAACGAGGTGGTCGGCAACCATATCGCCAAGTATCAGGCGATGAAGTTGGCCAAGATGGTGATGGCCTATGATTTCGATCGTCGTCTGAACCCGTTCGCCGAACTCGGCGGGTTCATCTTTACTTTCATGGGCGACGGCAAACCGGGCACCGGCAAGACCACCCTGATTCAGATGATGGCCGGGCTGATCAACGATTATTGCCAGAACGCGGGTTATCCGTTCCGCTATCAGAACCTGAGCACCGACAATATCGACAGCTATCAGGGCAAATCCGGCCAGAACGCCAAGGCGTTTATCAACACGATCATCGACCCCTCGGTCATCGGCTTTGGCACCATCGACGATATCGACCAGCTGGCAGGCAAGCGCGGCGACCGGCAGTCCAGCGCGGGGCAACTGGAAATCACCGCAGTGCTGATGGAAAGCTTTGCGGGCGCCAACACCGTCGTGCGCGGCAACTGTACCTTTGGCATGTTCTCGAACTACCCCGAGAATGTGGACGACGCCCTGCGCCAGAGGGCGGGCGCACGGTTTCTGGTGGACGGGCCGCAAACACGCGAGGATTACATCGACATCCTGCACCTGCTGATGGGCCGCAACCATGACATCCCGCTGGGCGAGCACGAAGCCTATGCCGCGCAAGAGATCAAGAAGGCCGTCGCTGCCAGTTTCGAAAGCCACTCCCGGCCGCATGAAGAGGCTCTCTTGCAGGTCTATGACCGGGTTTCAGGGCAGATCGGGCAGTTGGACACGATTGCCAAGATGGGCACCTACCTGAAGGCGATCCAACAGGCGGATGAACGGTTCACCGGCCGCGCGATCAAGAACATCACCGATGCGGTCAAGGTCCGCGCGATGGATTTCGAACTGCCCGACGAATGGATGGAGAACCCCGACCTGTTCCTGTTCCGCGACTACGTCACCAAGAAGGCCATGATCGAGGACCTGCGCCAGCCGATCACGGTGGAAATGGTGATGCAAGAGATCAATCGCTACGCCGACAGCGAGTTCCGCTATGCCGACAAGAGCGACGAGGTCGCCATCGACAACGCGGTGCGTGAGATGGGCCGGATGGAAGAGGCCAAGCGGCGGTATCTGGAGGGGAAGTGACCTATCTGATCGCCATAGGTCTACCGCTACTGGTGAGTACTGCGGTTGCTATACTAATAGGTTTACGAGCCTATCACACGGCTCGTGCGACCAAAGAGAATGGAAAGGAATGGCTTCTTCCATTGTTGGCCTACGGTGCGGCTTGCGCACCTCTAACAATTCTTGCCAGCTATGCTTTAACGGATGTTTTTGTCGACCGCTTTGCTGTGGACGCTGGCAACGCAAATCCCGCAGATGTTATGGTCTATTTTCAGCTACAGTTCTGGTTGATAGCAATACCCGTTGGATTCGCGATCATTTTTGCCTTCGCAAGAGGATTGCGCGCATGAGTTTTGAGTTAGAGAAAATCGTGGTTCTGGTTGAGCGTGATATCGCGGCGAAGCCGCGACGCGCCCGACCCGCTCCCCAGGGCGGGCGCGTTCCGCACCCACCCTCGGGCCGGGAGCATCGCTACCGTTGCGCGGGAAGGCAAACGTCATGATCCGCCTCATCGAAAAAGGCCTGATGTTCGGCAACCTCGTCCACATCTCCAGCCCGGCTCTGGTCGAGCGGTATAACCGCGCGTTGCAGCATCTGGCGGGCAGGACCACGGCGTTGACGGATTTCCATGTCGATATCTCGGGCTACTCGCCTGAGGTGGGGATTGAGCTGGAGGATGAGCTCTACCTCAACCCCAACGGGGTCAACCGGCAGTTCATCCTGCTGACGACCGAACAGAAACGTGCGCCTCTGCTGAACGTCAAATTCTCGACCTCGCGCGATATCCTGCGCGAATTTATCGAGATGAACGAGGCGCAACTGTTTGCCCTGACCGCCACCGATGCGGTGGCCGGAGAACTGGTGAACTCGGTCTTCAAACTCAGCAATCCCCGCGATCTGTTCAACCTGCGCAAGATCGAGATTGAGGCCGACACCGCAGGCGGCACCCTGCGCAAGGCCGAGCAACTGGCAGGTATGGTCGAACGCTTCAAGACCGAAGAGGATGCATGGTTCGACGATGTCCTGATCGCCAAAATGATCGAAACCTCGAAGGAAACCGGTGACGTCACCCGCAACCCGGTCCGTCTGCGCCATACGGCGTTTGAGCAGCAAAATTTCTGGACGGCGCATTTCGGCGGGCTCTATCTGTTCCCGGATCTGGATCATCCGGCGGCTATCTGCATGGGCGAAAAGCCCGACGATCTGAACATCAAATACACGTTTGACCCGTCGCAGCGGAACCAGATCGCCAAGTTCCTGGACTATAACGACCTGGTCGAACCCATCGTCAAGGCGCGCGGCGTGGATGCTGCTGCGATCCTGCAGCAAAAGATGGACTTCCTGACCGTCGACGCGGCCGCTGATGCCGGGGTCGATCTGACTGGCCTGAACCGCAGTGATATGCGTCGGCTGGCGCGCACCCACGCGGATCGGTTGCCAGAGGCCTATCATGGACTGGCGCAGCTATTGCGTTGGGCGACGGATGGCGGGCGGTGGCCCCGGATCACCTCGGATCATTCGGCGTATTTCTATACGCTGCGGGCCGCCGATACGCCGAACCGTGATCTGGTGAACATGCTGCTGGCCGAATTGGCCCCACTGGACCCGCGCCAGATGTTCATCTGCCACAAAGAGCTGTTCTATAGCACCTACAAATCCTGGTCCGAGGCCAAGAAGGCCTATGTTGCTGATTTCCTCGCGCGTGAGTATCAGGTGGACAAGGCGGGTGCCCGCGCTGCCCTGTTCGGACATGAGCCGGATATGAGCGGTCGAGACAGGATCAACGAGACCGTTATCGCCCGCGTTGGTCCCTGGGGCGCGTTAGGAAAGGATTGAAATGTTCGGAGCGATGCGCCTGTTTCTGGTCCTGCTAGTCATCCAGACCGTGGCCTATTTTGCCCTGTCGCTGTATTCACGCAGTGTGCGTCGCCGCAGGCTAGAGCATTGGTGGGACGAAAAGGGCAAAACCGGAGACAAGGCAGCCTTTGTCGCACGGGGGCTGCACGTCTATGACAATTCGTTCCGGCGCAAATTGATCCTGGGTGTCTATGTTGTGCCTTGGGTAGCGATCGGGTCGCTGATCTACATTGTGAACTACATGTGAGAGGTAAAGCATGGCCTATTTGAAATGGGCATTCATTCTGATTTTCTGGGGAACGGTCGCCGTAATCCTTCAGTATTCTCTGCCGCAACGGGATGTGGTTCGGATCGTCAACACCTATGAAGAACGGCAGGACCTGAACGACTGGACCCGGATCTTCTGGTCCGAGCCCGATGATCAGTCGGCCAGTCTGTCGAACCGGGATGTACAGTTCATTCAGGCCGTACGTGCCAATGGCAAACCGATTGTGTATCGCAACGAAGATACCAGCTGGGGTTGGCCGCCCTATTTCAAATTCGACACTGCCAATTTGTATACCGAAGCCAATGACGCGATCTCGGACAAAAACGACCCGGACTGGGTTGCCGTGACGCATTATGGCTGGCGGAATGAGTTCATGTCGATCTTTCCAAACGCTGTCTTTATCAAACATGTCGATGGTCCGGATGCGCGTCTGATCCCTTGGTTCAACATCGTCTTCCTGACGGTCTTCTTTGCGATTGTCTGGGCAATCTGGGTGCGCTGGCGCAGGTTCCGCCAGGCGCGGATCGATCCGATGATCGAGAGTGTCGAGGATGGGTTGTATGCAACCGGCGACGCCATCGGTGAGCATCGCAACCGATTCCGCAAATGGTTGGACAGTTGGAAATCAAAGTGACGTGAATTCCCGGCGGGTCTTGGAGCTGTGCGCCTACCGCCGGGATAGCCCTTCATCGAACGATGAACTCGGCGTGTAATGCTCCGGCCGCTTTGATCGTTTTCAGGATGTCGATCATGTCGCGGGGTGAGACACCCAAAGCGTTTAGCCCTGCGACGACTTCGGACAAGGTCGTGGCCTCGGGAATTTCCGCCAAACCGGTGCCTTCCTCTTCTTCGATACCGGCTACGGTACGCGGAACCACGACGGTTTCGCCTCGTGCGAACGGGTTTGGCTGAACCGCGATAGGGGCCTCTTCGACCGTCAGTGTCAGGTTGCCCTGCGAGACTGCCACGCGTGAGATCCGCACTTCCTGACCCATGACAATCGTGCCCGAACGCTGATCGACTACTACTCGCGCCTTTGTTTCTGGCTCTACTAGGATATTTTCAATGCGCCCAAGCGCATGCGCGGTCGAGATCGCCTGTGTCGCTGCAATATTCAGTTCGACCGTCCCGGAATCGCGCATGATGGCAACGGCCCGATTGAATTCCGAATTGATTGCCAGCTCGATCCGACCGGCGGTTGTGAAATCCGGTTCACGCAGGGCCAGGCGCATTTGGGTCAGATCGGAAAGCTCAAAGTCGATTTCACGTTCGACCCGAGCTCCGGATGGGATCACACCGGATGTCGGAACCCCTTGGGTGACCGAAGCCGCATCGCCTTCGGCAACGGCGCCACCTGCAAGAACTGACCCCTGTGCCACCGCATAGATCTGACCATCTGCCGCATTCAGCGGTGTCATAATAAGCGTCCCGCCCAGCAAGCTTTTGGAATCGCCGATGGCCGAAACGGTGACGTCGATCTGTCCACCAACCCGCGAAAAGGGGGGCAGGCTGGCTGTCACAAGCACGGCGGCCACGTTTTTGGGGCGAAAATCCTCACCATTCACGTTCACACCAAGCCGTTCCAGAATATTGGACATGATCTCTTCGGTGAATGGAGAGTTCCTGAGCCCGTCGCCGGTACCATTCAATCCGACCACAAGGCCATAGCCAACAAGGTCATTGCTGCGCACCCCGTCGAAATCGACAAGGTCCTTCAGCCGGATAGCCCCGGCAAAAGACAGGCTTGGAAGCAGGATCAAGAGAATGGCAAGTAATCTCATCTCAGGAAATTAACCAACGATAGGTTCGCGTTGCGAACGGTGACAGAATACAGGCTTTCCAATTGAAATTGGACAGTCTGCAGTTGCACTGCGGTTTGATACGGGTCCGCGGCGATCAGAGAGTTTCGGCTGTATTCGAGGCTGGTACGCGCCGCCGCGTTGCGCGTGGCGGCTTGTTCAATCCGGGCCTCCGCCGAACCAACATCCGCCCGCAGGTTCACTGTGCCGTCCTGCGTATTGGCAAGCTCGACACCCAACTGGGTAAACAAGGACGTCCGCAGATCATTGGGCAGTCCCAGATTATCGTCCGAAACCAGAGCGGCGACGGCGATGTCCCGCAACGCGGCTTTGAGCGTCGGATCGGTCGCAGTGATCGGAATAGAGACACTTTCATTCTCCGAAATGCTCATCGGTGCCAGCGCTGTATCTGAGCCCTGATAGATAACCGCATCGAACCCCGCAGGATCATTGAACCAGTCTTCTGCGGCTTGAGTGATATCCGTGAGTGTTGTCAGCCCCGTCAAATCAGCCTCTAACGCGGTCAACAAGGTATCCGCAGATGCCAGAGGCGACACATCCGTATCCACTCCGGAAAACAGGCTTCGGCCACCCGCACGGGTATTCAAAGCAGACATGACCGTATCCAGCTCATTTCTGGCCTGAACAGAGGCATGTTTATGGGTGACCGCCTGATTGGATGTCCCATATGCCAGCAAGGACGACGTCAGGCGCCCCACCGCGTCATCGATTGTTGTCAGGCTAAGCTGCATAGCGTCGGTGAACAGGCCAGCTTCGGCTGTGGCCACCTGAAAGGCATCCAGGCGTGATAGGTTTCGATCCATATCCAGAAGATAGGAATAATCCCCATCCAGATGGCCGGAGACATCCTGCACTTTGCCTGAAGACATCTCATAAGACAGGGTTTCGATCTGATTTTTGATATCAGTCGCCCGCGATTTCAGGGTCAATCCGCGCGCGAGGTCGCCCATAGAGGTTACATTCATCATCACAGCCTCAACAACGTATCCATAAGTTCATCGACGACCGAAACCAGTCTGGCATTTGCCGCATAGGCTTGTTCGATTTGCATTAGCCGCTGCAATTCCTGATCGGTATCGACGCCCTGTTCGGCCTCAATGGCCGTCATTTCCAGATTGGCGCTGTTTGCAAACACCCGCCGCCCATCGGCCACATGTGCGTCCGACCCAATCCGTGACAACAGCACCTCGGAGATGTCTGCGGCGCGCATGTTTCCGGCCGCGAAAACCGAGCCTGCAACAGGGCGCTCGTCGTTCAGAATTGAGCTGAAGGCGCGCAGTTGGCTGGCATCTCCGGCGCTGCCGGGTGTGGCCGCACCCAGCCCGGCGCGAAGTTTCCAGCTCTCTCCTCCGGCGTCCGGGTCGACGATTGCGTTCAAGCTGATGCGCGAGGCCAATCCCGTCACCGATGCCGGATCAAACCGGTTGCCGTCATCGGTGAACACGCCCGGATCCGTGGCCAGCGCGGTCGGATCCAGCCCCGGCGTTTCGAACCTTTCGATAAGATCGCGCGCAACAGCATCCAGATCGACCTGAGCCTCAACCGCGATTTCATCCCGAATCTGGAATTGGGCCATCAAGGCACCGCCGCGAATTTGGGCAAAATCGCCACTGGTGCGGACAGTGTTTCCGTTCATCTCAAGCCCGGACAACAACCCGTTTGCCAGGGTCATATGGGGCTTGGTGTCGCCGGTTGTCGAAAAGGAGAACTCGGCCGCAGTGTTTTCCAGCAATATCAAGCCGCCATCAGAATAAAGCGAGACCTGATCATTGTCCCTTTGAATCACATTTACAGGAACCAGTTCGTTGACCTGATCAATCAGGACCTGTCGTTGATCCAGTATCCCACCAATATCGGCGCCGGAATACTTAATGGCCGGGATCTTGGCATTCAGCTCTTCAATATCCTTGAGGGTCTGATTCAGGGTGTCGACCTGTTTGCCGATGGACCGGTCCGCGTCGGATCGCATCTGACGCAACCCTTCAGAGGCTGCGTTCAGACCGCGTGCCAGATCCTGAGCCGTGCGCGCTACCTGGTCCAGTCGTTCACTGGAATCCGGCAGGCTTGCCGCTGTTAGCAGGCTGCTGTCAAAATCAGCCAGCCGAACCGAAAGCGATGCGGGATCATCGGCGGACCCTACCAAAGATTCCAACCTTGTGTGAAAGTCTGAAATGGTGGTGTGGAAGGCCAGATCGGCATCCGTGGCCCGGCGGTTGGACGTGAGGACGGGATCCTGATGACGAATGACACCTACGGTACGCACGCCGTGACCGGAAATCGTGTTGGTTGCCAGTTCCAGTGACCTGCGCGCGTAGCCGGGCGTCAATGCGTTTGCGATATTTTCGGACACAACCGCCGCACCGCGACTGGCGGCGGTCAGGCCGCCCAACGCGTTGTTCAATGCTGTGGACATATTCATTCTGCAGGTCCCTTTCCTGAATCAAAACCCTGATCAGCGTTTGATATTGGTTGTTTCCTGAAGCATCTCATCCACCGTTTGGATAACCTTTGCGCTGGAAGAGTAAGCCCGCTGTGTCTGGATCATTGAGGTCAGCTCGGTCGCCACATCGGTAGTGGATTCTTCGCGCGCAAAAGAAACCAGGTCGCCGGTTGGCCCGTCCCCCGCATTCCACAGAAAGAACGTCCCGCTTTCCCGGGATGGTGCATAGGTCTGGCTGTCCAGCGCGGTCAGTCCATTTGGGTTCGGAACATCCGCCAATGGGATTTGGTACATGCGTCGGCTGACACCGGTATCGTAGAACGCATAAACATACCCGTTTTCGTCAACCTGAACGCTGGTCATGGTGCCGACCGCCGAACCGTCGCGCGTGATCGAAACTGGTGCAAATGTATCGGACAGTTGCGTGATTCCGTCGGCATCCCCGATTTCCCCTATATTGATCTCCATTGGGCCGCCGGCCACGTTCACCACAACGCTGCCGGTTGCTGGGTCATATGCACCGCCGGTGACCGCAGTTACGCTGGCCAGCGTGCCACCCGCAGTTCGGCTATCGGTGAAGGTCAGGGTGTATTCACCGATAATGGTGCCGCCCGAGGCTGAATCGCGCATGATCATCGTCCATTCGTTACTGCTGCCGGTGGCCGGCACTGTAGGGACGAGTTCGATATCAACGCTTTCGGATTTTCCCAGATTGTCGAAATATTCAACGGACAAGGGCTGCATGTCGCCAGGGGAACCCGCATCCGTAGCGGTCGCGGGCAGGTTCATGCGCAGATTCATCTGCGTCGTGGGCGCGCCCGACAGTTGATTAACACTGAGCTGAATGGGTTCAAGCGCAGCAGGCGTGTCACGTGGAACCGCAGGGATGGTTCCATCCGCATTCGCACGCCAACCCAGCAGAACAAGCCCTGATTCGGTGACCAGATATCCTTCTTCATTGGAGCGGAACGACCCTGTCGTGGTCAGCAACATCTCATTCGAACCGGCCGCGATCTGAGAACTTGGTCGTACCGGCATCATGCCGCGCCCACGCACCGCAAGGTCGGTGGAGTTGTTGGTTGTCACCAGCGAACCGCGCTGGTCGATCAGGCGTTGGCTGGTGGTGCGAACGCCCCCAGCGGAATAGCTGCCGCCCTGGCCGGAGGTGACCATAGAATGGAAATCAGTTTCCACCCGTTTATACCCGAAGGTTGATGAATTCGCGATATTGTCCGAGATCGTCGCCAGCCGGTTTGCGTTGGCCTTCAATGCGGCCACGCCAGCGTTCAGCGAAGAGGAAATTGTCATTGGCACGCCCTTCTGTTGCGTCAAATCTTGATGCAATAGCTAACGCGCTGGGCCTTAACAGCGCGCTAACAGGTAAAATGCCGTCTATCCTTTTATTCTCAGGTGCCGCGCAGAAAGATGATCTCGATCCTGTTGTTGCGTGCGGCCATCGGGTTTTCATCCGACAATTTTCGGTCGGCATGGCCGGTTACGCGGTCCAACCTGAGCGGCGCAACACCCTTGTCTTGCAGCATTTGGCGAACTTGCTGAGCGCGCGAGGTAGACAAATCCCAGGCCGGGTTTTTGGCCAGAACCACCGGCGAGGAACCGACATGCCCTCCGACCGCCATGTCATTTGTCACCAGATCAGAGGATCGGGCCACCAACAATGTCAGAGCACGCAGCATATTGGTTGGTTGGTTCGTCCCTGATTCGAACAGAGGTTGATCCTTGGTGGCAAAGAGTTCGATCACCAGACCCTCATCCGTCACGCGGGTGACGATATGTTTGAGGACCTTGTCGGACACCATGCTTTCGCCGGTTCGCCCCATAAGCTCTGATTCCAGTGAGGAAAAGTCTTCGACCGTTTCTTTTCCGCCGCCGTCCGAGCTGACGCCAACCGATCCACGTGCTTGTCGCGCGGGCGTCGGGCTGCGTTTGCTGGCGCCGGTGCCGTCCATGACCAGAGTTTCCTCGGAGAACATGTTATTGCCGCCAAAGGCCCCATCGCCGCCACCCGAAACCGGGTTTATGGGAATGGTCGGCGAAAAATAATCCGCAAGCCCTTTGCGTTGCTGTTCCGTTGTTGCATTCAGCAGCCACATCAACATGAAGAACGCCATCATGGCCGTGACAAAGTCGGCATATGCGACTTTCCACGCGCCACCATGGTGACCATCGCCACCTGACACACGTTTCTTCTTGATGATGATTGGCGCCACATTGGATTGCGCACCCATCTCCACCACCTTTTTATCACCCAGTTACAGGGGTAGCCGGGCAGGTCTTAAGGTGGGCTTAACACTTAAAACTGTCTTGAATTCCTCACTGCGGTAATGCTGCCCCGGCACGGCGCAGAATCAGTTGCAGGTGGTTGAAACTGTTGCTGATTCCTTCCGACTCGGCCTTGCCGAAAAAACCATCAAGCTCGTCATGAACCCGGACTGCCTGATCCAATAACGGGTCTGCCCCTTCGGCATAAAGCCCGGCTTTGATCATAACCTCGGATTGCTCGTAACTGCCAACCAGCTTGCGGGTTTCCGAGATCATCCGGTTTTCCGCCTCGGAGGCAGCCCCCGGCAGGCTGCGTGAAACCGACCGGCTAAGGTCAATGGCGGGGAAACGGCCGCGCTCGGCGATTTCGCGGCTCAGGACGATATGCCCGTCCAGAACGCCACGCAGAATGTCCGCTATCGGTTCATCCATGTCCGAGCCCGCAACCAGAACGCTGAAAACTGCTGTGATATCACCCTGATCAGCCGTGCCCGGCCCGGTTCGTTCGCAAAGACTAGCGATCAAGGGCGTGACCGAAGGTGGGAACCCGCGCAAAGTGGGAGCCTCACCCATCGCAACGGCGATTTCGCGGTGCGCCTCGGCAAAGCGGGTGACCGAATCGGCCAGAAACAGGACGTTCAGCCCCTGATCCCGCAGGAATTCCGCGACTGAAAGTGCCGACCATGCACAGCGCCTGCGGGCCAGCGCAGACTGATCCGAGGTTGCCGCCACAACCACAGATCGTGCCAACCCCTCGGCCCCAAGCGCATGTTCCACGAACTCATTGACCTCACGACCCCGTTCGCCGACCAGAGCGACCACAACCGCGTCTGCCTGTATCGACCGCGCCAGCGTCGCCAACAGGGTCGACTTGCCGACCCCGGACCCGGCGAACAGGCCGATACGCTGCCCCTGCACCACAGGCAACATGGTGTTCATGATGCTCAGCCCGGTTTCCATCCGCGCGCCCAGCGGTTTGCGGGCAACGGCAGGTGGAGGGCTTTGCAGGATGTCTCTTTCCTGAGTGCCCGACAGCAACGGCTTGCCGTCCAGCGGTTTGCCGAAGGGATCAACGACCCGGCCCAGCCAGTGCAGTCCGGGGGAAAATGCCGGTGTCTGATTTAGAATCACCCGATCACCCAAGCAAACCCCATCGGGTGCAGCGGCGGGTAACATGTGGATCAGATCCGATTCGACATGCAGAACTTCACCCGCCAGATCAGGGCCGCTGCGCCGCCGCAGGGTCAGGTTGTCGCCGATGCGGGCAACGTACTCCAACCCCTCTATTTCTATGACGCCGCGCCCAACACTGGCCACGCGGCCCATATGGCGCATGGCGGACAGACGGTCGAATTCGCATTTCAGAAGCATCGGGTCGAGATTGGTCATCGTGGGTTCTCCAACGGGTTTCTGAAAACGGTTTCTAAAGGAATCGGGGTTAAGCCTTGATTGAAATTGATCGAGGGAGAAGCCCCGATGTTCTCTGACCTGAACGTCTTTAAGACAGCGTACGCAATGGCAACCCATGCCGGGCAACGGCAGTCTGTCATTGCGCGAAACATGGCAAATGCGGATACGCCGGGTTATCAGCCCCGCGATATCGAGACCTTTCAGAAAGCTTTCGAAAATTCCGGGCATGAGGTTGCGATGGCCGCCACGCGGGCCGGGCATCTGAACGGCGCCGCCGCAGCCCAACCCTGGGCCGAGTTCGATGCCGCGCCCTCGGGCGATCCCAACGGAAATGGTGTTTCTCTTGAGGAAGAAATGCTCAAAGCGGTCGAGGTCAAGCGTCAACATGACCGCGCGTTGGCGATCTATAAATCCTCGATTGGCATCCTGCGTACCAGCCTTGGTCGCGGGTGAGGAGGGCTGAGAGATGAGCGATTTTTCCCATTCCCTTTCCGCCTCGACCAGCGCCCTGCGCGCGCAGGCGGCCCGTTTGCGGCACGTCTCCGAAAACATCTCGAATGCGGATACGCCGGGATATCGGCGCAAAACCGTGCCGTTTGAAGCGGTCAGCAAAGATGGTGCGCAAATGGTCGAGACCGGGCGCGTTAAGCTTGATCGTCGCGACCTGTCGCGCATCTATGACCCCGGCCATGCGTTGGCCGATGAGACCGGCCATTATCGCGGGTCCAATGTAGATTTGATGATCGAAATCGCTGACGCGCGTGAAGCGCAGCGCAGCTACG
The DNA here is from genome assembly GCF_059610805.1 of Ruegeria sp. CDSC025. Lineage (NCBI taxonomy): Bacteria > Pseudomonadati > Pseudomonadota > Alphaproteobacteria > Rhodobacterales > Roseobacteraceae > Ruegeria > Ruegeria sp. CDSC025. The sequence continues at coordinate 124,178 of NZ_JBXWOJ010000007.1, read as the reverse complement.
AAGCCAATCTCAAGATGTTCGACCAGACACGACAAATGTCGTCGAGCCTTATGGAACTTCTCAGAAAATAAAGGACACCAGAATGGATATCCGATCCCTGACCGCCGCGCAGAGCTATGCCGTAGCGCGGCCCGCTACACAGCCCGACCCCGACCTTGCCGGAATGGCACAGGGGTTGCGCTCAACCTTTCAGGACTTTGCCGCAACATTGAAACAGTCCGAGCAGATGTCCGGCGCGGCGATGACCGGCCAGGCCGATCCGCACGCGCTGGTTCAGGCGTTGGCGCAGACCGAACTGGCCGTCGAAACCGCCGTCATCGTGCGCAACAAAGTGGTCGAGGCCTATCAGGAAATCCTGCGGATGCCGGTCTGATCGATGCTCAGCGAAGGTCTCTATTATGACATCGTCCGCCAGGCATTGTGGGTTGCGGTGATCACATCCGTCCCGATCCTGGCGGTGGCACTGGTCTCGGGTCTGGTTGTGGGTCTGTTCCAGGCGCTGACCTCGGTGCAGGAAATGACGCTGACCTTCGTGCCAAAGCTTATCGCCATCGTGATCATTTTCTGGATTTCGATGGGGTTCATGACCCAGACGCTGGTGTCGTTCTTCACCTCAACCCTCATCCCACTGATCGCCGGAGGCCGCTGATGGATACCTCATATACCACCTTGTCCCGCCAATCGGGGCTGATGAATGAAATGCGGCTGGTGGCGAACAATATCGCCAACGCCAATACCACGGGGTACCGCCAGCAGGGCTTGGTGTTTTCCGAGTTCGTGAAAGCCTCGCCGGGCAATCCGTCCTTGTCCATGGCGCGGGCAGAGGCACGCAATACCTCGTTGCAACAAGGCGTTCTGACCGAAACCGGCGGGCAATTTGATTTCGCCATCGAAGGCGACGGGTTTTTCATGATCGAAACCCCCAGCGGCAACCGGCTGACACGGGCGGGTGCGTTTTCACCCAGTGCCGAGGGTGATCTGGTTACCATGGATGGGTACCGGGTTCTGGACAGCAACGGCGCCCCTGTTTTCATTCCGCCGGATGCCGCGTCGATTGATGTCGGCAGCGACGGCACGCTCAGTATCGAAGGGCAGGTTCTGGGACAGATCGGCGTCTACCGCGTTGCTGATCCCACGAGCCTGGTGCGCGAAGGCAGCACGCAATTTCGGTCAGATGCAGCGATTGAACCCGTGGATGAGCCGGTCATTGTGCACCGATTCCTCGAGGGATCGAACGTGAACGCGATCGAACAGGTCACCCGGATGATCGAAATCCAGCGCGCCTATGAGTTGGGGCAGAGTTTTCTTGAAACCGAAGACGAACGTGTGCGTGGGGCGCTTAAGGCCCTGATGCGCTGATTTGATAACGGAGGAATTGATATGCGGGCACTGAAAATCGCAGCGACGGGCATGACCGCTCAGCAGATGCGGGTCGAGACGATCTCGAACAATTTGGCGAATATGAATACCACAGGCTACAACGCGCGCCGCGCTGAGTTTGCAGACCTGCACTATCAACAAATGGCGCGCGCGGGGACGGTGAATGCCAATGACGGCACCGTCTTGCCCACAGGTATACAACTGGGTCTGGGGGTGCGCCCGGCTGCGGTCACCGTGCAGCTGGCACAGGGTGCGTTGGCGGCCACTGGCAGCGATTTGGATGTCGCAATCGAAGGGCGCGGCTATCTTGAGGTGACGTTGCCCAGCGGTCAGTCTGGCTTTACCCGTGACGGCAGCCTGAAACGCTCGGCAGAAGGGTTGATCGTCACTTCAGATGGCTTCGCTGTCGCGCCAGAGATCACAATCCCAGACGATGCAAGGTCGATCTCGATCAATGCATCGGGTGAGGTCTACGCCTATTTCGATGATACCGCCGAAGGACAGTTGCTCGGTGAATTCACCCTGGCCAGTTTTTCCAATGCCAAGGGGCTGGAGGCGATCGGCAGCAACCTGTTCAAAGAAACCGAAGCCTCGGGCGCGCCTGTTATCGGCACTCCGGGCGAGGGTGGGATGGGCACATTGCGTCAGGGATATCTCGAGGACAGCTCGGTAGATGCCGTGCGCGAAGTCACCGAACTGATCGAAGCCCAGCGAGGGTATGAGATGAACGCCAAGGTCATCTCGGCCGTCGATCAGATGATGGGCGCAACAACGCAGGTGCGGTGATGCGCGCCCTATTCATAGCACTGGTGACGATCAGCCCGCTTTGTGCCTTGGCTGAGATCGTGGTGCCGATCCGGACCATACGCGCCAAAGAGGTGATCTCGGCCGCCGATCTTGAGATCAAAGATCAGGTTGTCCTCGGAGCGGTTACAAACCCTGATGATTTGATCGGTCAGGAAGCACGCGTCGCGCTTTACCCCGGACGCCCGGTTCGCGCAGCAGATGTCGGGCCGCCCGCGCTGGTGGACCGCAATGATCTGGTGGTTCTGGTCTTTGACCGTCGTCCCCTTTCGATCAAGGCCGAAGGCCGTGCCCTGGGGCGCGGGGCTGTCGGCGACCGAATTCGGGTCATGAATCTGTCGTCACGTACAACTGTTGTTGGCTTTATCCGGCCTAACGGTCAAATCGAGGTAAAATGATGTTCGGAAAACTAAAACTGTTGATGATGGCATGTCTGGCTCTGACCGCCTGTGGTCGACTGGATCATTTGGGAAAACCGCCAAGTTTCACACCCGCGGACGAATCTGCTGAACATGTCGCCATGCTGTGGCCGGGTTTACCGTTGCACACGCAGCCGCAACGCAATGTGGATCGGTCATCGCTGTGGAGCGGGGGGCAGCAATCGCTTTTGGGTGATCAGCGCGCGATCAAAAAGGGCGATATCCTGACAGTTGTGATCGAGCTGGACGAGAAAGCCGAGATTTCCAACGATACGAACCGCTCGCGCAGCGGGTCCGAAAGCCTTGAGGTTCCAGAGCTGTTCGGCCTGCCGCAGCGCGCATTGGAACGGCTGCCCGATGGGGCGACGCTGGACGAAGCTGTCGGGATCGACTCATCCTCGGTCAGTAAAGGCAAGGGCTCGGTCAAGCGTAAGGAAAAGCTGACCCTGCGGGTTGCGGCGACCGTCATCGACGCCTTACCGAATGGCGTGCTGGCCATATCCGGCTCGCAAGAGCTGCGCGTTAATTTCGAGCTGCGAGAGCTTTTGGTCACGGGATATGTGAGGCCACAGGACATCTCGCGGAAGAATGAAATCACCTATGACAAGATCGCCTCGGCGCGCGTGTCTTATGGTGGCCGAGGCCAGATCACGGATGTGCAGCAGCCTCGTTACGGCCAGCAGGTCCTCGATACACTTTTGCCGTTCTGAGGTCGTATAACAATGAAAAAGCTACTTCCTATATTGTTTCTGCTTGTTGGCCTAGGCGGTGGAATTGGTGCGGGAATTGCCATGTCTCCTTCTGGAAAAACCAAAGATGGTGACATGGATAAATCCGCTGCCGCCGAACCCAAGAAAGCCAAGGAGAAGGCCACTAAGACCAAGTCGGACAAAAAGGATACGTCCAGCAAGTATGAATATCTGAAGATGACGAAACAGTTTGTGATCCCGGTCGTGAAGTCCGACCGGATTGCCGCGTTAGTCACAATGTCGCTGAGCCTGGAAACCAAACCCGGCGTTGCTGAAACGATTTATGAGTTTGAGCCAAAGTTGAGAGATGGGTTTCTGCAGGTTCTTTTCGATCACGCAAATACCGGTGGTTTCAACGGCAACTTTACGGAATCCGACAATCTGGATTTGGTCCGAAAGGCTTTGCTGCAGGTCGCCAAGAAGGATTTGGGTGATGACGTGCTGCAAGTCCTGATCATGAGTGTTAACCGTCAGGATACTTGAAGCCTGTTTCGGCCCGCTTATTGCCGCGATCGCTTTTTCATAAGCATGTCTCGGCGGGCCTTTTGTTGTTCTTCAAGCAGCTGTCCTAGGGCCTGTTTGCGTCCGAACGCTTTCCGCAAGGCTTGCATCTTGGTTAGCTTTTGCGCTCGGACGCGCGCAAGGTCTGTATTGAGTTTTCGTCGGGTTGCCTCTTCCCATCCACGCCACAGAACATCAGTGCCGGTGACCTGATATCCATCAGCTTGGCCGCTGTTTTGACGGGTCTGCTGAAGCTGTGCGTCCAATCGGCTCAGTTTTTGCAAAATCTCGGCCTCGGCTTCGATATATGGGCGCAAGGTCTGTTGCTCTTTTTGGAAGGCCGCGTCGGATAAACGCTTCAGATCGGCAAGTCCGGTAAACCGCATCAAATTCTGTCCTTCGCGCGTTTGCGCATGGCTTCGGCAAAGCGGATGGCGGCTGCGACAGGGCGATAGTGTTCCGGGGCGATCTCATGCCCGATTTCGACGGTCGCATGGAGAGCCCGTGCGGTGGGGGGATCCGAGTGTATCGGAACCCCGGCCTCGGCCGCAGAGGCGCGGATGGCGGCCGCAATCTGGTCGACACCTTTCGCCACGCATGTCGGTGCGGAGCCGGCCGTCCGCTGCCATTTGAGAGCCACCGCATAATGGGTCGGGTTCACGATGACTACATCCGCAGTTGGGACATCCGCCATCATCTGATTTGCCGCAATTTCCTGCGCGCGCTGGCGGCGCTGTTGTTTGACATGCGGGTCGCCTTCGGCGTCTTTGGTCTCGTCCTGAATTTCTTTGCGGGACATCCGGTTCTTGCGCATATGTTCGGAATATTGCCACAGGTAGTCCACGACTCCGATGGCCAGTGCGATGGTGACAACGATGAATAGGAACCGGAATAAAAGGTTCATCATCAAGACGATCGACGATTGCGGCGGCGCGGCGCTGGCAGTCAAAATCTCGGGCAGGTTGACGCGCAGAAACATCAACAGGCAGACGCAATAAATCAGCAGCTTCGCAAAGCTTTTGGCAAATTCGAACAGACCGCCGCGCCCGAATTTGTTCTTGGCATTGGACGGAATCGAGATCCGCGACAATTTGGGCTGCAGCTTGCTGGGGGCAAAAACCAGGGCCTTTTGGGCGATCAGGCTCAGCAGAACCGCAGTGGCGGGAACAACAAATATGGTTGCCATCGAGATTGCAGCCTTGCCAAGCATCCCTCCCACCAGACCGTCAGCCGGGCCATCCGTCAACATGGTTCCGATCTTGTCGGATTGGTCGATCAGAACGACAAACAATATTCCCAGATGTTGAACACCAATCTTGCCTGCCAAAAGCAAACCTATGAGCAGCCCGACATAAGCCGCGACAACAGACAGGTCGTTTGATTTGGCGACCTCACCCTTTTCCCGTGCTTTCAGAAGCTTTTGCGGCGTCGGGTCGTATGACTTGTCGCTGTCGTTGTCCGATGCACTCATCTCGGATCTCTCAGCGGGTTCTGCATGAAGTCAAACAGGGCATCGGACCAGACCGACAGGATCAGAGGCGCGCCGGCGAAAAGTAGGAACAGCCCCGCAAATGTGATGGCCGGGGCGCCGACAAATGCCACCATCAGCTGTGGCATGGCGCGGTTGATGACACCAAGCGCAAGGTTGTAGATCAGCGAGGCAATCACAAACGGCATCGCCAGTGCGAATGCCAGGCTGAAACTGTACGAGACCCGTTCCACGCCCCATTGCGACAAATCCGGCGCCGCAGGTGTGGTTCCGGTGGGAAACAGATCGTAGCTGTGGATCAAGAACTCTGCCAAACGGATGTGAAGGCCAAGTAGTACAGCAAGGGCCAACCCGGCCAGCGTCAGCAGATAACCCATGGCCGGAACTGGATCGGCGGCGGCCCCACCCAGAATTTGCGAGAGTGACGTCGCCTGTGCCGCAATGGATCCTGCCGTTTGCAGGGTCAGAACAAAGATGCGCAGCGCCATCCCCAACGCCATTCCGACAAAAACTTCGGTTCCGATCAGCTGGACCATGGACAGGAATTCGGGATCGAATTCCTTTGTCGGCACTGCTGGCGCCACGATCAACGTAAAGGCAACGGCAGTGCCAAGTTTGACACGGGTGGGGATGCTGCGTTCTCCGAATGCAGGCATCAAGGATACCATTGCCGAAACGCGCAGGAAAACACCAAAGAAATGCCAGGCCCCAGAGCCCAGGTGCGGCAAGAGTTCGGGTGGGAGGGCGATCATGCGGGTACCGTGCCTACAAGTGCGGGCCGCGCCTCGAGCCCGATTTCCTCAAATGACAGGACCGGATTGGACACGCCGCGCGCATGCATGATCGTACGCAGCAGCCTGCGGCGCCGGGTCGAGGTCACGACGGCGGGAAAGATGCCATGGTCAGCAGAATGTGAGACACTGTTCACCACGCCATCTGCAAGCTTGTTGAACAGGTTCGGTGGCAGGGCGACATCCAGCCCTGCATTGGGTGCATCGACCTGATAGGTGGCAAATGTGTCTTCCCATTCCGGTGCAAGCTGGATCAGCGGGATCGACCCGTCTTCGCGTTTCATGTCAGCCACAAGCTGGAACCCAAGTCGCTGCCGCACCAGTTCGCAAATCCCCTCGGGTTGCGTGGTGGTCAGGCGCGCCTCGGCGATGCTTTCGAGGATAAGCGCCAGATTGCGGATCGAAACCCGTTCGTCCAGCAACAGGCGCAGGACGGCGTGAAGTGTGTCGATTGGAACTTTGTCGGGGATCAGCTCGTCCAGCATTTTCCGGTTTGCCTCGGCGCGAACCGGGTCGCTGAGCCGGGTCATCTCGGACAGCAGCTTGCGTAGCGCCTTCAGCGTCAACAGACGCGAGAAGTTCTGTTTGATGATTTCCAGCAGATGCGTGGCCAGTATTTCCGGGGGCGAGACAATCGTAGCGCCGCTCATGGCTGCGGCCTCTTGATCCTTGGGCAGGATCCAACGTGCAGGCGCACCATAGACGGGTTCGGTGACATCCCTGCCCTCGGGTAAAAGATCGTGCCCGTCCTGAACCAGCGCCAGAATCAGATCGGGGTTCAGGGCACCACGGGCCTGTTCCACCCCATGTACCTTGATGACATATGTTCCCATCGGCAGCTCGGCCCGGTCGGTCAGACGGATATCGGGCAGGATCAATCCAAAGGTCGAGGCGACATAGGTCCGCATATTCGCAATGCGTGCATCCAGTCCGGTGCCCTGGTTCAGGACCATGCTGACCAGATCCGGTGCGAATTCCAGGTGAACATCATCGAGGTCGAGAATATCGCCAATCGCTTGTGATACCGCTTCGTCTGCCTCGGTCGACGCGGTTTGTGCCTGAGTTTCTCGCTGGTGCTGTTTTCGGTGCACCGCATAGGCGGCGTAGCCCAAAACGCAGGCCCCCAGAATAAAGGGCAGAAACGGCAAGCCCGGAACCAGGGCGAACAGCACCATCAGACCGGCAACAGTGCCAAGGGCGGCCGGGTGGCGCCCCAGTTGCGAGAGGATGGCGGTGTCAGTTGCGCCCTGCGTGCCGCCACGTGCCAAAAGCAAAGCGGAGGCGATCGAGATGATCACGGCCGGTATTTGCGAGACCAGACCATCGCCCACCGTCAGGATAGCGTAGGTTTCGAACGCCGATGACACCGGCATCCCGTGCACGATCACGCCCATGACAAGCCCCATGACCAGATTCAGCAGGGTGATCAAAAGCCCGGCAACTGCGTCGCCTTTGACGAATTTCGACGCCCCGTCGAGCGAGCCGAAAAAGGTGGTTTCCTGTTGTTCCCGTTCGCGCCGCTCCTTGGCCTCTTGATGGTCGATGGCGCCAGCGGACATATCACTGTCGATGGCCAGCTGTTTCCCGGGCATCCCATCCAGGGCAAATCGCGCACCAACTTCGGCCATGCGGGCCGCGCCTTTGTTGATGACCATAAAGTTCACGATCAACAGGACGCCGAACACGACAAGGCCCAGGAATATGCTGCCGCCCATGACGAAGCTTGCGAATCCCTCGATCACATCGCCGGCGGCATTGGGGCCGGTATGCCCCTGACCGATAATCAGCTTGGTCGATGAGACGTTCAACGACAGCCGGAGCATCAAAGACCCCAGAAGGATGGTCGGGAAGGAAGAGAAATCCAGCGGCCGTTCGATGAACAGGGTCAGCGTGAAAATCAGGATCGCCAGGGCGAAGGACGTGGCCAGTCCGACATCCAGAACCCAGGACGGCATGGGCAGGATCATCATCACGATGACGGTCATCAACGCAAGCGCCAGCAAAACAGTCGGAGAAAACAGGGAGCGGACGTCAAGTCTGGGCACGTAATTCTCCTAGTTGAAGGCGATGAAGGCTGTTTGGGTGTCCGCGGCTGGCATCAAAGAGCCCATCGCACCCGTCGGAAACTGGGTGATTTGCACCGGGAACAGCGGTGCGGCGGGTTGTGTGAAGGGATCACGCGACATGCGGGCAGTTTGCACCGCCGTGCCCGGGTCAAGCTGAGCATGAACAATCTGGTAGCGGCTGGAATAGGTCTTGGCCAAAGCCGGGGTTCGCGAGTGATAGGCCCCCGCCGCTGCCGGCCACGACCCAAGTTCGGAATATAGCTGTTTCAGAAACCGGGCCGCGTAGCTGGCGTTAGTCTCGGGGTCGAACATGGCATCGATCGACTGAAAGGCCTGCCCGTGCCAGCGATAGTTGATTTGAAAGCACCCGATATCAAAGCTGCGCTTTCCGGCTTGGAAAATATCCGCGACATAAGCTTTAGCCTCCTGCTCAGATCGGAACCAATGGCCGCGCCCTTCGACATTGATTGCCCATGGCCAAGGCTCAAGTCGGCCTTTGATCGCGCGGCCAGTTTCAACCCGCGTTATGGCGCGCAAAACATCAAGCGGTATGTCTTGGGCGAGGGCCGCGCGGCGGGCGGCCTGATCACATGTCTGAGACATCCGGGCCTCCGCGCCCGCAAAGCTCTGACGCGCTGCCAGAAGCAACGCAACACATGCTATGACAATGAATAGGCGATTTGGCATTCTGCCGGTCCGGGATTCTGATCTATCCGGGCCACGCTAGCCTTGCCTTGGTTTACAGAGGGTTATCAGTCAATCAGATTCGATCAATCCGCCGGCCAAAAACAACGCTCGTATTGGTGCGCAGAACACCGGGGATTCGTGCCAGATCATCAACGAGAATATCCAGATCCTCGATCCTTGGCGCGTCAGCGGTCAACAGCAGGTCAAAGTCACCGTTGATCGAAAGACAGAGTTTAACCTCGGGATAGGCCTCGAGCCGCTTGATGATACGGGTGGTTTCCTTCTGTTGGACCTCGAGCAGAACGACAACCTGGACCCGGGGGGCATCTTCGGGGCTGTTCAGGATCACGGAATAGCCGGCAATGATGCCGCGTTCTTCCATCCGGCTGATGCGTTCATGCACGGTTGTCCGGGCAACGCCCAGTTTTGCCGCGATTTTTGTGGTCGACTCGCGGGCATTATGTTGCAGGACTGAGATGATGCGGCGGTCAAGCTGATCCATTGGCGCTCCGGTGCGGGTCTGGTTTTTCCGGTTTAGGGCAAAACGACAGCAGGGCTCAAGGCTCACGCGGGATACGGGGGTGCAGGTCGTCTATTATGACGGGGTGAGCATGCGGTGGCGGGCCGGCCATGTGCGGGTGATCACGCGGCAGGTCAGGATGGTCGTGGATCACCGAATGCAGATCAGAACGCGGCCAAAGGGTGACCGCACCGATAATACCCAGAAAGGACATCGCCGCCATAAAGCTCAGGGCGGTTGGGGCTCCAAACAGGGTCATCAGCCCGCCTGCCAGAGGATACAGCACCAGCCAACAGCAATGAGACAGCGTGAATTGGGCCGCAAAGACGGCGGGGCGGTCTTCGGGATGGGCCGAGCGGGTCAGCAGGCGGCCAGACGGAGTCAGCGTGGTGGAATAGCCAAAGCCAGCTAGGGCCCACAAAACGATCAACAGACCCAAAGACAGCGGGGTTGTCGCAAATATCGCGGCGGCCCCGGCCATGGTGGTGCAGCACAGAAGGGCGCCGGCCAACATGACCTTTCGATCCTCGATCCGGTCCAGCATCCGGGGCAGGATAAAAGCGGCAAGCATAGAGCCGCCACCAAAACCGGCCAGCGCAGCGGCAACGGCGCTTTCGGACAGCCCCAGATCTGATCGCACGATGACCACAGTGTTGACGATCACCATTGAGCTGAGTGCCGCCGCGCTCCAACTCAGGGCAAGAAGGCCCCGCAGCCGGGGTGTGTTCGAATAGATGCGTATGCCACGTGTTGTCCGTTCGTATATCCCACGCGGTTTGCTTGGTTTGGGTGATGGCAAAGCCACCGACACCACCAGCAGCGCCGAAGCGACAAATCCCAGGGCGGTGCCCCAGAAAAGGCTGTTGAAGCTGACCAACAATAACAGGGCTGCGGCGAATACGGGGCTTAGCAGGCTCTCCAGATCATATGCCATCCGCGATAGGGACAGGGCGCGGGTGTATTCGCGCTCATCTGTCAGTACATCGGGGATTGTAGCCTGAAATGCAGGGGTAAATCCGGCCGAGGCGGATTGCAGCACGAAAATCAGGACATAGACCTGCCAGACCTCGGTCACAAAAGGCAGACACAGCGCGACAGCCGCACGGATCAGGTCAAGCACCACCAGCATCTTGCGCCGGTCCAGCCGCTCGGCAAACGCGGCCGCCAATGGCGCAACCGTGACATAGGCCACCATTTTGATGGTCATCGCGGTGCCCAACACCAGCCCGGCCGCATCCCCTGCCAGTTCAAAGGCCAACAGACCCAGCGCGACCGTGGCCAGCCCAGTGCCCGTCAGGGCAACGATCTGCGCGGCCAACAGGTGGCGATAGGTCCGGTTTCTTAGAACGCTTAACATTGATTGATATCTGCCGCAGTCTAAAGGCTCTGTCACCCCAAACCTTCGTTTAGGTCTTGACCAACTGCGACAGCGGCAACCGGCTGGCGTACAGGGATGGCGTTGAGTTTAGGGAATAAAGCGCCTATCTCGGTGGCGATACCGCGCAAAGGATTACTCGGGTGGCTAACTATTTGTACAAAAACGACCTGCCGGACGGGTTGGATATGGGGCCGGTGGTGGCCATTGACTGTGAAACCATGGGTCTTAACCCGCATCGCGATCGCCTCTGCGTGATCCAGATGTCGGGCGGCGATGGAAATTCGCATATCGTTCAGGTCGAAAAGGGCCAGACCGAGGCACCGAACTTGCGTGCCATGCTGGAAAACCCGGATGTGCTGAAACTGTTCCATTTTGGCCGTTTCGACATTGCTGCGATGTATCATGCCTTTGGTGCGTTAGCCGCGCCAGTCTATTGCACCAAGATCGCCAGCCGTCTGGTGCGCACCTATACCGACCGGCACGGGCTGAAAAACCTGTGCAACGAGTTGATCGGCGTCGATATCTCGAAACAGCAGCAGATGAGCGATTGGGGCGCCGAAACGTTGAGCGAGGCGCAGCTGGACTATGCCGCCTCGGATGTTCTGTATCTGCACCGCCTGCGGGAGGAGTTGAACAAGCGCCTGGCGCGAGAGGGCCGGACCGAGATGGCGCAGGCCTGTTTTGACTTCTTGCCGATGCGTGCGAAACTCGATCTCGCCGGTTGGCCAGAAACGGATATTTTTGCGCACTCATGACTGATACCGAAGCATTTCTGAGAACCGCCCGTCAGGTGGTGACAGACGAGGCCCGCGCGCTGGAGGTACTGGCCGACGGTCTGGATGAACATTTTGCCCAAGCGGTTCAGCTGATTTTGCAGGCCTCGGGCCGCATCATCATCAGCGGCATCGGCAAGTCGGGTCATATCGGGCACAAGATCGCGGCCACGCTGGCCAGCACCGGTACACCGGCCTATTTCGTGCACCCGGCCGAGGCCAGCCATGGCGATCTGGGCATGGTTTCAAAAGGCGATGTGGTTCTGGCCATCTCGAATTCGGGCGAAGCGCCAGAGCTTGCCAACCTGCTGGCTTTTACCCGCCGCTTTGGCATTCCACTGATTGGCCTGTCCAGCAAGCCGGAAAGCACGCTGATGAAACAGGCAGACGTGCATCTTTTGATCCCGTCACTGGGCGAGGCCTGCGGCTATGGCATGGTGCCTTCGATCTCCACGACGTTGACTTTGGCCATGGGCGACGCGCTGGCGATAGCGTTGATGAAGTATCGCAACTTCAAACCCGAAGATTTCCGCGCCTTTCATCCCGGTGGCAAACTAGGTGCACAGCTGAGCACGGTGCAGGATCTGATGCACAAGGGCGATGCGTTGCCGCTGGTTTCGGTCGGAACACCCATGAGCGATGCGCTGATCGAGATCAGCCGCAAGGGCTTTGGCGTTGCCGGGGTTACCGATCCGCAAGGTCAGGTGGTGGGCATCATCACCGATGGCGACCTGCGGCGTCATATGGAGGGCTTGCTGGGCAAAACGGCCGAGCAGGTGATGACGCAGAACCCAACAACCATCCCGCCCGGCGCGTTGGCCGAAGAGGCGGTGGCCATCATGAATGACCGCAAGATCACCTCTTTGTTTGTGGTCGAAGAGGGCAGTGATCGCCAGGCCCTGGGCGTGCTACATATCCACGATTGCCTGCGCGTTGGTTTGGGGTAGAGGGGCGTTCGATGGACGGACATTCCCGGATGGTGCAATTTCTGAAGGTGTTGCTGCCTTTGGCAGCCATTGTGCTGCTGTCGACGGTTTTCCTGCTGTCACGCAGCATCGAAACCAGCGTGTCCGTTCCGTTTACCCAAAAAGACATAGATGAACGTCTGGCCGACCAAGTGGTGACCCAACCCCATTATCTTGGAACAACCAGAAAAGGCGAGGAAGTTCAAATTCAGGCGGCCCAAGCGACCCAGGGGCGCGAAGGGTCATTGCCCACGACTGCCGAATTTAGAGGGCGGTTGGGATTGTTGAATGGCGGCGTCATAACGATGGATTCAAATTCCGGTATGATCCGCCCGGACAAGAATTCCGCAACGTTTGTTGGGGACGTCCTGATAACGACGACAGACGGAATTCAGGTCAGAACTGATCTTCTGAATACCTCTCTGGATGAAATCCGCGGCGACACTCCGGGTCAGGTCGATGGCACCGGCATCATCGGAGATTTTTCCGCGGGACGCATGACATTTGGAACCGAAAAAAAGGATGGGCCGGTCCATATTCTTTTTACAGATGGTGTTAAGCTGGTATACGAGCCTGAAAAAACAGAAAGATAAGCCGTGATTGATTTGCGATTTGCTGTTGTTAGTTTTGCGCTGATGGTCGGTGCCTTTTCGGCGTCGGCACAGGAAACGCAGGTCGCCTTCGGGTCAGCCAAGGCGGATCCAAGCCAGCCGGTCGAGGTCACCTCGGAATCCCTAAACGTCAATCAAGAAGACGGCACGGCCGAGTTTATCGGTAACGTCCTGATCGTGCAGGGTGAGATGCGCCTGACCGCCGAGCGGGTCTTGGTCATCTACAACGCCGACAGGTCTGGAATCGAGCGGATGGAGGCGACAAATGATGTGGTTCTTGTCAGCCCGCCTGATGCAGCCGAAGGCGACTGGGCCGAATACACAATCGACTCGGGCGAAATCGTGATGCGCGGAAATGTGCTTTTGACGCAAGGCCCCAGCGTTATCAGCGGCGATCAGATGAATGCCAATCTGACGACCGGAACGGCAAAGATGACTGGCCGCGTCAAAACCATTCTGAATCCGGATAGCAACTGATGGAGCGTCCGAATTTGTCTTTGGCCGAAGGCGGTTCCGGCCTCAGGATCGAGAAACTGCGGAAATCATACCGTAAGAAGACCGTGATACGCGAAGTCTCGATGACGTTGGGCCGGTCCGAGGTGGTTGCCTTGTTGGGTCCGAACGGATCAGGCAAGACCACAACGTTCTATTCGGTCGCCGGGCTTGTCTTTCCCGAAGCTGGCACTGTGACCATTGACGGCCAAAACGTGACGACCCTGCCGATGTATAGGCGCGCGCGGCTTGGGATCGGATATCTGCCGCAAGAAATGTCGATTTTCCGCGGGATGAGTGTCGAAGACAACATTGCCGCCGTTCTGGACATCACCGTGAAGCACAGCCATCGCAGGAAAGAGCGGCTGGAAGAGCTGTTGTCCGATTTTTCGATCGAACATCTGCGCCGCGCCCCGGCATTGGCATTGTCGGGTGGCGAGCGTCGCCGTGTCGAAATTGCCCGTTGTCTTGCGGCTGATCCGAAATATCTGTTGCTGGACGAGCCGTTTGCAGGCGTGGACCCGATCAGCGTCGGCGATATCCGCCATCTGGTAGCGGACCTGAAAAAGCGCGGCATCGGCGTGCTGATCACTGACCATAACGTGCGCGAAACACTGGAAATCGTGGACCGGGCCTATATCCTGCATGATGGTCAGGTGCTGATGTCGGGCACGCCGGATGAAGTCGTCGAGAACGAAAATGTCCGCCGGGTTTATTTGGGCGAAAACTTCCGTATTTCATAGGCTTGCGCGGAATTGCGCCCAGCGCATGGCCGAAATCACGTATATACACGCCTGTTTTGATTGACTCTGCCGCCGTCTCTTGCCTCAATTGGGTTATGGCATTTCTTCAGTTCCAGTCGGGATCGCGGTACACCTTTGCTAAGGGGTACGTTTCTCAGCAACTGCGGAATATGCCGATATCCCCCACCCGATAAAAACACGTGCGCTGCGTAACGCAGCGTCAAAATGGGTGTGAATTGTGAAGGAGATCACATGCGTTACCAAATTAGCGGAAAACAGATCGACATCGGCGAGGCACTGCAGACCCATGTGCAGACCGAGCTAGGGGAGGTTGTTGGAAAATATGCCCAGCGCCCGACCGACGCCAATGTCGTCTTTTCCCGTTCTGCGCATGAGTATGTTTGCGAAGCCACCGTGCATCTTTCGACCGGCCTGACTGCGCAGGCCAAGGCCCACGCTATCGAAATCTACGCAGCATTCGAGGCCTGCTGTGACAAGATGGAAACGCAGTTGCGCCGGTATAAGCGCCGCCTCAAGGACCATCACAAGGACCGATCCGAGCCGGTTGAACTCTTTGGTGCTTCCTCTTATATCCTCGCCTCTGACGAATCAGAGTCGGCTGATGAACCTGAATCGCTGCAGCCGATGATCGTGGCTGAGATGGAAACCAAGATCCCATCGTTGAGTGTTGGTGAAGCCGTAATGCAGATGGAACTAGCCGGCGCCCCGGTGCTGGTGTTCCGGAATGAAAACAAGGACGGATTGAATGTCGTGTATCGCCGTGAGGACGGCAACATCGGCTGGATTGATCCGTAACAGGCAAGAATAGCAAGGCAAGCCCCTGCGCAAGCAGGGGCAAGGCCATGGAGCGTGATCATGGAGCTTTCGAGCATACTGAAGCCCGAGGCGGTACGTGTATTGTCCGCCGCTTCCAGCAAGAAGCGGTTGTTTCAGGAAATCGGCGATGTTGCCGAGGGGGCCCTTGGTCTTGAAGCGCAGGTTGTTGTGGATGGCCTGCTCGAGCGGGAGAGCCTTGGCCCAACAGGCGTTGGTCATGGAGTCGCCCTGCCACATGCGCGGCTGGGTGATCTGGCCGAAGTGGCTGGCGTTTTCGTAATGCTGGAAAAGCCGATTGATTTCGGTGCGGTAGACCGCCAGCCGGTTGATGTCGCTTTTGCGTTGTTTGCCCCGGAAGAGGCAGGTGTGGACCACCTAAAGGCGCTTGCACTGGTGTCCAGAACGCTGCGCAATACGTCGGTTTGCGCAAAGCTGCGCGCCAATCCTGATCCGGTCAAGCTCTATGCAATTTTGACCGAGGCGCAGTCGGTCCAGGCGGCTTAACTGCCCCAAAGGCAATAAAAAAGCCCCCGGTTTTCGGGGGCTTTTGCGTTTTAACCGCCGGTTCCCATTTCCAGGGTCCACCAGATTTTCCCGCCGTTCTCCTGGTGCCAGGCAAAGCCCATCTGAGTGGCTTTGGCATCCATGATGACATTTCGCGGTCCGGGTTCCTGCATCCAGGCGGCCAGCGTTTCGGTCTCGGTCTCATAGGTTTCCGAGATCGCCTCGCCGAGGAAGGTGCCGTAATAGCCGACGCGCGTCGCCCGATCCAACGGCGAAGATCCGTCCGAGCCAAAGTGCCAGGGCCGATTCTGTCGCGCCATATCCTTGGAATGGGTGGCGGCCGCGGCATTGAGCTGAGCATTCAGTTGTACCGGCTGAAGGCCCGATGCCTGGCGGAGGGCGTTAACCGAATCCAACATCCGGAATTGCAGCTTTTCTGGATTGCCACGGATCTTGTACACCGTTGGCAGGGGGCGCCCATCTGCCCCATAGGTTGGGGATCCACCCGGCGTACAGGCGGCCAGTGCAATAAAGCTAGCAAACAGTAATGAAATGATACGCGTCATGATCGACCTGATTATTGTGTTGCCATACGGCATAGCGTGACAGAAGGCTGTGGGCAAACGCACAATGGCTTTGTTCTGCGTGATTCTGCCGGTTTCAATTGCGACTGAAGCATTCTGGCAATAAAATGCACAGGATTTTTAGATTTTCTGTGAAAAGGACCTGCGATCATGGTCAAGAAAAGCATTACTCATACAACCCGACGCGGATTCGTCGCGGGTGTCTCGGCTCTGGTCGCCTCGCCTGCGATTGCCCAATACACCCCCGGAGACCCGCTGCGCCCCGCACCCGAGGACGAACCCGCGGTGCGCCGTAACATCTCTGGCTTCAGGGCGCTGGACTGGCAGCCCTATTTTTCCAACACGAAAAACGGCGCTATCCTTGTCGATACAGTGTCGCGGGCGCTGCATTACTGGTCTGACGATCAATCGGTGTACAAACTATACCCGTCGTCGGTTCCCCTGACCGAAGAGCTGACGCGCCGCGGCCGGACCAGTGTGATCCGCAAGGTCGAGGGCCCAAGCTGGTCGCCAACACCTTCGATGAAGAAAAGAAATCCGGAATGGCCAGACTATATCCCGCCGGGTCCGGATAACCCTCTGGGAACACATGCTTTATATCTAAGCTGGAAATATTACCGAATTCACGGAACCCATGATACGCGCAAAATTGGGCGCCGATCTTCGAATGGGTGCATCGGTCTTTTCAACAACGATATTGCCGAACTGTTCTCAATGGCCAGGGTTGGCACGCAAGTGTTGCTAATTTGACGACATTTCCGCGCAGGTACCCGCTTGTGGCGCAACTTCCATTTGCATTCCAGTTGGATAGCTGATTAGAAAAAAACACGAGGTAAGTCTTGAGTGCATGGTTTCACTATACGGAACCGTGCGTATCCTGGAGGTTAATATGAAGAAACTCGTTCTCGCCGCTGCACTGACTGCTGCTGCTTCGACCGCTTATGCAGGCAACCTGGAAGAGCCGGTTGTTGAAGCACCTGTTGTTGTTGAAGAAACTCAGGGTTCGTCAAACGGCATCATCCTGCCGCTGATCCTGTTGGTTGTTGTTGCCGCAGCTGTTGCAGCAAGCTAATTCGACAAGCGATATCTAAAGAAAAGGCGGTGGAGCTTTCCACCGCCTTTTTTTTGTGCCTAGTCGACTGGGTGGCTTAGTCCAGCCAACCCTTCAAATTATCCTCGATCACCTTGCCCAGGGCCGCTATGTGCGATTCGTCATCGTTCAGGCATGGGATATAGGTAAAGCTTTCGCCGCCCGCGTCCTCAAAACTCTCTTTGATCTCTTCGTTGATCTCTTCCAGCGTTTCGATGCAATCGGAGGAAAACGCTGGTGCGATAACGGCGATCTTCTTCTTACCCTGTTTTGCCAACTCGGCCACATGGTCGACCGTATATGGCTTGAGCCATTCTTCCGGGCCGAATCGTGACTGGAAGGTCGATACAAGCTGGTCGTCAGACCAGCCCAACCTTTCTTTCAGCAACCGAGTCGTTTTTGCGCATTGGCAGTGATAGGGGTCGCCTTGTTGCAAGTAGCGTTCCGGCATGCCGTGGTAGGAACAGACCAGTATGTCCGGTTTGTCCACCATCGCGGCATAGGCCTTTTCAACCGAGCCCGCCAATGCGTCGATATAGGCGGGTTCGTCAAAATAGGCGGGCACGGTACGGCTGGCGGGTTGCCACGTTTCATCCATCAGGGCGCGGAAAAACTGATCATTGGCCGTGGCCGTCGTGGCGCCTGCGTATTGCGGGTAAAGCGGAAAGAACAGAATCCGGTCGCAGCCCGCTGCGACCATTTCCCGGACCTTTGATTTGGTCGATGGGTTACCATAGCGCATGCAGAACTCGACCATGACCCTGTCGCCATAGCGTTCCGTCATCGCGTCCCGCATCTTGGCGGTCTGCTCTTTGGTGATCGTCATCAGCGGGCTTTCGCCCTTGTCGTGGTTCCAGATCGACTTGTACGCCTCACCCGAGCTGAAGGGCCGTTTGGTCAGGATGATCCCCTGCAGGATTGGTTGCCATTTCCACTTGGGATAGTCGATCACGCGCTGGTCCGACAGAAACTCGTTCAAATAACGGCGCATGGGCCAATAGCTGTAATCGTCTGGGGTGCCGAGATTGGCCAGCAGGATGCCGACGCGGCCCGTTTTGACTTTGGGGTGATCCGCCGGGGCATGATCGGGGCGTGTGGCGTCAAACATGTTTCACTTCCTGAGATGTCTTTGCTTCGGGCTGAGATAACCGGAATTCCGCATTCGTCAATCGGACAGTTTGCCTTCGCTTGCGCCCAGAGCATCCGCAAGCCGCATCTGGGCCGAGCCCGGACGCAGCGGTTTTGGCTGGCTTTCATCGGGCGACCAGCCAGTTAGGCAGACCAGCTCGAATGTTGCCTTGAGGCGTTTCTGATCAGTGCTGAAATGATTGGCATAGATGTCTTGCGCCCGGGCAAAGACCTGCCGGTTTGTGGGGTGTTTCATGCGGTTTTGCAGGCTGTTGGTTTCACCCATTGCCCGCAGGTCATGCATCAGGTGGGTCAGATCGCGATATTCCGCCGTCAGCCGCGCGGTATCAGCAACCGGCAGGGCCAGTCCGGCGCGTTGCAGCAACCCGCCCAGATCGCGCAGCTCGGCCATAGGCGCGATGCGGGGGCTGAGGCCGCCCGTGACCTCAACCTCGGCCTGCCCAAGTGCGGCGCGCAGTTCCCGCAGGGTTTCACCGCCCAGACAGATCACCAGCAACAGCCCATCAGGTTGCAGCGCGCGGTGACACTGGATCAACTGCCCAACCGGATCATTAGCCCAGTGCAGAGCCATGGCATGGATCACCAGATCATGGGCACCGGGGGTCAAGTCCAGCACCTCGTTATCCGGGATGATCCGCGCCATTGGCAACACATCCTGCCAGACTTGCGCAAAAGGGGTCACGATCGCCGGGTCCGTAAAGCTTTTATTAACCAAGGCGAGCCGATCCTGAACCTCGTCAACTGCGGCGCGGTGCAAGAACAAGGCATCTTCCCGTGCGCGGGACCGACGCCGTGCAAGGATTGCGCGGTCGAACAGTGAGGGTGCGTTGGAATCAGGCAGTTTCATAGGGCGCAACTATCGCATGTGGCAGCGGATTCAAACCGCTGTCCAGATGATCTATCCCCCGCGCTGTCTGGGATGCGGTGATTTGACCGAGTCGGATTTCGGCCTCTGTGGCTCCTGTTGGCGTGAAACGCCCTTTATCGGTGGCGCTGTATGTGAAAGCTGCGGCGTGCCCTTGCCGGGTGAGGCCGATGGCCACCGAATCGAATGTGATGACTGTATGAAAACGCCGCGCCCCTGGCGCGATGGGCGGTCTGCGCTTTTGTATGATGGCAAGGCGCGATCCCTGATTCTGGCTCTGAAACACGGGGACCGGCCCGAGCTTGCACGCCCTGCGGCGCGCTGGATGGCCCTGGCGGGTCGGGATTTGTTTCGCGAGAACATGCTGATCGCGCCGGTACCGCTGCATTGGTCCCGGTTGCTGAAACGCAGGTACAACCAATCCGCCCTGTTGGCGCAGCATCTGGGGCGGCAAACCGGGTTGGAGGCCTGTCCGGACCTTTTGGTCCGACGGACAAGAACGCCGGTTTTGGATGGAAAAACAGCCGCACAGCGCATGGAAACGCTGGAGAATGCGATTGCAGCGCATCCCAGGCGGCTTCGGCAGATGCAGGGGCGCGATATTCTGCTGGTCGATGATGTCATGACATCAGGCGCAACATTGACCTCATGTGCACGTGTCTGTCGTGCATCCGGGGCAAATCATATTTTTGTGTTGACCCTAGCGCGCGTTGCCAAGGATACCTAACTCGCCCAGGATTGTGCGAAACCCAAAGGTACGGAATATGAAATCGGTAGAAATATATACCTCGCCGCTCTGTGGCTTCTGTCACGCTGCAAAACGGCTGTTGAATCAGAAGGGCGTCGAGTTTCAGGAAGTCGATGTCCTGAGGAACCCAAAACGCAAACCTGAAATGATCCAGCGCGCCGGTGGCAAGCGCACCGTACCCCAGATCTTTATCGGATCGCAGCATGTGGGTGGATGCGACGACCTGTATGAGCTGGAACGTCAGGGCAAGCTGGACGGTTTGCTGGCGGCCTGATGAAGAGCGCCCTGCTTCAGATCACCTCGTCGGATGATCCGGCTGAAAACCTGAAAATGGTGCGCGCCCTGATGTCCGAAGCGGCAGGGCAGGGTGCGCGGTTCGTTCTGACGCCCGAGGTGACGAATTGCGTGTCCACCTCGTCCACACGGCAGCGGGAAATCCTGCAATACGAAGAAGATGACCTGACACTAGCGGGGCTGCGCGAGCAGGCCGCGAGCCTGGGGATCTGGTTATTGATCGGCTCGTTGGCGATCAAAACACATGATGCGGATGGTCGGTTTGCCAATCGGTCTTTCATGATTGATCCTCAGGGGCAGATCGTGGCGTGGTATGACAAGATCCATATGTTCGACGTGCAGGTGTCCGAGGCCGAGACGTTTCGCGAGTCCAAAAACTACCGTCCCGGCACACGAGCGGTCATAGCCGAGACAGATTTCGGCAAGGTGGGTCTGAGTATATGTTATGATATCCGCTTCCCCCAACTGTACGCATCTCTGGCGCAGGCTGGAGCGCGCATTCTGACGGTTCCAGCCGCTTTTTCACCGGTCACGGGTGAGGCCCATTGGAAGTCGCTTTTGCGGGCGCGGGCGATTGAAAACGGATGCTGGGTGTTGGCCCCGGCGCAGACCGGTGAACACCCTAAAACCAGGGGAAAGACCCGCAAAACCTACGGTCACAGCATGGTCGTTGCCCCATGGGGAGAGGTCGTCATCGACGCAGGTACCGATCAGGGCATTCACTTTTTCAATTTGGATGATAGTTCTGTTACAGAAGCACGAAGCCGCGTGCCTTCGCTGACACATGTCCGTCCCTTTGACGGCCCCTGATCCAGAATCTGGACTATGACAAACGATACCAATGCCCTCGCGGTCACGCTGTTCAGCGAGATCCTGACCGCAGACCAGTTATTGCGGAACCGGCTCAGCCGGGTGCTGCCCAGGGGCATGGAAATTTCGCATTTCTCGGTTTTGAACCATCTTGTCTTTGTCGGCAACGAACGCAGCCCGGCACAGCTAGCCGATACGTTTCACGTGACCCGAGGAGCCATGACCAATACCTTGGCCAAGCTGGAATGGGCCGGATATATCCACATCCGCCCCGACTGGGACGACGCCCGCCGCAAGATGGTCGCCATCAGCCCCGCTGGGCGGAGTGCTCGGGATCAGGCGATCTCCTCCATTGCGCCGCTGATCAATCGCGTGGTCGGAGAGCTGGGGCTGGAGCGGGTGCGCAGCACGCTGCCCGTGCTGCGGGATTTGCGATTGCAGTTGGAGGGGGAGTAGGTTCACCCCGGCTTCACGCTCGCCGTCACATAATTCACGCTCAAATCCCGGTCCGAGATCGACCAGCTCCATAGTATCGGGTTGAACACGAAACCCTTGCGGTCCACCGGGTCCAACCCGGCTTGACGCAACAGGTCGAACAACTCGTCAGGGGTGATGAACTTGTTCCACTCATGCGTGCCGCGCGGCAGCCAGCGCATGATCACCTCGGCACCAAAGATGGCCATCGCATAGGATTTCGGATTGCGGTTGATGGTCGAACAAATCTCAAGTCCGCCTGGTTTCAACAAATCCCGCGTGGCTGTCAGAAAGCTGAGCGGGTCGGCCACATGTTCGACCACCTCCATGTTCAGAATCACATCAAACTGCTCACCTGCGGCGGCCATAGCCTCGGCAGTGGTGTGGCGATAGTCGATCCCAAGCCCCGATTGCTCGGCATGGATGCGGGCGACGGGCAGGTTGCCCTCGGCGGCATCGGCGCCCACGACCTCGGCGCCAAGGCGAGCCATGGGTTCGCTCAGCAAGCCTCCTCCACATCCGATATCCAGCAGGCGCAGGCCCTCGAACGGGCGCGGGGCCTTCAGATCACGGTCAAATTCGCCTGCGATTTGCTGTGTGATATAATCCAGACGACAGGGGTTCAGCATATGCAGGGGCTTGAATTTCCCATGCGGGTCCCACCATTCGGCGGCCATCGCCTCGAATTTTGCGATCTCGGACGGGTCTACCGTGTTCGGATGCGCTTGCATTCCTGTCTCCGTATGCTCTTTTACGTTTAAGGACTATATAGGGCCATAATGGACAAGTACCCGGACCAAAAGCGCGCAGTGCAATATCTTTACCCGCCGATCGACCCGTTCGATCAGCGAATGGTCGATGTGGGCGATGGTCACCTTATCTATATGGAACAATGCGGCAATCCGGATGGCCTGCCGGTGGTCGTGTTGCACGGAGGCCCAGGTGGCGGATGCAGCCCCGCAATGCGGCGCTATTTCGATCCGGACGTCTTTCGGGTGATTCTGTTTGATCAGAGAGGCTGTGGACGCTCGCGCCCGCACGCGTCGGTCACAGACAACACAACCTGGCATCTGGTGGCCGATATCGAACGGCTGCGCACCCTGTTGAACATCAGTGACTGGGCCGTTTTCGGTGGAAGCTGGGGCGCAACCCTGGCGTTGATCTATGCGCAGGCGCATCCCGACCGGGTGAATAGGCTGATATTGCGCGGCGTGTTTCTGGCAACGCAGGCCGAGCTGGACTGGTTCTATGGTGGTGGCGCGGGCAAGTTCTGGCCCGAGCAATGGTCCAAGTTCACCGCTCTGCTCTCCGAGACTGAGCTTTCCGACACGATTGGGGCCTATAACAAACGTCTGTTCTCAGGGGATCGGGCGACTGAGGTTCTGTACGGACGGGCCTGGTCCGCTTGGGAAAATGCGCTGGCGTCAATCCATTCGAACGGATCCACCGGAGAAAGCCCGGGTGAGTATGCGCGCGCCTTTGCCCGGCTTGAGAATCACTATTTCATCAATCGGGCTTTCCTTGATCAGGACGGGCAGATTCTGGAGCAGATGGATCGGATCGCTCATATTCCCGGCCATATCGTTCAGGGCCGCTATGACATGATCTGCCCACCGCATTCTGCCTGGAACCTGGCCGAGCGTTGGCCGAATGTCGAATTGAAGATGGTCCGTCAGGCAGGCCATGCCCTGTCTGAACCCGGCATCAGTGCCGAACTGGTCCGCATTATGAACCGCGTGGCCGAGGGGGTAGCATGACCCGCATTGACCGCCGCGCGTTGTTTGCATCAGGTGCCGCTGCGGCGCTGTTGGCGGCAACAGGCGCCTCACTGGCGAATACGCCCAAGCCGGGCGGAACCCTGCGGCTTGCGGTGCCGCGTGACGACAGTCTTGAACAGGTTGCACGGGGGGCGGTGTTTGACACGCTGACCGAAATCGCACCAGACGGTACCTTGCGAGGTGAGCTGGCAACAGGATGGCAGACCGATACGGATGCCCGGATCTGGACGTTTGATCTGCGCGATGATGCGGTGTTCCACGACGGCGTAGCATTGGATATCGCTGATGTGATGGCGGTTTTGGCCGAAGTCGGGCGCGCCGAAGCGCTGGCCCCTAACCGGCTGCACCTTGAACTGGCTAAACCTAATCCCGGCCTGCCTTTCCTGCTGGCCGAAAGTCAATTTGTCATCCCGCGGGCTGGTCAGAGCGTCAAACCGCTGCAGATCGCCAATGGCACCGGTTGCTACCGTGTCGAACGGGCTGAGGATGATCGCCACTTTCTGGGCCGCAAAGTCGTTGACCATTATAAGAGCACTCAGGCCGGCTGGGCGGATACTTTTGAGATTATCGTCATTCCTGATGCCCGCGTCCGGGCCGAAGCATTGCGGGATGGCTATGTGGATATTGCTGCCCTGCCATCATCCGAAGGCTTGAATGGACTGCGCGGTCAGCGCCTTCACCCCAGCGAATCGGATATTGCGCTGGCTGCTGCTGCTCATGTTGGTATGCCCCAGCAGATCGGCGGCGCGCGCGCGCTGGACGACGGACGCATCGCTGAACGGTGGTGGTTGGCGTAAATTCCGGTCAGGGTTCCTGCCGGGGGTTGCAGACTCGGGAAACCCTGCGTATATGCAGTTGCAACAGCGGCGTGTCAGACTTCTGGTCTGGGGCTCCACCGGGAATTTCGACGGGCCGCGCGCCCGTTTTTTTGTGCCCGACTGACAGGGTAGAGTAGCTGATGACAAACGAACTGATAGCCAAAGCTGCCATCGATCGGAGACTGGCCGAGATCATCACCCCAGTGATCGAAGATCTGGGGTATGAGCTGGTCCGTATCCGCCTGATGAGCGGCAAGCAGACCACCTTGCAGATCATGGCCGACAAGCCCGATGGTGGCATCGAAGTGGATGATTGCGCCGAGATATCGAACGCAGTCAGTGCCACACTGGATGTCGAAGATCCGATCCTTGACGCCTATGCGCTGGAAGTGTCCAGCCCCGGCATCGACCGGCCTCTGACACGTCTCAAGGATTTTGAGATGTTCGAGGGCTATGAGGCAAAGATTGAAACCGCCGAACTGATCGACGGCCGTCGCCGCTTCAAAGGTGAGCTGGCCGGGATCGAAGGCGATGAGGTTTTGATCAATATCTCCGAGGGAGATGAGACAATCACCATCGGCTTGCAGTTTGACTGGCTAAGCGATGCCAAGCTGGTCCTGACCGATGATCTGATCAAAGAGATGCTGCGCCAGCGCAAGGACGCCGGTGCCCTGAACGAAAACGCTTTCGACGAGATTGAGACCGAAGGGTCCGAAGAGGAGACGAACTGATGGCAATCACCTCAGCCAACCAGCTGGAGCTGCTGCAGACCGCCGAGGCCGTGGCCCGCGAAAAGATGATCGACCCCGGTCTGGTTGTCGAAGCGATGGAAGAATCGCTCGCCCGTGCCGCCAAAAGCCGCTACGGCGCCGAGATGGATATCCGCGTCAGCATCGACCGCAAGACCGGCAAGGCGACCTTTACCCGTGTCCGCACCGTGGTTGAAGATGAGGAGCTTGAGAACTATCAGGCCGAGATGACCGTCGAGCAGGCCAAGCAATACATGGAAGCGCCAGAAGTCGGTAGCGTCTATGTCGAAGAAGTGCCTCCGGTCGAAATGGGCCGGATCGCGGCGCAATCCGCCAAGCAGGTGATTCTGCAGAAGGTCCGCGAAGCCGAGCGCGATCGCCAGTACGAAGACTTCAAGGATCGCGCAGGTACCATCATCAACGGTGCGGTCAAGCGCGAAGAGTTTGGCAATGTCATCGTCGATCTGGGCGGTGCCGAGGCTGTTCTGCGCCGCAACGACAAGATTGGCCGCGAAAGCTATCGCCCCAATGACCGTGTGCGCGCCTATATCAAGGAAGTTCGCCGCGAGGTTCGTGGCCACCAGATCTTCCTGTCGCGCACCGCGCCTGAATTCATGGCTGAACTGTTCAAGATGGAAGTGCCGGAAATCTATGACGGCATCATCGAGGTCAAAGCTGTTGCTCGTGATCCCGGATCGCGCGCCAAGATCGCTGTCATTTCCTATGACGGCTCGATCGACCCTGTCGGTGCCTGCGTTGGTATGCGCGGCAGCCGTGTGCAGGCCGTCGTGAATGAGCTGCAGGGCGAAAAGATCGACATCATTCCATGGAATGAAGATCAGCCCACCTTCCTGGTGAACGCGCTGCAGCCTGCCGAGGTGTCCAAGGTGGTTCTGGACGAAGAAGCCGGCAAGATCGAAGTTGTGGTTCCCGAGGAACAGCTGAGCCTCGCCATCGGTCGCCGTGGTCAGAACGTACGTCTGGCCAGCCAGCTGACCAACCTGGACATCGACATCATGACCGAGGCCGAAGAATCGGCGCGTCGTCAGAAAGAGTTCGAAGCCCGCACCGGCCTGTTTATGGAAAGCCTGGATCTAGACGAATTCTTTGCTCAGTTGCTGGTATCGGAAGGCTTCACCAACCTGGAAGAAGTCGCCTATGTCGAGCTTGACGAGCTGTTGGTCATTGACGGCGTAGACGAAGGCACCGCGCAGGAACTGCAGACCCGTGCGCGTGAACACCTGGAAGCACAGGCCAAAGCAGCGCTGGATGCAGCGCGTGAGCTGGGTGTCGAGGACAGCCTTATTGAATTCGAAGGTCTGACACCCCAGATGGTAGAGGCGCTGGCCAAGGACGACGTGAAAACGTTGGAAGACTTTGCCACCTGCGCTGACTGGGAACTGGCTGGTGGTTGGACCACAGTTGATGGTGAGCGTATCAAGGATGACGGCGTTCTGGAGCCTTTTGGCATAACGCTGGAAGAGGCGCAGGATCTGGTCATGACCGCACGCATCATGCTGGGCTGGGTTGATCCTGCCGAACTGGAGCAGGCTGAAGAAGACGGCGTAGCGGCCGACGAGGAAGCCGAGGCCTGATCGCAGGCTTCGGGTGGCGCACATGGGTCGCGGTGGCGTCCATAAGGATCGGTCTGACGGACCCGAACGCAAGTGCATTGCCACTGGCGAGGTTCAGCCTAGATATGGGCTGATCCGCTTTGTGGTCGGGCCAGACGGTCAGGTCTTTCCTGATGTCGCGGCAAAACTGCCGGGGCGCGGTGTTTATGTCTCGGCTGACCGCAGCGCGTTGGACAAAGCCATTGGCAAGAAATTGTTCGCGCGGGGGTTCAAGGCGCAGGTCACTGTGTCAAAGGATCTGGCCGATGAGGTTGAAAAGCAGATTGCGCGGCGCGTGATCGAGCTTTTGAGCCTCGCGCGCAAGTCCGGTGATGCGGTTGCTGGCTATGAAAAGGTCAAGGCAATGCTGGACCGGGAAGAGGCCCAGATATTGCTTCAGGCGTCCGATGGATCGGGGCGCGGCAAGTCGAAACTCAGCACGCCGCACTTTGGGAAATACATCGGCTGGTTGACCGCAGACGAACTTGGGGCGGCATTTGGGCGCCAAACCGTGATTCATGCGGCCTTGGCCTCTGGCGGACTCGCCAAACGTGTTGTAGAGGAAGCGCAGCGCCTGCATGGCTTGCGCGAAACGGATGACGGCGGCAAGGGCCGCGCGGAAGGGTAAGAAGCTTTATGAGCGATAGTGACGGCAAAAAGACATTGGGTCTTCGTGGCGGGGCGCGCCCCGGAAATGTGAAACAAAGTTTCAGCCACGGACGTACCAAGAATGTCGTGGTGGAAACCAAACGCAAGCGCGTGGTGGTCCCCAAGCCGGGTGCGGCCAAAACCGGTGGTGGAGCTACGCCATCAGGTGATCCGTCGCGTCGTCCAGCCGGGATTTCCGACGTGGAAATGGCGCGCCGGATGAAGGCGCTGCAGGCTGCCAAGGCGCGTGAGGTCGAAGAGGCCGCCGAGCGTCAGGCCGCTGAAAAAGCGCGCGAGGAAGAGCGTGCCCGTCGCCGTGCGGAACTAGAGGCCAAAGAGCGCGAACAGCGCGAGGCCGAAGAACGCGCGCGCGCCAAGGCCGAAGAGGAAGAACGCAAGCGCAAAGAGGCTGAAGATGCCGCTAAGCGTGTCGTGGCGACCCCGACTCCAGAAGAGCCAAAAGCCGCCCGCAGCCCGGCCAGCAAGCCTGCGCCTGCAGCAACGCCACGCAAGCAGGATCGCGAGCGTGAACAGCGCGGCGCGCGCACCAAGGGCCGTGACGATAACCGCCGTTCAGGCAAGCTGACTCTGGGTCAGGCGACGGGTGGCGAAGGCAACCGTCAGCGTTCGATGGCAGCCATGAAGCGTAAGCAAGAGCGCGCGCGTCAGAAAGCCATGGGCGGCGCGGTCGAGCGGGAAAAGGTTATCCGTGACGTACAGCTGCCCGAGGCGATTGTCGTGTCCGAGCTGGCCAACCGTATGGCCGAGCGTGTCGCGGACGTTGTCAAATCGCTAATGAACATGGGCATGATGGTCACGCAGAACCAGACCATTGACGCTGATACTGCGGAACTGATCATCGAAGAATTTGGCCACAAGGTCACGCGCGTCTCGGCCTCTGACGTCGAGGACGTCATCAAAGAGATCGAAGACAGCGAAGGCGATCTGCAGTCGCGTCCGCCGGTCATTACCATCATGGGTCACGTTGACCACGGTAAGACCTCGTTGCTGGACGCGATCCGCGACGCTCGCGTTGTGGCGGGTGAGGCCGGGGGTATTACCCAGCATATTGGCGCTTATCAGGTGAAAACCGATGGCGGCACAACGCTGTCTTTCCTGGATACACCGGGCCACGCGGCCTTTACCTCGATGCGTTCGCGCGGGGCACAGGTCACGGATATCGTGGTTCTGGTTGTTGCTGCGGATGACGCGGTGATGCCGCAGACGATCGAGGCGATCAACCACGCCAAAGCGGCGGGTGTCCCGATGATCGTTGCGATCAACAAGGTCGACAAGCCGGACGCAAACCCGGACAAGGTGCGCACCGATCTGCTGCAGCACGAAGTCATCGTTGAGAAAATGTCGGGTGAGGTTCAGGACGTCGAAGTGTCCGCCATCACCGGTCAGGGTCTGGACGAGCTGCTGGAAGCCATCGCGTTGCAATCCGAAATTCTTGAGCTGAAAGCCAACCCGAATCGCGCCGCCCAGGGTGCCGTGATCGAGGCGCAGCTGGATGTGGGCCGTGGACCTGTTGCTACCGTTCTGGTTCAAACCGGTACATTGCGTCAGGGCGATATCTTTGTTGTGGGTGAGCAATACGGTAAAGTCCGTGCGCTGATCAACGACAAGGGCGAACGCGTCAAAGAGGCAGGACCCTCGGTTCCGGTTGAGGTTCTGGGTCTGAATGGCACGCCCGAGGCCGGGGACGTTCTGAACGTGACCGAGACTGAAGCGCAGGCGCGTGAAATCGCCGCCTACCGTGAACAGGCCGCCAAGGACAAACGCGCCGCCGCCGGTGCCGCAACCACCCTTGAACAGCTGATGCAGAAGGCCAAGGAAGACGAAAACGTCACCGAGCTGCCAATTCTGATGAAAGCGGACGTGCAGGGTTCTGCCGAAGCCATCGTTCAGGCGATGGAGAAGATCGGCAACGACGAAGTACGCGTGCGGGTGCTGCATTCAGGCGTCGGCGCGATCACCGAAACGGATGTCGGCTTGGCGGAAGCGTCCGGAGCCCCAATCTTGGGCTTCAACGTGCGTGCCAATGCTTCAGCCCGGAACACCGCGAACCAAAAGGGCGTGGAAATCCGCTACTACTCGGTGATCTACGATCTGGTCGACGACGTGAAAGCCGCCGCATCAGGCCTGTTGAGCGCCGAGATCCGCGAAAAGTTCATCGGTTATGCCGAGATCCGCGAAGTCTTCAAGGTTACGGGCGTTGGCAAGGTTGCTGGCTGTCTGGTTACAGAAGGCGTGGCGCGTCGTTCCGCAGGTGTCCGCCTGCTGCGCGACAACGTCGTGATCCACGAAGGCACGCTGAAAACGCTGAAGCGCTTCAAGGACGAAGTGGCCGAGGTTCAGTCGGGTCAGGAATGCGGTATGGCATTCGAGAACTACGACGATATCCGCGCCGGCGACGTCATCGAAATCTTCGAGCGCGAAGAGGTCACCCGGACACTGGATTGATCCGGACAGAACTGAAATTCGGAAAACAGCGGCTCCAACGGGCCGCTGTTTTTCTTTTGGAGAGCTGACGTGAGCCTTTGACTTTTCGCGCGAGTTTTTCTGAGGTTAATCATCAAGTCGCACCGGGTAGCCTTGGTTCAAGAGGCAAAGTAAATCTAGGTTGCTGTCGGCTATGCGGACTTAGCGGCCAATAGGGTTCACCGACGCAGTGCCCGTAGCCAGGCTCAGGCTCGCGACCACGTGCTGTGTATATCTCTCTGCAAGTGAAGTACTTGTACGCCAAAAATAGGAAAGTGGAGGTTCCGATTTGAACTATTGGAAAAGCAAGTAGTGTCCGCGACCGCTTATGCATGTTTCGCGAGATTGGTTTGACGTCAAAATCTGAGCTGGATGCTGCATAGATCGTTGACCAAGAGTCGCCCTCCCAGATCACGGTCAGTCATGAGACAAGAGTTGGCAAAGTGCGAGTTGCGATCAGACATAATCAACAGAACAGCTTGAGCTTGCGCGACTGGCACACCGATCCATCGGTTGCGGGTGTTTTGGGCATTCTGCATCGCACACAGGCAAGATGGAGGGCCTGTCAGGCATCCGCGATTATCAAATCGCTCGCCTTTTCCCCGATCATGATTGCCGGTGCGTTGGTGTTGCCACTGACGATCTCGGGCATGATCGAACAATCGGCCACGCGCAGATTTTCTAGTCCGTGAACCCTTAGTTTAGGATCGACAACAGATGCCTCAGAGCTTCCCATCGCACAGGTGCCGGTTGGGTGGTAGATTGAGGTCGAATTCGACCTGGCCCAATCCAGCGTAGCGTCATAGTCATTGCAATTCAGATCTTCTGTTGGTCGAAACTCTTC
Source organism: Ruegeria sp. CDSC025 (assembly GCF_059610805.1). Taxonomy (NCBI): domain Bacteria; kingdom Pseudomonadati; phylum Pseudomonadota; class Alphaproteobacteria; order Rhodobacterales; family Roseobacteraceae; genus Ruegeria; species Ruegeria sp. CDSC025. The sequence continues at coordinate 93,521 of NZ_JBXWOJ010000007.1, read as the reverse complement.
CGAAATCTTCGAGGCCAAAGGGTTTTTCTTGGCAATTCGCCGCGCGATATTCACGCCATCGACTATGGTCCTGCAATCTGTTTCTGTGGACAAGTAGTTCGGTATGATCTTGACATGTTTGGACGGATCGGGGCCGTTCAGGCGCAACTCCCCCCTGCTTTCCGGGCGCAGCTGGCAGACCGACATTGTAAAGGCCGAGAACGGGTGTACGCCCTCGCCCGGGCTGTCAGCGGACCAGGGTTGGACATGAAACTGTATATCGGGTGTCTCTACATCCGGGCGCGTTTTCATAAAGCCGGTGGCAAGGCTGGCCGCCATTGTCATAGGCCCGGCACGGAACAGTGCATATTTCAGAGCGATGCGCGCCTGATTGAAGAGGCTGCGGACTTCATCATTCAGTGTTGGTTCATTGCACTTGAACACCAGGCGCGCCTGTAAATGATCCTGCAAGCCCTTACCAACGCCAGACAGGGCGTGAAGCGGTTCGATTCCGTTTTCTTTGAGGTGGTCCGGGTCTCCAATCCCCGACAACATCAGGATCTGGGGCGAATTGATCGCGCCACCAGACAGGATAATCTCGCGTCGAACCTTCAGAGTTTGCTCGACCCCTGACCTGTCACGGTAAACCAGCCCGGTCGCCTTTTTCCCGTCCAAAACCACGCGCGTCACAAATGCGTTGGTGATGATGTTAAGATTCTGACGACTTCGAATGGGTTTGAGATAAGCCACAGCCGCGCTGCAGCGACGACCGTTGCGTGTGGTCAATTGGAAATAACCTACGCCTTCTTGTTCGGCGCCATTGTAGTCGGGATTGAACGCGTAGCCTGCAACCTGTGCTGCGGCAACCCAGGCGTCGCAGATGGGGCGTTGAATGCGCATGTTCGAAACAGACAAAGGCCCGCCAATGCCGTGAAACTCATCTTCACCGCGTTCTTGATCTTCGCAACGTTTAAACAGGGGCAAGACATCGTCCCACCCCCATCCCTCATTGCCCATTTGCCGCCAGCGATCGTAGTCTTCTTTCTGGCCGCGGACATAAAGCAGCCCGTTCAGCGAGGATGAGCCGCCCAGCACCTTGCCTCGTGGCCAGTCTATGGATCGTCCATTAAGCCCCGGATCGGGTTCAGTGCGATAGCACCAGTCAACCGACGGGTTGTGCATTGTTTTGAAATATCCGACCGGAATGTGAATCCACGGGTTGGTGTCGCGACCGCCAGCCTCCAGCAATGCGACGGTCGTATTGGGATCAGCACTCAAACGGTTGGCAATGACACAGCCCGAAGATCCTGCTCCGACTACCGCATAATCGACTTCCATAACTGTCTCCTCCCGACGCGACTGAAAAAAACTCTATGCAAGATGCGAGAAATATACTAGCCTTTTTTGATACAAAACGTCTCATTAATTGCGATCAGGGAGGTAGGCAATGGAGATCGGTAAGAAACTAAGTGGCATTTCCCGGCGAGATTTTTTTCGTGTGGCCGGGCGGTATGGCATGAGTTCGACACTGCTGGCGGCAGGTGGGTTCGGTGGCGCGATGAGCCTGGCGAATCTGGCGCAGGCAGCCGAATCAACCTATGAAAAGCGCTTCTCGAAAGAGCCAAAGCACACGCTTAAATTTGGCGCATCGGGCTTTAACACCCGCAATCTGCTGATCGAACGCGCCGGCGCGATCGAGTTTGCACGCGATCTGGAAGAGCGCACGGACGGTGAAATTCGGATCGAGTTCATTGGTGATAACCAGATCTGCGGCCAGCTGAGCTGTGTTGAAAAAACCCAGCAGGGCATTGTTGATATTTACGCGGCCTCGACCCAGAACTCGGCTGGAGGCGCGCCGTATCTCAACGTGCTGGACTATGCTTACATGTTCCCCAGCCGGGCAGCGCAGTATCACTTCTTCTACAGCCCGGCGAGCCAGCGCATTCTGCGTGATCCGCTTGAGAAACGGCACGGCCTGAAGTTCCTGTTTACCCACTGTGAATTGCGCGGCCTGCAAATGGGTTCGACCTTTGCCGACAAGCCGACCGTCACCAAACTGGAAGAGCTGTTCGGCACAAAGAACCGTGTGACGGGTACACAGCTGGGACGCATTGCGATGCAGCTGTTGAACCTGAATCCGGTACCGGTTGCATGGGAAGAAACTCTGGATGCGTTGAAGACTGGTCTGATCGACGGGGCTGAAACGTGGGCATCGGCCGTCGCATATGCCAACATGGCTCCAGTGGTGTCGCAGTCAGTCAACCTGAAATTCTTCTGCGGCACTGAACATACCTCAATGTCGGCCAAAGTGTTCGACAGTCTGGGCGGGGAGCTGCAGGATGCTGTGATGGAGTCTTCCTACTTTACGCAGGCTTTGATTCAAGGTGCCAATGAAGCGGCTTTGCTGAACACTGTGGGTTTCTCGGAACCGCAGCTGCCTGATACTATCTTCGCCGAAAATGGAGTACGTCCGGCATTCCTGCCAGATGATCAGATCAAACTGGCCGAAGAGATGTGCGCCCCGAACTACAACCCCGAACCCTGGGCGCAGTGGCGTGAGCGTTTGAACAAATGGGCCGGTGGCATCGATACCTATCAGGAAATCTACGACATCGCGCGTGAGATTCCGGCAGACACCCTGCCGGAAAACGTAGAACCGCGCCGTTGGTGGAAAGGCGAAGCCTGATACAAAAGACGAACCGGCCCCAAGCGGGCCGGTTCTAATACACACCGACTGGGAGGACGGGGTACATGTCGTTTTGGGCAGACACAGGCGCGATCTTCAGTGCCTTTCTCAGCCAGGATTCGTTCGAGATTCAATCAGCGCTGGAATCGGACGCCGCATGGGTGTTGGGCGCGGTTGTTTCAGCCATGGGCGGATTCGTGATCATGCTGATCTATCGGACAGTGCCGTTTATCGAGCGCCATCTGGAGCGGTCGGTAATGGTATATTCTTACCTCGCCATTGCGTTGATCATTTTCTGGGGCGTGATCGACCGATTCGTGTTCAACGATCAAGAACCGTGGTCCACCACTATCCCTCCCTTGTTGTTTATGGTGATGGCGTGGTTCGGGGCCACGTACAATGTTCGCCTGCGGACGCATCTGAGTTTCAATGAGTTCCGCACCGCAATGCCCCGAGGCGGGCAGTTGGCCTGTTTGATCCTTGATGCAGTGCTGTGGTTCATCTTTGCGGTGATCGTCATCGTGACGACCACGCGACTGGTTGCGTTATCGGCGTCGAATTTTCAGATCGTTCTCGGCACGGACAATATCATGCAGTGGTGGTTTTTGCTGGCCGCGCCTCTTTCGTTCTTTTTGATGATCGGGCGTGTGTTTCAGAACCTCACCGACGATCTGCAAAACTGGAAAACAGGTGAGCCGCTGATCAAGCAGGCCGTGATCGGAGCAGACTGATGACAGACGGAACTTTGGTTACACTGATCTCACTTGGGGTTACCTTTCTGTTCATGCTGGGCGTGCCGGTGTTTTTGGTCATCGGCTATTGGGTGATCGGCTGCTCATTCGTCCTTGGCTTGACGCTGGACAATATGGGGGCCGAACTGTTGAACGTGTTCAACAAAGGCTTTGCCCTGCTCGCGATGCCGCTCTTTATCCTGACCGGAGACCTGATCAACAAGTCTGGTATTGCCCGAAGGCTCAGCGATTTCGCCTATGCCTGTCTGGGCTGGATACGTGGTGGGTTGGCGATGGCATCGCTTGGTGCCTGCGGGTTATTCGCAGCGATTTCGGGATCAAACTCGGCGACGACAGCCACAATTGGTTCGATGCTGCACCCCGAGATGGTCAAAGGTGGCTATGACGAACGGTTCAGCGCGGCGACCGCTGCGGCAGGGGGTACTGTAGGGATCATAATCCCGCCGTCCATTATCTTCATCGTCTATGGCTTCTTGATGAACCTTCCTATTTCCGAGTTGTTCGTGGCGGGCATTCTTCCGGGCGCGCTCATGGTCTTTGGTATGCAATTCGCGTGCTGGATCATTTGCCGCATGAACGGGTGGGGTCATCTGATCCCTTTGCAGCTCAACCGGGTACTGAAAACGGCATTTGGCGCCTGGCTTGGATTTTTCGCCATTGGGCTGGTGCTGTGGGGCATCTACACAGGCAAGTTTTCCCCGACAGAAGCCGCGGGCGTGACAGTTGGCTTCTGTGTGATCGCTGGTTTGGTCAGCTATCCGATCAACCGGATTATGGGGGCCAGAAACGACATATCGCCAACCGAGAAGAGTTACGCCGAAATGTTCGTGGTCGAAGGCTTTACGATCCCCGAGATCCCCTCGATCGTCATCCGCTCGGCCCAGATCACCGGCATCCTTGCGCCGCTGATCGCGATATCAGTTGTGATGCAACAGATCTTGTCATTGCTCGGCGCGCAACAAACCATTGGAGATTTTGTAACCTCGATGGGTGGGTACTATGCGGTTCTGTTCACGTCGATGGTGATTGTCTTCTTCTCGGGTATGGTTTTGGAAAGCCTACCTGTAACCATAATTCTCGCCCCAATTCTTGCGCCAATCGCGGCCTCGGTTGGGATTGATCCAATCCATTTCTCGGTGATCTTCCTTGTGGGGGCGTCCATTGGATTCATCACACCACCTTATGGGCTGAACCTCTATGTGGCTTCAGGAGTAACAGGAGTACCTTATTTCCGGTTGCTTCGGTATACGGTACCCTATCTGGTGGCGCTTCTTTCGGTTTGGATTTTAGTGTCGCTTGTGCCCGATCTGGCCTTGATACTGCTTCCAAATAGCTAGACTGTTGCAGGATGGCCGAGACGGAAACACAAGAAAAAGAAACTCAAATACCGACCAACCTCCGCCTCCTGCTGATCCTCGAGGAGGTGGCGCGGCGTGGCGTTTCCGTAAAACCATCGGATCTGATTGAGGCATTAGGTCTGGCCAAGCCAACAATTCACCGTCTGCTGCAAACCGCAGAAGCCGAAGGGTTTCTGCAGCGGGATCTCGATGGCAGATCATATGGCCCGGGACACCGGCTGCGACTGCTATCGGTCAACACTATGTCGTCCGAGCATTTGCGCACTGCGCGACTGGCGATCTTGCGCAGTGTGGCTGAAACTGTTGGCGAGACATGTAATCTCGCCATTCCAGACCGCGAGGGCATGATCTATCTCGACCGGGTGGAAACGAAGTGGCCCCTGCGAATTCAACTGCCGGTCGGGACACAGGTGCCCTTCCATTGCACGGCCAGCGGCAAGATGTACCTGTCCACACTACGGCAAAGAAAGCTGGATGGGTTTCTTTCGGCAGGACATCTACAACCACAAACCGAACGCTCGCTGACCGATCCCAAGGCATTGCGATCGGAGATCCGACGTATCTCTGAGAATAGTTATTCCACCGATGACGAGGAATTCATGACCGGAATGACTGCCCTAGCAGTACCCGTTCAGGATGGACAAGGCCGATTGGTAGGCACACTTTCGGTTCACGCGCCGACACAACGTCATGACGTCAACAGTCTGATGTCGTTTCTGGGCATACTTCAGAAGGGAGCGAAGCAGCTTTCGGCTCTTTTGAGCCAGTGACTAATGCTTCAGATGACAGTCAAAGCGTGATTTTTTTCACCAACTGCGAATTCGATCATCGATCGGTTTGGAGAATTCTGCACCAGAATGGATGAGAGCGCGATAAAAGTTCCGTGTACTCCGTTCGTTCAACTTTGCAGAGTCGACATTGGCGCACCGCTGCCATTCCTAGCTAGCGCAGCATCTGTCACTCTGGGCTCAAACCGGACACTTGCGGTACCGCCACAAATGCAGGGATATGGCGACTTGCTCAGTGCATGACGCAAAGGTCAGAATATTCTTTCGCCCAACACCTATGACTACCGAGGAGCCGGCAGGAACGTGCTTGCGTGCATGATGATGTCGAAATGCTGCATCCCTTTCTGCAGATCAAAACTGACAGAATGCCCGCCCTTACGCAGCAATTCCGCATAGTCCCGGCTTTGACGAATGAATTCGGGTGTGTCACGCTCGGCGACGGTTATATGGTAACGCGGACCGGGGGCGGGCAGGTGCAGAATGGGTGAGAGATCGTGTATTTCGACCGGGGTCAGTTGCAGCGGGTCATTCACCGGCGTCAGGCTGATCGGTTCAAGATCATAGACGCCGCTGATCAGAATCACCTCTCGTACCCGCAAGCCGGCGCGGGCTAGCGCATCGGCTGAAGTCGCCATCATCATGGCCGCCAGATGTGCCCCGGCGCTGTGCCCCGACAAGGTGATCTGCGCCGGATCGAACCCAAGGGCCGTCGCCTGTGATCCCAGCCAAAGCAGGGCATCGCGGCACTCTTTGATCATCTGATCCAGTCGGGCCTCAGGTGCGAGCGTATAGTTCAGCGTTGCAAAGGCTTGCCCGTTTTCCACCAGTGTAGGGGCCATCATCGCGGACTCACGCTGACTGAGCGCCTGCCAGTAACCTCCGTGAATAAAGACATGCAGCGGAGCGTTGGCCGTCGACGCAGGAAAGAAGTCGAGCACCTGTTCAGATGTTTCGCCGAAGGGCAGGTTTTCCCGGCATTCCATCCGGGCGCGGTTCTGCGCACTCAGCGCGGCGTAGCTTTCAAGATAGGGTGTCAGATCGCCGCCAACCATCGAACTGGGAGAATACTCCTGCTCCAGCTCTGTCTGAGTGAAACCACGATACAGCATCGCCTACTCCTGCCCGCTATACATCAATTCGGTGCGCACATCGTAGAGATCGTGAAAGAATCGCAAGTCCAGCGCTTTGCGCAGGAACGACACACCGCTAGACCCGCCTGTACCTGGCTGGTTGCCAATAACTCTCTCGACCGCAGTGACATGGTCAAACCGCCAGCGCTGGAACAGGGATTCCACGTCCATCAGCTTTTCGGCCAGCGCATAGAGGTCCCAATACTGATCGGTATTGTGAAACACCTGAGCCCAGATTTTCACCACGCGCGGGTCGCCGGAATAGGGTTGTGCAAAGTCACGGTTCAGCAGGTCATCAGGCACGTCAAACCCTTGCCGGGCCAGCATGTGCAGCACTTCGTCGTAAAGCGAAGGCTTGGTCAGTGCGGCATCCAATAATTCCATGACTTCGGGATCATGCTGGTGAACCTTCTGGGTCGAGGCATCCTTGTTGCCCAGAATGAATTCAATCTGACGATAGCCATAGCTTTGAAATCCCGAGGAGCTGCCAAGTGCTTGCCGAAAGGTCATGTAATCGGCGGGGGTCATGGTCAGAAGCGTTTCCCACGCGGAAATCAACTGCCGCTGGATTGCTTTGACCCGGTCGAGATTCTTCATTGCCGGGCCAAATTCGTCCTCTTGCAGAAAGCGGCGCACTTCGACCAGCTGGTGATGCATCAGCTTCAGCCACAGCTCGCTGACCTGATGGATGATGATGAACAGCATCTCATCTGGTTGCGCGGGATCCTGAAACGTCTTTTGCAGATTCAGTAGGGTTTTGAGCTGCAGGAAGTCGCCATAGCTCTTGCGGTGGGTTTCGGCGAAATCCGTGACCAGAGTGTCCTCGATCCCGCGTTCAAGATACCGGTTGTCCTTGTCGCTCATCTGCGCCTCCAAACACCTGAGTTCCCTCCTGTTTAGGGGGTGAAGCCGTTTAACGCCAGAGGGTTAGGTCCAATCCAGAACAACCTTGCCGGATCGACCTGATTTCATCTCGCCAAAGCCCTTGGCAAATTCATCAACCTTGAAACGGTGCGTGATCACTCGGCTGACATCCAAACCGTTCTGTAACATGGCAATCATCTTATACCAGGTCTCGAACATCTCGCGCCCATAGACACCTTTGATGGTGATGGCCTTGAATACGATGCGGGACCAGTCCACGGGGGATTTTCCAGGTGGGATGCCCAGCAGAGCGATCTTGCCGCCCATCACCAGTGCCTCGACCATCTGGTCCAGTGCAATTTGTGAACCTGACATCTCTAGCCCGACGTCAAAACCCTGCTGCATGCCCAGTTCGGCGATCACGTCCTGCAAATCTTCCTTGGTCACATCGACAGGGCGCAATGTTGGCACAACATGCGCAGCCAGCGTCAAGCGGTCCGGATTGATATCGGTGATCACCACATGCCGCGCGCCTGCATGGCGGGCCACGGCGGCGGCCATGATGCCGATGGGGCCTGCACCGGTGATCAGCACATCCTCACCCAGCAGATCAAAACTGAGTGCGGTGTGCACAGCATTCCCCAACGGGTCGAGAATGGCTCCGATTTCGTCGGGAATGTCATCGGGCAGGGGCACCACGTTGAAGGCAGGTAGTTTCAGGTATTGCGCAAAGGCACCCTGTTCATTGACGCCGATTCCGCGCGTGCCGGGATCCAGATGGAACTTGCCAGCACGGCTTTGGCGGCTGTCGGTTGTGATCAGGTGCCCCTCGCCGGAGCAGCGCTGGCCGATCTCAAGCCCGGTCACGTTGCGCCCGATCTCAACGATTTCACCGGCAAATTCATGGCCGGTGATCATTGGGGTGGGCACAGTTGCGGCGGCCCAGTCGTCCCAGTTCCAGATGTGGATATCGGTGCCGCAGATGCCGGTCTTGTTGATGCGGATCAGCACTTCATCAGGGCCGATCTCGGGCACCGGGGCCTGCACCATCCACAAGCCCTCCTCGGGCTTGGATTTTTCCAGCGCTTTCATCGTATTGGGTCGCATCAGATGATCCCCAGCTCTTTGCCGACCTTGCTAAAGGCGGCCAGCGCACGGTCCAGCTCATCCTTTGTCAGCGCCGCATTCATCTGCGTTCTGATCCGTGCCTTACCGCGCGGGACGACGGGGAAGAAAAAGCCCGAAACATAAACGCCTTCGTCAAACAGCTTTGCGGCCACGTCCTGCGCCAGTTGTGCTTCGCCCAGCTTAACCGGGATGATCGGGTGTTCGCCGGGTAGAAGGTCAAAACCCAACTTTTCCAACCCCGCGCGCCAATATTTGGCGTTGCTGAACAGTTGCGCGCGCAGCATGTCGCCCTCTTCGACCAGACGGATGGCTTCGATCCCGGCAGCAACGATTGAAGGCGGCAGCGAATTTGAGAACAGATAGGGCCGCGCCCGCTGCCGCAGCAGGTCGATCACCGGCTGCGGCCCGGCGATATAACCGCCGATTGCCCCCCCAAGTGCCTTGCCCAAGGTTCCCGTCAGAATATCAACAGCGACACCGAAATGATCCGGTGTACCGGCCCCGTTCGGACCCATGAATCCGGTGGCATGGCAGTCATCGACCATGACAATGGCGTCATATTTGTCCGCCAGTTCGCGGATTTTCGGCAAGTTAGCCAGATAGCCATCCATCGAAAACACACCGTCTGTCGCGATCATGATGTGACGCGCGCCGTCCTCGCGTGCCTGCTTCAGCCAGGCCTCCAGATCGTTCATGTCGTTGTTCAGATAACGATAACGTTTGGCCTTGCACAACCGTACCCCGTCGATGATTGAGGCATGGTTCAGACCGTCCGAGATTATGGCATCTTCAGGCCCTAACAAGGGCTCAAACAGCCCTCCATTGGCATCAAAACAGGCTGCAAACAGGATCGCATCGTCCTTATTCAGGAATTGTGCCAGCTTCTGTTCCAGCTCACGGTGAATGTCCTGTGTGCCACAAATAAACCGGACCGAGGCCATGCCGAACCCTTTGGGTTCCATCGCGTCTTTGGCGGCGGCGATCAGTGCCGGATGATCGGCCAGACCCAGATAATTGTTGGCGCACAGATTGATGACCTGCCTGTCGCCCACAGTAATCTCGCCGCCCTGGGGCGAGGTGATCATTCGTTCACGCTTGTACAGACCCTCCGCTTCGATCTGCACGAGGGTGTCGGTGACATGGGACAGGAATGCATCTGACATGGCGATCTCCGTTCAACTGAGTCGCATGTCTAACATAACGGATGAAATTCCCAAATAGGGGAATTACAGTATGAAGGAAAAATTTCCGTAAAGGCGGAAATGCGCCGGTGTCAGGCGTTTTTGACGATCAGGAACACCCTTGCTGGCTTCTTGGCAGTAATTGAGTGCAGAACGTCGGCCGCGTATCGCGCGGTGTCGCCCTGGTTCAGTTCGCTGACGGCACTGCCCGAGGTGACGCGCACCGCACCTTCAAGTACCGTCAACTGTTCATGCGCGCCGCGGGCGTGTGGTTGGCTGTTCAGCGCGCCATCACTGTCAAAGCGGATATCGTAGACCTCGTGGCCACCGGCCTCTTCGGGCGGGGAGAGGATGCGGATGCGGCAATTCTGGCCCATATTGTCGATGCTGGGCACTTCGTCGCTGCGCAGGGTTTCGATCTGATCGGCGTTATTGGCCTCTTCCAGCAGGCCAGCGAAGTCCACCTGCAGGGCGCGGGTCAGGTTCCACAGGGTCGAGATCGTCGGGCTGCTTTCACCGCGTTCGATCTGGCTGACCATGGATCGGGACACGCCGCTGAGATTGGCCACAGCTTCCAGCGACAGGCCTTTGGCGCGGCGGGCCTCTTTCAGGCGGGCGGGCAGGCGCGTCAGGATATCGTCTGAATTTTCCGTCATGACGGAATCTCATGCGCGTTTGGTGGCCTCATGTCAATTCCGCTTGTGACGGTACGTCCTATGGGACAGTTCCAATGGCTGGATGCATAGTGCCCGCAAATCCACGAGGAGAAGAGACATGAAAGATATCGTCATTCTTGATGGTGCGCGCACCGCGATTGGCACATTTGGTGGCGCCTTGGCTTCAACTGCGCCGATTGATCTGGCGACCGTTGTGACTGAAGCGGCGATGGAGCGATCTGGAGTTGCGCCCGAGCAAATCGGCAATGTGGTGTTCGGTCATGTCATTAATACCGAACCACGCGACATGTACCTGTCACGCGCCGCGGCCAAGCAGGCCGGTATCCCCGTTGAAACGCCCGCGATGAACGTAAACCGTCTGTGCGGGTCCGGTGCGCAGGCGATTGTGTCGGCGGTACAGTCCCTGATGCTGGGCGACGCCGAATTCGCTGTAGCTGGTGGCGCCGAAAGCATGTCGCGGAGTCCGTATATCGTGCCACAGGCGCGCTGGGGAGCGAAGATGGGCGATGTCACCTCGATGGATATGATGCTGGGCGCGTTGAACTGCCCGTTTGGCACTGGCCATATGGGCATTACGGCCGAAAACGTTGCTGATGAGCACCAGATCACCCGTGAGCAGATGGATGAATTCGCGATGGCCAGCCAAACCCGTGCGGCGGCTGCGCTGGAGGCGGGGTATTTCCAAAGCCAGATCACGCCGGTTCAGGTCAAGGTCAAGCGCGACATGGTCGATTTCATGGTCGACGAGCATCCCAAACAGACATCCGCCGAGGCGCTGGCCGGGCTGCGTCCTGCCTTCCGCAAGGATGGCCGGGTGACGGCAGGCAACGCGTCGGGCATCAACGATGGTGCGGCGGCGATGGTACTGGCCACGGCGGAGGCGGCCGAGAAGGCCGGCTTGAAACCCAAGGCACGCATTCTGGGCTATGGCCACGCAGGCGTACGCCCCGAGGTGATGGGCATTGGTCCGGTTCCTGCGGTGCAAAACCTGATGGCGCGGACGGGCCTGACGCTGGGTGATTTCGATGTGATCGAAAGCAACGAAGCCTTTGCCGCGCAAGCGTTGGCCGTGAACAAAGAGCTGGGCTTGGATGCCGCCAAGGTAAACCCGAATGGCGGGGCGATTGCGCTGGGCCATCCGGTGGGAGCAACCGGTGCGATTATAACGCTGAAAGCCCTGTATGAGCTGGAGCGCACGGGCGGGTCCAAGGGTTTGGTCACCATGTGCATCGGTGGCGGTCAGGGCATTGCCATTGCCTTTGAGCTGCTCTGAAACCGAACCAAGCAGGGGGGCTGTCTGGCCCCCATCGCGCCTGTGGCGCAATTCCCCCGAAGGTATTTTTGGTCGGATGAAGCGGGCGGGATTGGGTTTAGCTGAAGCTTGTCAGCAATAGGACGAGGGCCGCGCCGGTAGCGGCACCAATGGTGGCGGGCAAGGCAACGGACCATAGGCGCGACCGGGTCGGCTCATCCTTTTGGGTTTGGGAAATCAATGCGTTTTCTACCAGTGCTGGAAGCCGCGGACCAAACCGGGCCAGAACCATTGCTGTTTTGCCAAGATCGCGAAGTGCGGCGCGGGGGCCGATGGATTGTTTGATGTAGTCTTCGACCACGGGCCGGGCGACTTCCCAGATGTTCATTTGCGGGTCGAGTGAGCGCGCGACGCCTTCGACCACAACCATTGTACGCTGAAGCAGGATCAGCTCGGTACGGGTTTCCATGCCGAAGCGTTCAGTGACTTCGAACAGATAGCTGAGCAACCGTCCCATTGAGATATGGGTGGCGTTCATACCAAAGATCGGCTCTCCAACCGCGCGCAGAGCACGGGCGAATTCATCGACATCCTGATTGGCAGGGACATATCCGGCCTCGAAATGCACCTCGGCCACGCGCTTGTAGTCGCGGCGGATAAAGCCAAAGAGAATCTCGGCATAGACCCGGCGCGTGTATTCGTCGATATGGCCCATGATGCCATAGTCATAGGCAATGATATCGCTATTTGCCGCGACCTTCAGGTTACCCTGGTGCATGTCAGCGTGGAAATAGCCGTCGCGCAGAGCATGCAGCAGGAACAGGCGCAGCACGCGTTCGGCCAGATCGCGGCGGTCATGACCGGCTGCATCCAGTGCGCCATTGTCGCCCAGCGGGATGCCATCTGCCCAGCTGAGTGTCATTACCCGACGCGCCGACAGGGACCAGACCACGGGGGGCAACCAGAATCCGGAATCGTCCTTGGTGTTTGCGGCATATTCCGAGGCAGCCGAGCTTTCCAGACGCAAGTCCAGCTCGCCACGCACGACGCCGTCGAAATGTTCGATCACTTCCATCGGGCGCAGGCGGCGCGCGCCGGGGGCGAAGAGTTGCACGATTCGGGCAGCGAAATAGAACGCATCAACATCCTTGCGGAAGGCACGTTCGATCCCCGGCCGCAAAACCTTGACGGCGACATCCTCGCCTGTGCTGACCAACTTGGCCTTATGGACCTGGGCGATTGAGGCGGCCGCAATCGGTTCGCTGAACTCATCGAATATCTCTACGACGGGTTGACCAAGCTCTTTCTCGACCTCGGCCATGGCCTCGGCCTTGGAGAACGGGGGCAGTTTGTCCTGCAGCACGCGTAGCTGTTCGGCCAGTTCGTCTCCAACCACGTCGGGCCGCGTGGACAGAACCTGACCGAACTTGATATAGGCAGGTCCCAGGGCGGTGAGGGCACGGGTGGCTGGGGGCATCGACGGATCGCCTTTGTAACCCAGCCATTGAAAGGGTTTGCCCAGGGTGTGGGCCAGAACGCGCAGGGCGCGTGGTGCTTCGAACGCGTCCAGAACGACATTCATGGCACCTGTCCGTTCCAGCGTCGCGCCGGTCCGGATCAAGCGGATGATATTGTGAGGGCCGCGCATCAGATTTTCCAGCCGGAATGCAGCGCGGCAATGCCCATGGTCAGGTTACGGTATTTCGCGTTGTCGAACCCGGCGGTGCGGACCATGTTCAGGAAAGTATCCTGATCCGGGAAATTACGGATCGATTCGACCAGATACTGATAGCTGTCAAAATCATTGGCGATCAGTTTCCCCATGCGCGGGATGACATTGAAACTATAGAGGTCATAGAGTTTCTGCAGCCCGTCATTGGGCAACTGGCTGAATTCCAAAACCATCAGGCGGCCGCCGGGTTTCAATACGCGGTAGGCCTCGTTCAATGCCTCTTGCGGGCGAGTCACGTTTCGGATGCCGAAGGAGATCGTGTAGACGTCAAAGGTGTTATCCTCGAACGGTAGGGCCATCGCATCGCCCACCACCCAATTCAGACTGTCTGACATCTGATCCGCCTCGGCACGCTGTCGGCCTTCGATCAGCATCGGCTCGGTCAGGTCCAGAACGGTGGCATGGCCACGGCCTGCGCGTTTCAGGAACCGGAACGAGATATCGCCGGTGCCGCCCGCAACGTCCAGCAGGCGCTGACCGGGGCGTGGGGCCAGCCAGTCCATCATTGCGTCTTTCCAGATCCGGTGAATGCCCATCGACATGACATCGTTCATCACATCGTATTTTGAGGCGACCGAGTTGAACACGCCCTGCACGCGCCCGGCCTTGTCGGCCTCGCGCACGGTTTCGAACCCGAAATGAGTGGTCTTGTCGCTGTTGTCGGACATTTGCCTTGCCGTTTGTCGAATTTCGCCTCTGTTATAGGGCCATAAGAACCGGGCACAATGCGGCCCTTTGGAATAGGAGCCAGGAAATGCCCGAATTGCCCGAGGTCGAGACAGTAAGACGCGGCCTGTCCCCGGCGATGGAAGGTATCGTGATCGAACAGGCGGATGTAAATCGCCCCGATTTGCGCTGGCCGTTTCCTGACCGGATGGCCGAACGGCTGACCGGCCAGCGGGTCGATCGGTTGCGGCGGCGGTCCAAGTACATTCTAGCTGATCTTAGCAGTGGCGAAACGTTACTGATTCATCTGGGCATGTCCGGGCGAATGACGGTCTCGGGTGATCCGCTGGGTCAATTTGCGCATACCCATCCCATGCCCGAGAAACATGACCATGTGGTGTTTCACATGGCCAATGGTGCCCGGATCACCTTCAATGACCCACGTCGGTTTGGTGCGATGGACCTGCTACCTACGGCAACCGCCGAGCATAATAAGCTGTTATCGGTCCTGGGACCGGAGCCTTTGGGCAATGATTTTCATGAACAGCATCTGATCGAAGCGTTCAAAGGCAAGAACACACCGGTCAAATCAGCGCTGTTGGATCAGGGAATCGTTGCAGGACTGGGCAATATCTACGTCTGCGAAGCGCTGTATCGGGGTCGAGTGTCGCCACGTCGCAAAGCGGGACAGATTTCTTCAACCCGCGTTGCCGGGTTGGTTCCGATCATTCGTCAAGTGCTGCAGGAGGCGATCGAGGCAGGTGGATCGTCGCTGCGGGATTTCCGGCAAGCCGATGGAGAACTTGGATATTTTCAGCACAGCTTTGATGTCTACGGGCGCGAGGGTGCGCCCTGCCGGACAGGGGGGTGCGGGGCAGAAATCAAGAGAATCACCCAGTCCGGTCGCTCATCCTTCTATTGTGTGCAATGCCAAAGATAGCTTGATCCAAGTTTTTCGCGTGGTAAGGAATCGTACCTGAACGGAACAACCGGAAGCTTTAACTCATGGCTTTTGAGACGATCATCGTCGAAATCGAAGACCACGTCGCCCTCATCAAACTCGACCGCCCCGATGCGATGAATGCGCTGAACACTCAGTTGCTGGGTGAATTGTGCACCGCGTTGGAAGAGGCGGATGGAAACGACAAGGTACGCTGCGTCGTCATCACCGGCTCGGACAAGGCCTTTGCCGCAGGTGCGGACATCAAGGAAATGTCCGAGATGAGCTTTGTTGACGTCTTCACTGTCAACCTGTTTGCCGAGGCCAACGATCGTATCTCGGCCATCCGCAAACCTATCATTGCAGCAGTTGCGGGTTATGCGCTGGGCGGTGGCTGTGAATTGGCGATGCTGTGCGATTTCATCATTGCCGCCGATACTGCCAAGTTTGGCCAGCCTGAAATCAATCTGGGCGTTATTGCAGGGCTGGGCGGCAGCCAACGTCTGACCCGGTTCGTCGGCAAGTCAAAATCGATGGACATGAATCTGACCGGTCGCTTCATGGACGCGGAAGAGGCTGAACGTTCTGGTCTTGTCAGCCGGATTGTACCGGCCAAGAAGTTGATCGAAGAAGCCATTGGTGTGGCCCAGAAAATTGCCGAGAAATCGCAACTGTCGACCATGGCGGCAAAAGAGGCGGTCAACCGCAGCTATGAAGTGCCGTTGAGCGAAGGTATGTTGTTCGAGCGCCGGGTGTTCCATTCGATGTTCGCCACCGAGGACCAGAAAGAAGGCATGGCAGCCTTTCTGGAAAAACGCTCGGCTCAGTTCCGGGACAAGTAAACCGGCCACGAAATATGTATCGAACAGGCGGGCTGAGCCCGCCTTTTTCTTGCCCGCGGTTCAGCAGTGAAGAATCGGCTTGGCAAAGCCTGAAAACTTGGCTATGCACCGCCGCTATACATGCGCGTGCGGCCCGCTTGGCCCGACTCACACTCGTGATTCTGATCCGGTGCGGATATCCGCGGCGCGCATTCTACATAACCGTACCGAACAAAGGTCAGAGACACATGGCAAATTCGCCCCAGGCAAAAAAACGCGCTCGTCAGAACGAAAAGCGTTTCGCCGTTAACAAAGCGCGTCGTTCGCGTATCCGCACCTATCTGCGCAAAGTAGAAGAAGCAATCGCATCCGGTGACAAGGACGCAGCAACTGCTGCTCTGCGCGCAGCTCAGCCCGAACTGATGCGCGGCGTCACAAAGGGCGTCTTCCACAAGAACACAGCCTCCCGCAAAATGTCCCGTCTGTCGGCCCGCGTCAAAGCGCTGAGCTGAGTCTTTATGTGACCTAGGGTCACGTAAGCATGGCTGAACTATTCCGAAGGGCGTCGCATATCGCGGCGCCCTTTTGCTGTTGCCAGAATACCGCGTCTTCACGTTGCCGAGAGATTCTTTCGCACAAAGACCCGAGTCAATATCAGAGTTTCGTTGCCGCAGACGTCGGCCTCTTGTTACCACTGATACAGCGATTCACTCGCTTGGGGGGACAGGCTGTTCCTGCGATTGTACTGACGGGCATCAGAGCGGTCGAGGAACGAATGTTGGCATCCGGATAAACCGGTTTGCTGATCTGCTGAGGGTCTTGGGGTAACCGAGGATCCGAGCCCTGTCTAAAGATAAGATTGCGAAGCGCAGGCCGCTTTTCGGGATATTCAGGTGCTGGATGTCACGAGTTTGGATTGTGCTGACTTTCAGGGACAAACCCGCCAAACTTCTGCGGTTTGGCGCAGGGTATCCTTTTGCGAGTGACATCGTGATCCGGGCGACCGGGGCTTAGTAATAAGGCCGACAGGCCAATAAAGAATGGGATGCGTGAGGCGCTTAATGACACAAGAGAAATGGGGACTACTGCGTAACAAACTGCTCAAGGCGATCGGAAAGAACAACTATACCACCTGGATCGAGCCTCTTGAATTCCAAGAGCTGCAGGACGGTGTAGCGGTGTTCTCGGTTCCGACGAACTTTATGGGCAATTATGTGAGCCAGAATTTTGCGGATCTTATCCTGTATGAGATGAACACCGCTGGAGAATCTGTACAGCGCCTCGCGTTCCGAGTGGCAGCGAACTCGCCGGTACGTCCTTCGAACGACGTGGCAACTGCGCCTGCCCGCGTTCAGGAAGCGCAAACGCAGACTTTATCCGCGACCGCGAATGATGCGTTGGAATCCCTGCAGGCGGCGCCGTTGGATTCTCGTTTCACGTTTGACAGCTTTGTGGTCGGCAAACCCAACGAGCTGGCCCATGCCGCCGCGCGTCGTGTGTCCGAAGGTGGCCCCGTGACTTTTAACCCGCTGGTTCTGTATGGCGGTGTCGGCCTGGGTAAAACCCACCTGATGCATGCCATCGCTTGGGAACTAAAGACCAAACATCCCGAATTGAATGTTCTGTACCTGTCGGCGGAACAGTTCATGTACCGCTTTGTGCAGGCGCTGCGGGAACGCCGGATGATGGACTTCAAACACCTGTTCCGTTCGGTCGATGTGCTGATGGTTGATGACGTCCAGTTTATCGCTGGAAAGGATTC
Organism: Ruegeria sp. CDSC025; assembly: GCF_059610805.1. Taxonomy (NCBI): domain Bacteria; kingdom Pseudomonadati; phylum Pseudomonadota; class Alphaproteobacteria; order Rhodobacterales; family Roseobacteraceae; genus Ruegeria; species Ruegeria sp. CDSC025. The sequence continues at coordinate 75,805 of NZ_JBXWOJ010000007.1, read as the reverse complement.
GACTCAGGAAGAGTTCTTTCACACCTTCAACGCGCTGGTAGACCAGAACAAACAGATCATCATCTCGGCCGACCGCGCTCCGGGCGAGATCAAGGACCTGGAGGACCGTGTGAAATCACGCCTGCAATGCGGTCTGGTCGTTGATCTGCATCCCACTGATTACGAACTGCGTCTGGGCATCCTGCAAACCAAGGTTCAGCAATACAGCCGCACCTATCCTGACGTGACTATCGTAGATGGGGTGCTGGAATTCCTGGCCCATCGCATCTCGACCAATGTGCGTGTTTTGGAAGGGGCCTTGACCCGGCTATTTGCCTTTGCCTCGCTTGTCGGGCGCGAGATCGACATGGAGCTGACGCAGGATTGCCTGGCGGACGTGCTGCGCGCGTCAGAACGCAAGATTACCGTCGAAGAGATTCAGCGCAAAGTGTCAGAATATTACAATATCCGCCTTAGCGACATTATAGGCCCCAAGCGTTTGCGCTCCTATGCGCGCCCGCGTCAGGTGGCGATGTATCTGTGCAAACAGCTGACCAGCCGCTCTTTGCCCGAGATTGGCCGTCGGTTTGGCGGACGCGATCACACCACGGTCATGCATGGCGTCAAGCGCATCGAAGAACTGAAGACAACCGATGGCCAAATCGCCGAAGACGTGGAAATGCTGCGTCGCGCGCTGGAAGCCTGAGTATCTTCTAGGCATTAAACAGGCGCCCCGGATCCTGATAGCCGGGGCGTTTTTTTGTGCGCAATAGTCCACGGTTGGCTATGAACTGTGACCGCAGGGTCACGCGCCTCTTGACCCTGCGGGCAAACCGACTCAGAAATCCATAAAAAATCCTTGTGCCTCAGGGCGGAGGCGCTAACGTGCCAGTCCCGCCCATTTTCGGCACGCAAGTCAGAGGAATTAAGGGTATGAAGATCAGCATCGAACGCGGCACCCTTCTCAAGGCCGTTTCCCAGGCCCAATCAGTCGTCGAACGACGCAACACGATCCCTATACTTGCTAATGTTCTAATCGAGGCCGAAGGCGATCAGGCCATGTTCCGCGCCACCGATCTGGATATCGAAGTGGTCGACAAGGCCCCTGCGCAGGTGGAAAAGGCCGGCGCCACCACGGTTGCCGCCACAACCCTGCACGAAATTGTGCGCAAACTGCCCGATGGCGCGTTGGTCACCCTGACCGCCGACAGTGCGGCGGGTCGCCTGACGGTTGAAGCCGGGCGATCGAACTTCTCTCTGGCGACTCTGCCGAAAGAAGATTTCCCGGTTATGGCCTCATCAGAATACCAGTCGAACTTTACGGCTTCGGCAGCATTGCTGCGCCGTTTGTTCGACAAATCGAAATTCGCCATCTCAACCGAAGAGACGCGGTACTATCTGAATGGCGTCTATATGCATGTTTCAGATGGCTCCGAAGGCGGCAAGGTGCTGCGCTGTGTGGCCACCGATGGTCACCGTCTGGCGCGCATTGACGCAGACCTTCCGGATGGGGCTGCGGATATGCCCGGCGTGATCGTGCCACGCAAAACCGTGGGTGAGATGCGCAAGCTGTTGGATGATGACGAGATGGATATCGCCGTTTCCGTCAGCGAAACCAAGGTGCGTTTCGCAACGCCGGATATCACGCTGACCTCGAAGGTGATCGACGGCACATTCCCCGACTACACACGGGTCATCCCGCAGGGCAACACGCGACAACTGGAAGTGGATGCGGCTGAGTTTGCTCAGGCCGTCGACCGGGTTGCGACGGTCTCGTCTGAACGTTCGCGCGCGGTCAAGCTGCAGCTGGATACGGATAAACTGGTTCTTTCGGTCAATGCCCCGGACAGCGGTGCCGCCGAAGAAGAGCTGGCCGTCGCTTATTCAGATGAACGGCTCGAGATCGGTTTCAACGCAAAATACCTGCTGGAGATTGCCTCTCAGGTGGATCGCGAAAACGCGGTGTTCCTGTTCAACTCCGCTGGTGATCCGACCCTGATGCGCGAGGGCAATGACCTGAGCGCGGTCTATGTGGTCATGCCGATGCGTGTCTGATCGGCTTTGGGGGCTGATCGCTGAGGAAAGAGAGGGGTCATGACCTTGGCCCTGACCGAACTGACGGTCTCGCATTTTCGCTCTCACAAACTGGCGCGCCTGTCGCTGGATGGCCGCCCGGTTGCCATTCACGGACCCAACGGCGCGGGTAAGACCAATATCCTTGAAGCTGTTTCGATGTTTTCACCCGGCCGTGGCATGCGGCGGGCCAGTGCTGCCGAGATGACGCGTCGCCCCGAGGCGCTGGGCTGGAAGCTATCCGGTCTGCTGCAAGCACAGGGACAGCATTACGAGATCGAGACATGGTCCGAAGGCGGCACGGCGCGGCAGGTTCGGATTGATGGCAAATCCGCCAGTCAGATTGATCTGGGTAAACTGGCGCGGGTTGTCTGGTTGATTCCTTCGATGGATCGGCTGTGGATCGAGGGGGCTGAGGGGCGGCGGCGATTTCTCGATCGCATCGCGCTCAGCTTTGATCCTGCCCACGCCGAAGCCTCACTGATTTATGAAAAATCCATGCGCGAACGCAACCGGCTGCTGAAAGAACAGGTGCGCGATGCCCATTGGTACGCCGCGCTCGAGGGGCAGATGGCCGAAACCGGACATCGCATCCATGTGGCGCGCATGGCCGCTCTGGATCATCTGCGCACAGCACAGGATCAGGCCGAAACGGGTTTTCCATCGGCTGATCTTGAGCTGGTTCAAACCGAAGGTGCCATGCCGGAAACGGCGGATGATCTGCGAGAGGGGCTGAATGAAAGCCGCTTTCGCGATCTGGCGGCGGGGCGCACACTGGTCGGGCCACACCGGTCTGACCTGTACGGCGTCTTTGCCGCCAAGGGCGTTCCGGCCAAGGATTGCTCGACCGGTGAGCAAAAGGCGCTGCTGGTCTCGCTGATCCTGTCCAACGCGCGCGCTTTGGCCGGGATGATCGGGGCACCGCCGATTGTGTTGCTGGATGAGGTTGCCGCCCATCTGGATGCCGGGCGCCGCGCCGCGCTTTATGAAGAGATTTGCGCGTTGGGGGCTCAGGCCTGGATGACGGGCACCGGGCCTGAACTGTTTGCAGAATTGGGGGACCGCGCCCAGACCTTGGTTGTCACCGAAGGTGATGAGGGCTCGATCGTCGATTAGGCCGGTTCGCTGACCTTACGTTCCCACAAGAAGCCGCGCATTACTTCGTCGACTGGGGTCTGTGCCATGTGGTTGACGTAATTCGACATGGTTTTCTGCGCCAGGCCCAGCACCACGTCCAACACGGCGCGGTGCGAATAACCAGCGTCAAAGAAGGCTTGCAGCTGCGCCTCGGTGGGATTGCCACGGGTCTGCATCATCTGCAGCGTAAATGTCCGCAGCGCCTCGAGCTTGGCATTGGGCAGCGCGGTTTCGTTGCGCAGCGCTTCGGTGATGTCATCCGACACCTTCATCATCTTGGCGATGCCGGTATGGGCGGGCACGCAATAGTGGCACTCGTTCTCGACATTGATGGTCTGCCAGACGACGGTTTTTTCGTCATTGTCGAAATCGGTCTGCATGAAGAGGCCATGTAGAACCTGGTAGCCTTCCAGATGCTGTGGGCTTTCGGCCATCACCTTATGCAGGCCGGGCAAGCGGCCAAACGCGGCCTGAGATTTTTCCAACAGAGGTTTGGACCCTTCGGGGGCGGTGGTCAGGTCGTGGGATGGGAAATCGGCCATGTGGATGCTCCATTTTTTGATGTCTGAGTCGGAAATAGTCTTTCTTGAGCGATCACTCAAGTATATATTTGAGTGACCGTTCAAGAATTGGTGATGTCGATGCCCCGCAAACCTGCCTATGACCGAGACGCGCTGATCGCGCAGGCCCGCGACATATTCTGGCGCCATGGCTGGGCCGGGACGTCGTTGAAGGATCTGGAGCGCGAGCTGAAGTTGAAGCCAGGCAGTTTCTATGCGGCCTTTGGGTCAAAAGACGCGCTTTATGCGCTGGCGCTGGAACGTTACACGCAGGACGGTGTAGCGCGGCTGACAGCGCTGGCAGAAGACATCGGGCCGCTGGCCGCGTTAAAGACGCAGCCGCAGATTGTGATCGATTCCAGCCAAACGCCGGTGCAGGCCTGTATGCTCGCCAAGACCTTTGCCGAATTGCAGGCAAGGGATCACCAGCTAGCGCAGAAAGCCAGCCGGCATATGGCTGAGATGAAGCAATGTTTTGCAACGCTGTTTAGGCAGGCGCAACAGGCCCGAGAGATCGGTCCTGACCACGATCCAGAGCGGCTTGCGGCGCGCTATCAATCCGACCTGTTGGGCCTGCGATTGTCCGCTGAACGCAGAGACGTCGACGCCAAGGAAATCGCCGCAGATATCGCCGCAGACCTCGATCAGCTTTGATCGGCTGAAAATCCAAACTCTGGCACAAAATATTGGGGGATCGCGTGACATTCCCCACCAGAGAACGTATAAGTTACCAAAATAATATAGGTACTAACGGCATGTCCGAAGACGCACAGGCACCGCAAGAATACGGCGCGGATTCAATCAAGGTTCTCAAAGGCTTAGAGGCAGTTCGAAAGCGCCCAGGCATGTATATCGGCGACACCGATGACGGCTCGGGTCTGCACCATATGGTGTATGAGGTTGTCGACAACGGAATTGACGAAGCTCTGGCCGGTCATGCCGACCATGTGACAGTGAAAATTCACGCCGATTCCAGCGTCTCAGTCAGCGACAACGGTCGTGGTATTCCGGTGGATATCCATCCCGAAGAAGGCGTGTCCGCCGCCGAGGTCATCATGACCCAGCTGCATGCGGGCGGTAAGTTCGACAGCAACTCGTACAAAGTGTCTGGTGGTCTGCACGGCGTGGGCGTTTCGGTTGTGAATGCGCTGTCCAACTGGTTGGAACTGCGCGTCTGGCGCAAGGGCAAAGAACATGTTGCCCGGTTCGAAGGGGGCGAAACCGTCGAGCATCTGAAAGTGGTCGGCGAATGTGGTGACCGTACGGGGACTGAGGTGCGCTTTCTGGCCTCGACTGATACGTTCTCGAACCTCGAATACTCGTTCGAGACGCTGGAAAAGCGCCTGCGCGAGCTTGCCTTCCTGAATTCGGGTGTGCGGATCATCCTGGTCGACGAACGCCCCGCAGAACGGCTGGAAACCGAGCTGTTTTATGAGGGCGGCGTGAAGGAATTCGTCAAATACCTCGACCGGTCGAAGTCGTCTGCCATGCCCGAGCCGATTTATATCAAGGGTGAGCGGGACGATATCGGTGTCGAAATCGCGATGTGGTGGAATGACAGCTATCACGAGTCAGTTCTTCCCTTTACCAACAACATCCCTCAGCGCGATGGCGGTACTCATATTGCGGGTTTCCGGGGTGCGCTGACCCGCACGATCAACAACTATGCCCAATCTAGCGGCATTGCGAAAAGGGAAAAGGTCAGCTTTACGGGCGATGACGCGCGCGAGGGCCTGACCTGCGTGTTGTCGGTCAAAGTACCGGATCCAAAGTTTTCCTCACAGACCAAAGACAAGCTGGTCAGTTCCGAGGTCCGCCCGGCGGTCGAAGGGATGGTGAACGAGAAGCTGGCTGAATGGTTTGAGGAAAACCCAAATGAAGCCAAAATCATCGTGGGCAAAATCATCGAGGCTGCTCTGGCCCGTGAAGCCGCACGAAAAGCCCGTGAACTGACCCGCCGCAAAACGGCGATGGATGTGAACTATCTGGCCGGCAAGCTGAAGGATTGTTCCGAGAAGGACCCGTCAAAGACCGAAGTTTTCCTGGTCGAAGGGGACTCGGCTGGCGGCTCGGCTCAGACAGGTCGGGATCGTTTGACACAGGCCGTGTTGCCGCTGCGTGGGAAAATCCTGAACGTGGAGCGTGCACGGTTCGACCGGATGCTGTCGAGCCAGGAAATCGGTAATCTGGTAATGGCGCTGGGCACGGGCATTGGCCGCGATGAGTTCAATATCGAAAAGCTGCGCTACCACAAGATCGTTATCATGACGGATGCGGATGTGGATGGTGCACATATCCGGACGCTGTTGTTAACCTTCTTCTTCCGGCAGATGCCAGAGCTGATCGAGGGCGGATACCTGTATATCGCGCAGCCGCCGCTTTATAAGGTCGCGCGCGGTAAGTCCGAGGTGTATCTGAAAGATCAGGCGGCATTGGATGACTACCTGATCAATCAGGGCGTCGAGGGTGCGGTGCTGAAACTGGGTTCGGGCGAGGAATTGTCCGGCCAGGACTTGGCGCGCGTGGTTGACGAAGCGCGCCAGCTGAAACGCGTTCTGGATGCATTCCCGACGCACTATCCGCGCCACATTCTGGAACAGGCCGCCGTGGCCGGTGCCTTTGTCCCCGGTGCGGTTGATGCCGATCTGCAAGGCGTGGCCGACAAGGTCGCAGCCCGTCTTGACCTGATCGCATTGGAATACGAACGTGGCTGGCAGGGTCGGATCACGCAGGATCACGGCATCCGCCTGGCTCGTATTCTGCGCGGCGTTGAAGAGGTGCGTACGCTGGACGGCCCGATGCTGCGCTCGGGCGAAGCGCGCAAGACCGGCAGCTTTACCCAAAGCCTGCAGGAGATCTATAACACATCCGCAACCCTGATCCGCCGCGACCGGTCGCAGGCCATCCACGGTCCGCTGGATCTGTTGCGTGCCATTCTGGAAGAGGGTGAAAAGGGCCTGTCCCTGCAGCGCTATAAGGGACTGGGCGAGATGAACCCAGATCAGCTGTGGGAAACCACGTTGGACCCGGATGCACGGACGCTGTTGCAGGTGCGGGTGAATGATATGCTCGAAGCTGATGACCTGTTTACTAAATTGATGGGTGATGTCGTGGAACCGCGCCGTGAATTCATACAGAAAAATGCTCTGAGCGTCGAAAATCTGGACTTCTGAATTTTTGTAGGTGCGCCCATAGCTTTGCATTTCGCCCAAAGAGTTGCATTTTTAGCCCAAAACTTTGGGCGCATTAACCTTCAACTTTCTTGGTTCGAGGCTCCATATCTTCGGGTCTCATTCTTTGCTTGTTTCGCGCCATCGCCGTATTGCCGGGGAAGGTTTTCGGATGGCCGCTTCCAGCCCAAAGCAGACATTCGTAACAAGGATTTGCAGCTCCTGCTTCGGACCCAAAGCCGTCAGAGATTGATGGGAGGTGTCGTCACACTGGTTAGGGTCGCCGTTGCAAGCAGGATCAGAACAACAGCGAGAATCTCTATCGAAATCGAACGTCGTAGAGCAAGTGTCGCGCCACGCGTCTCAGCCCTGAGAGCCGGAACAAATCTCAGCTTGTTCAGCGCCGCGATGCCAAGAAGGGCGGAAACGATCACTACCTTGACCAAAAGCACCAATCCATAGGCCGTTCCGAACAAGGCGGCCAGTGAACCCGAAAGCAACCACGCGAGCGCTGCGCCCGCAACAATCAGGACGGCAACTCCATAAGCAGCGGCACTACCAAAGTGGTGCAGTAGATCGGCCCCAGTGGAAGCGAGCGCTGCTTTGCGTAAGGGCAGGAGAGCACCGACCCAAAACGCGGCAGCCAGCAGATGCAGAACCAGCAAGACTGCGAGAAGCCCCCTGGGCTCTCCGAGCGAGTGTCCCACCTGAGCAAAGGAAATCGCTATGGCAAGGCTGCCCGCCAAAGCGATCCACTGCCCGACGCGCGGGAGCAGAATTGCCAATATCGCGAGTTCACCCATTCCTCGCCAAATCGCGGCGGTGCCAAGTGGACTGTCCCAAACAAAACCAAGCATCATTGGGTCCGTCGCGCCCTCTATTGGTGGAGCGTTGAGGCTGATCGTATCGCGTTCTGCGATGCAATCTTTGCTGCCTTCTATTGTCTTGAGGAGTCCGGCATCCTTTTGGAGTTTGACCAAGACGATATGGTACGGCGATTGTACGGTGTTTCCGGCGGACGTGTGCCAGTGGCGTTGGAAGTGCTGCGCGCGCCCCTGGCATTGGGTGCCCAAAATTCACAATACAGCACCAAAACGATTGCCAGGGCAGCGACGGATTCAGGCCTGGAGCGAGATCCGTATCAGTCGTTTTTTCAAGAAGAACCACCATCGGATACTGAGCTGATCAGGTCATACATCAGAGTCATGGCAGATGCTGGTCTCGAAGTAGAGCCTATGACGTCGCATGAGCTTGCGATTATGCGAGGTGTATGAGGTGCCGGGTTTGTTTGCAGTACCACCATTGAAAGGCGAGAGCCTTATCGGATACTTGCGTCGTCTAGCCCATGTAAATGGATACAGAGATGTCTCTGAATTTTTGACACGGTTCCGGCGGAAGTATGGGCGAATTCTAGTCGAGAACATTGAGCACTTTGAGCAAGAGATGGGCTTAGAGAAAGGTTTGTTGGTTACTATCTCCCCTTCTGCTAAACCTGAGTCACCCAGCTTAAACTGGCGTTTCGAGCGGCATCATAGCGATCCGATTTGCCCTTCATGTCTTGCCGATGGCTTACCCTTTCAACAAACTTGGCGTCATTACTTGGTGACAGCCTGTCACCATCACAAAACGCGTCTTCAAGATGTTTGCCCTGTCTGCAAAACCACATTGCGTCCGACGTCCGGCGGCTTTGATAAATGCAGATGTGGCTTTAGCTACTCCAATTTCCCACGGGTGGCAGCAAAGGACCACGAAGTGATCATCTCCGCCTTGATTGCGGGAGATTCAACGGTTGGCAAGCGGTTTCTTGACCTTGCAGGAGGGCGTCAGGTCCCAAAAGACATTGGCGCTTTTATTAATTTCCTAGCGAGTGGTTTCGCTCAGAACCGCACGGGCAAGTCTGGGAAAACACAAACACCCAAAAGCGTTGCAGATTCGTTGGAACTGATTGAGCCGTTGGCAACTGTATTTGACCATTGGCCAAATGGGTTCGAAGAACACGTTCGAGGGTTGATACTGGCAGGAAATTCAGAATCCAACTCTGTGCCGTCCATGCTCGGAAGCTGGTATCAAAGACTTATGAAGTTCGAAGATGATGCGTACCAGCCTTTCAGAGATGCAGTGTCGCGTGCTGCTTCAACCGAGTTCAAGGGAACCTACCTGGGAAAGCTAACGCCGTTGCAAGCTCGGGAATGAGTCTCGGCTAAACAAGCGGCCAAGGAACTGGGAATTTCTGCACAGCGCTTGGTGGCTGAGGTTCAGTCAGGTCAAATTGCCGGAAAGCAAGCCCGTAGCGGGTATGGGCACCGGCATACGATGATTCCACGCTTCGAAATTTCGAACATCTATCTGGATAGGAAGCGGTATTGGGATGGGTTGCAGGCCAGAGACTACCTTGGTGTTACAAGAAAGCAATTTGATCTGCTTCGCGCGTCAGAATTGATCCACGAGGTTGCTGCTGAATACCGTCCTCCACTTGTTGATGGCTGCATTGACGGTGAAAGCCTAAAAGAGCTCACAACAAACATTCGAAACTGCACTAAAGTTCAAGCGGGAGAAACTATTCCGTTCAATCAGCTCAGTCGTGAAATCTAGATCAGTTGTAGCGTTGAGCCGAGAACACAAAGTGCTTGTCCGTGCCGTAAGGCCAGCGATGCGCAGGAATCCGGACTTTGCAAAATTCAGCGGACGGCCCAATTCGGACGTGGCCCGATGGGCGTCGTTGCTGCGGTGCGGCCCGCCAAGCCAGCCATTCGCCGCGAGCGCAACGCTAGAAACTAATTCGACGCGAGCACATGACCTTGCCGAAACCACCTGCCAAGAGGCCAGAGATTGTTCCATTGTCGATTTCCAGATCGACTTTTATCAGGCTCGGACTCGCCGGGTTCATAAACACCCCTTGTTCGATTTGAAATGATCGTTGAGATGATACGACAAAGTCGTGCAATACACATGCTAAGGGCCCCGCAGCCATCCCCGTCGCGGCTTCTTCCTCAATCGCGTATCGGGGCGCAAACATGCGGGTTGTAGCGTCTCGGTCGGTCGCCGATGGGTCTCTTGTGAAGACGTAGTAGCCGATCAAATCCAGTCGTTCGCTGATTTGCGTGATTTTGGCAAAATCTGGTTTCACATTGGCAAGACCATCGGCATCAGCGAGGCCGATGACAATGAAACTATTACCGGTATTGACTAAAACCGGTGGTATTTCCTGATCAAGATGATGTCTGTTGATCCCAAGGGAGTTCAGTACATCGTCGATGCTTACACCTTTTTCCACCCAGTCCTCTGGTATCGCGTATTTTGGGGCCAGCTGTTCCATATAGGCGGCACCCTCTTTCATTAGTATGCGCCTTGGCCCATCAACTGTCTCCTTCGAGGTGTTGGGATTGGGAATCCGGCCCAGCGCGTCAAGGTGAGAGAAGGCGGCAATTGTTGCATGACCGCAATGAGCGATGCGCCTGTTCGGTGTGAAGAAATCCAGTTTGAAGCCCTCTGTCTTGGACTGCGACACAAAGGCCGTTTCGGACAATCCAACCCTTGCCGCGACGGTTTGCATATCCTGTTCGCCCAATTCATCAGCATCCAGGACGACGCCTGCGGGATTTCCACCGGCGCCACCGTCGACAAAGCCGTGTACGATTTCAACCGTTACCTGTCTGACACTATTTGCTTGCGTATTCATTGGTTTTCTCCATACGTCGGCCGCACCTTTGAGCATGGTGCGGCCAGTTTTACGTCAGTTGCTGGCGGCGGTGATGCGGTTCAGAAAGGCGGTCATTTGCGCCGCAATCTCGGGCCCATATTCTTCCAGCGCGAAGTGACCCGTATCGAGCAGATGAAACTCGAGATCATTCAGATCGCGTTCATAGGGATAGGCGCCTTCGACCGGAAAGATGTGATCATTCTTACCCCACATCAGTAGCGCCGGGGGTTGATGCTTCCGAAACAGCGCTTGCCATTTTGGGTACTCGGCAACATTGGTGCCGTAGTCTAGGAAGAGTTCAAGTTGCACCTCTTGATTACCTTCGCGGTCGAGCAGGTATTGGACATGCCAATAATTGTCGGGACTGATCAGTTCCGGTTTTTTAACGCCGTGGGTGAACTGCCATTTGGTTGCATCCAGAGTGAGGAATCCACGAAGCTGGTCGCCGTTCTCTTGCGATGGCTCGGCCCAATAGGCTTTGATTGGATCCCAGAACTCGCGCAGCCCTTCCTCGTAAGCATTCCCGTTTTGAATGATGAAGCCGGTTACCCGCTCGGGCTGTTCCGCAAACATTCGGAAACCAACCGGGGCACCATAGTCCATCAAATAGACCGAGTACTGTTCGACTCCCTTCCGGTCGAGCAGCGATGTCATCATTTCGGAGATATTCGCGAAGGAATACTCGAAGCCTTCGGCCTTTGGCATCTCCGACGCTCCAAATCCGGGAAAATCGGGTGCGATCACGTGGTAGTGCTTGGCCAGTTCAGGGATAAGGTTGCGGAACATATGTGATGAGGTCGGAAAGCCGTGAAGCAGCAGGACAGTAGGTCTGTTTGGATCTCCTGCTTCACGATAGGCGATAGCGATGTCGCCGATTTCTTCCGTGCGGAAGCTGACAGCCTGCGTAGCTTCAATTCCAGTCTCTGCGGCGATTGCTGGCGCCGGTGTAAATGGCGCAGCAATGGAAAGTGCGAGAATGCTGGCGCTCAGGACGGATTTCAGATTGCGCGACATGGATATTTCCTTTCTTCAGGTTACGGCGTGCGTGCTTGAACGCGCGGGGCTTGATATCAGTCAGTTTTGCTGACCCAGTGCCTCTTCGAGCCTTGCGTTTCGAGCTTTCAGTGCTTCCAGCTCAGTGCGAAGCGGGACGAGGTAATCTTCAAATTCTTCAAGGGTCAGGCGTTGGGGGATGTGCTGCGGGCAGTTCCAGTCCATCGCCTCAAGCTTGATCACAATCGCCCGCTCAGGATGAGCGCGATAGCCCGGCTCACTCAGGCGTTGCATCAGCGCCGGATCGGCATTGGCATCAATGAGTTTCGCCCGACCCCAGATCTTGAGGCGTCGCTGATTGGGATAATCCATCAGGATCAGCGAGATTCGGTCATTGCCCAGCAGATTCCCAGTGCTGAGATATTGCCGGTTGCCGAGGAAATCGGCGTAGGCAAGTGTCCGTTCATCCAACACTTTCAGAAAACCCGCTGGTCCACCGCGAAATTGTACATAGGGCCAGCCGGTTTCCGAGACTGTTGCCTGATAGAAGCCGTCTCTTTGCCCGATGAACCTGGCCTCGACCGGGCTGATTGAGTCCTCCTGACGCGTGCCGTCCAGAAACTTCGCGTAGCCGTTAGCTGACCCGTTTTTGGCCTGCGTTTCGCGAACGGAGGGCGTGAAGCTGATCTCTGCAAAGGGTCGTGCCATTGAATTCTCCATCTCGGCCTGGGCGATGCCCTGGGACTGAGGTGAAGTTAATTGGAGCTTTCAAGTTGCGGAATTTGGATACTTGGCAATATATTATTCAAAAATATGGAATAATATATTGGACAGATTTCACGCGTTAAAAGTCTTTGTGAAGGTCGCCGAACTAAAAGGTTTCGCTGCTGCGGCCCGCGACCTCAACATGTCACCACCGACAGTGACCCGAATGGTTTCTATGCTTGAGGACAGCCTCGGGCTACGTCTTTTTGTACGCACAACGCGCTCAGTGATGCTGACTGATAGCGGGCAAAGGTTTTTTGAGGATGCCAGACGTATTCTGGCTGACCTTGAAGAGGCCGAGCGCGCCGCTGTCGGTTCCTATGCCGAACCGACCGGGGAAATTAGTGTTACTGCATCAGTCCTGTTTGGCCGTATGTTCGTCACTCCAATTTTGGGCGAATTTCTGGATCTGTATCCAAAGCTCTCAGCGCGCACGCTCTATGTGGACCGAGTGGTCAATCTGATTGATGAGGGTCTCGACGTCGGGATCAGAATTGGCAACCTCGCTGATTCCAGTTTGATGGCTGTCAGGTGTGGTACGGTGAGGCAGGTCGCGTTTGCTTCCCGTAAATATCTTGACCAATATGGCGAACCAGATACGCCCGATGATTTATCCTGCCATGCAATCATTAATTCAACTGCCTTGAATGCATCGGCCCAATGGCATTTTCAACGGGGCAGAAAGACTGTCACCAAACGCATGAGCCCACGCATCAGCATGAACACAAATGACGCTGTGATCGAGTTGGCCTTGCAAGGTCATGGTGTCGGGCGGCTTCTGTCCTATCAAGTCGCACCCTACATTGCAGATGGGCGGCTCAAGACTGTTCTAAAGTCGTATGAACCACCCGAAGTCCCCATCCATCTTGTGCATCAAGAGGGACGAACCGTGTCTGCGAAGGTGCGCACCTTTGTTGACTTTGCTGTCGGACGTCTAAAATCAGATCCCCTTCTTGTCGGGAATCAAACACAGGTCCAAAAGCAAGATTAACAAATGGGCGGGCGTCGCGCTATTCAGCCACTGCCGCGACCGAGGCGATCCATGCATTTGGCACAAAGGCATCATCCAACGCGGTTTCCGCCACATGGTTCGTATAGTTCGACAGGGTTTTCAACGCTGTGCCGAGGATGACTTCCAGCATAGATCGGCGTGTGTAACCAGCCGTCAGAAACGCTTCGACCTGTGCGTCGCTGGGCCAGCCTCGGCTTTCGTTGATCACGATGGCGAATTTGCGCAGTGCTTCCAATTTGGGGTCGGCGATAGGGCTGCCATCGCGTAACGCTGCGATCACGTCTTCGGGGACACCGGCCATCTGTGAAAGAGTGGTATGGGCGGCCATGCAGTACTTGCACCCGTTCAACCGGTTGTTAGTCATAAGGATGATCTGGCGCTCAGTCTCTGACAGGCTGGTCTTTCCAAAGATGCTGGAAAGTGTCGTATAGCCTTCCAAAATTGCGGGCGCTTCGGCCATGGCCGCATAAAGGTTGGGTACAAAACCATATCCTTTCAGCGATGCTTCCAGAATTGGTTTCGCGGCATCAGGGGCTGAGGCGATTGTATATGTCTCAAAATCAGTCATGTCTGGTTTCCTTTGGGAAGAGTTTTCGACACACGCGAATTGTCATTGCGGACAGGGTGTCTTGGAGAAATGCCGGCCTTTTGGGGAGGGGAGAGGCAGCGGTGGCTCCGACCGGCAAAAGCCACCAAATTCCTCGATCAAAGGCTGCCGACAGGCGTGTGGTGGATGTCTGCCCACTTGGCATGGGCGCCTTGGATCACGGTCTCTTTGTCCTCAAGGTACTTCTTGAAGATTTCTTCATTCACAAAGAGATAGAGCTTGTCGTCCACGATATCGGCATACCGAACATCGCCATCAAGCTTCTTGCCTACATAGACGCCAAAGGCACAGAACCCGCCGAATTGAGGCAGATGTGCCGTCGGATCCGCCTCGAATGTGGCTTTCGCTGCCTGCGACGCAAAATAGTAGTCCACTCCATCATGGGCCGATGTAAAAGTGGCGTTGCCCATTTCGGGTATTTCGGCTTCAAACATCGATACAGGATCGACGCCATGCATGCCGAGGGGCTGCCCAGTCAAGGTAAGACTGTTCGAAACGTTGTATTCATCGTCAGCCAATGCCGCCGCCGCCAGGGCGAGAGTCAACGCTGTTGTAAGCGTGGGAAGTGTAAAGATGCGTGTCATGATATGTCCTTTCAGGATGCTAGGATCAAATTTGAAGATCGATTTGGGTCAGGCCGATTGGCCAATGCGCTCAACCGCGTCGTCGGTCCACCAGACGCCGTTGGCGACCATGCGGAAGTTGATGATGGCGGCGAGATACCCGTCACCTTCAGGCACCTTGGCCCCGGCTGTGGCATCGCGAACGACAGCGACTTCGTAGCCCAGCTCCAGCAGCTCGTAGAGATGCGCCTGCGTACACAGGTTCGCCGACATCCCCGCGAGGATCACCTTGTCGATCTTGCGTTTACGCAATTGCAGGTTCAGGTCATTCTGAGCAGGGCTGTAAACCTTGTGTGGCGAGCAAATGATGGTTTCGCCATCCTCGATGTACTTCTTGTATTGCGGCATCCAGTCGGCACCTGAGCCCTCGAAGTTGTCCAAATTGAGCGGTCCCAGGCGGTCAAACATGCCGATGCTGTGCATCGTCGCTTCCAGAGTGCCCTCGAACTCCCATTTGTGGTCATGTGGGTAGTAATAGTGGGGCGAGATGAAGACCGGCATCCCCGCAGCCTTGGCGGCAATGAAAAGCCGTTCGATATTGTCGACCGTGCCCTGTTCGGTCACGCTTTCGCCAACGACGCCCCACGTCACACCGTCCTCTGACAAAAAATCAATCTGGGGGTCGGTCACCACAAGCGCAGTACGCCCCGGCTCGATGGTCATGTCGATTTGGGGAAGGCCTGGATTTTCCGGGTCAGCATAGTAGGCGCGTGCTTCGTCGGTCGCGGCAAGGGCCTGCCCGCCAGCCACTATTGTTGTACCTGCCGCGGCCGCACCGGCGGCTTGTTGCAAGAGTCGCCGGCGCGCCATATCAACGCGTTCGGGCGTGACGTCGCAAGCGCAGCTTGCTCCATGTTTGTGGTCATGATTGCTCATTGCAAATTTCCTTTGTCTGAGAGGGGCAAATGGGTTTGCTTTACTCGGCAGCGCCCCAGGTGGATCTGACAAAGAAGAAGTTATGCACCACATCGATTGAGGTATCGGCTCGCCCTGCCAAGGTTTTGGCCGAACCTGCCATGTGGTCTTGAGGTGTGTGCCTAGTCGGAGGTCGCTTGCTGCCTGAATCGTGCCGGAGCCTGGCCAACCCAGCGCTTGAAGGCGCGGCTGAACGTGCTCTGTTCCGAAAACCCGGTCATAAAGGCGATCTCGGCTATGGAAGCCTTACCGTCACGGAGCAGGTCACGAGCAAGTGCAACTTGTGCCTGACCAAGAACGTCGCGATAGGTCAGCCCTTCCTCGGCCAACCTGCGGTAAAGCGTGCGCTCGCTCATTCCCATCTCTTGTGCGACATGCGCTGCTTGCGGCGCGCCGTTACTCAGGGCCGGTGTAAGCCGGTGGACAATTGCTTGGCTCAGTGAGGTGTCGTCATCGCGAGAGTTGAACTCCTCATCCAGGTGCTTCGTCATGAAATCTGACAAGCCCGGATCGCCAAGACGATTTTCGCTTTCCAGCATAGCAGGGCGCATAGCAATGGCGTTGTGGGCGCTCCCAAATCGAACCGGGCACCCGAAATATTCGGCGTAACGCTCTGGTTCTTGTCTGCATGGATGCTGAAACGTGACATATGCGAGCGACAACCCATCACCCACAAACCGATGCATGTTCCTCGCAAAGGCCGCAAGCGCGCATTCGTTGCGCAGCTCCAAGGCAGCGCGATGTGATGTTTGTCCCTCAAAAATCCAAAGGACCGGATCGCCGGTTTCATCAAGTCTGTAAACTGCGGTGTCCGTTACGAGACGAAAATAACGCTCGATCCGTTGCAAAGATTGCCGCAAGGTCGGAGCTGTCTTTACGGCTAGGCCAAGGACGCCGAGATCATCGGTCGCAATCGCGTTCGCATAGGCCTCAACCAACGCGGCCTCGTCCGCTTGTTGCGTACGAATCCAATCGATCAGATCGAAATACGCATCATCCGCCAATTGGCCGTCTTGAGCTTCTGGTAGACGCAGCACGACAGCGCCATTTGAAATCAGGGCGCCATCGTCGTTTAGCGTCATCCCGGCGGCGTTGGCCATCGCGCGGGCGAATGCGTAAGTTACACTTGCCATACAGTGAGATTAGCACTGGAAAGCTCTTTCACGCCAGATCGTCCAACCCTGTGATAGGTATAATAAATAGAGACAGCCTCGATCTTCGGGCGCTTGAGGATAAATGCGCCAAACTGATAACACTCGTCATCAGGTTTTCTGAACGGTATCGTCCGAAAGCGTGCGGAAGCATGCAGCCATAGAGGTCATGGTAGATGGGCGAAATTTTCATATCTGTGCTGCTGCCGCTCGCAGTTGTTGTCATCATGTTCTGCCTTGGCCTCGGACTCACAGCGGCTGACTTTCAACGCATCGGACGACGTCCACGGGCCTTTTGCGTCGGCGCTCTCAACCAGATCATTTTGCTGCCTTGCATCGCTTTGATGGTGACTTTTATCTTTGGGATTTCCGCTGAGGCAGCCGTTGGCATCATGATTTTAGCGGCCTGTCCGGGCGGGGTGATCAGTAACATCGTGACCAAGCTTTCGAATTGGGATGTCGCTTTGTCCGTTACTCTTACAGCAGTCTTCAGTCTGACTTGTGTCGTTACCGTACCGCTCATCCTGGGGTTTTCGATGCAGATGTTCATGGGGGCAACTGCGCCCGCTATCGACATTTCTTCGACGGCTTTAGCAATGTTTTTTTTAACAGCTTCACCGATCCTAGCCGGGGTGATCGCGCGATCCTTGGCGCCGCGAATTGTAGCTGCGGTCGAACCAATCTTTAGCAAGGTCTCTATGCTACTTTTTGCGATGGTCATCGGAGGCGCTATCATTTCAAACTGGGTGGTGGTCGCGGATAACTACCTTAGGCTTGGACCCGCACTTTTTGTTGTAGGTGCGTCACTCACGTTTATTGGCATCATGAGTTCAGGGATGCTCGGATGCACAGACATCGAGGCGAAGACGATTTCAATTGAGACCGGCGTTCAAAACGGAGCTTTGGGAATCGCAATTGCTACTTTGCTGTTGCCTAACACCAATGGGTTAAGCGAATATGCCATACCATCCGCAATTTATAGCGTGGTCTGGATCGTAACAATGTTGCCTGTCTTCGCCCTCCTTGCGCGAAGAAGCCCAATTTCATGATCCTGACGCCTATTCGCTAGCTTTGGTTATGCGCTGAGCCAAGCCCCTTTGTTTCCATGCCAGAGCGCCGTCTGGTCAAAGAGCGACCAAGGAGCTCCAAAGCCCGTTGTGGAACGGCCGCCTTGGCGATTTTCCCTGTTGAAGGGAAGAGCTGTTGTTGCCAGTGCGGTGGATCCTGCGTCAGCGAAGGTGTAGACGCCAAGGTCAGTTTTGTCCGCAAGTCGGAATTGCAAAGTCTTGGATTAAGTGTCCGGATTGGGCTGGACCTGCCAAACATGCAAGCCGCGGAGAATGGCCGCATCAGCGCTATTGGTCTATTTGGTCATTGCCAAGCTTGGTTTGCCCGGACGAGACAGATGAAGATCGCATCTGTTGGCCCGCGGCGTCGAGGGCACCTCCGCTCGCCGGGCCGCGCAGCGGCTGAATCAGCATTCGGTCGAGCCAGAGGTCTCGGCGTGTGCGAAACTGCTTGATGCCGATTTCCATGCTTTTGTGCCCCTTCTTGGGTTGCGCAACGTAAGTGCCTAGAAGTCGGTCCCACCACGGTAGATTAAAGCCAAAGTTCGAGTTGGTCTCGCTTGGATCGACTGAATGGTGGACTCGGTGCATGTCTGGTGTGACGACGATCCATCTGAGAATTCGATCCACAGGACGCGGCAATTCAATGTTTGCGTGATTGAAGAGCGCGGTAGCGTTCAGGGTCACCTCGAAAAGGAGCACGGCGACAGCGGGTGGCCCCAAGGTTGCTACGACCGCTAGCTTGATCCCCATCGAGATGAGGATTTCTACCGGATGGAAACGCAAGCCAGTAGTCGCGTCAAAATCAAGGTCGGCGTGATGCATCCGGTGCAGACGCCAAAGCCCCGGTACGGCGTGGAACATCACATGCTGAAGATAAATTGCGAGATCTAGAAGCAGCATGGAGACCACGATGGCAACCCAAACCGGCGCCTCGATGTTATTGAAGAGCCCCCATCCGCGATCCTCGGCCATGGCTGCGAGACCAACTGCGAGGATTGGAAAGGTCAGCCGCAGGATGGCGGTGTCGAGCACCACGAGCGCAAGGTTGTTTGTCCATCGGATAACGCGCGGAATATCCCGACTTCGCCGGGGTGCGGCCACTTCCCAAAGTGCCATCGCCGCCAGGACGGATAGGAAGGCAATAATGCGGATAGTTGGTTCAGCAGCTAGGATTGTGTCGGACATGGACATCCACTATTCGGGTTTCCGTCGCGATAGAATTGCAAGCTGTTCTAGGCGACGACCGTTCCAATGTAACGCAGACATGCAAGCGATACCATCTGAGGGCGGCTTGGTCCGCAAGGCGGACATTCAGCGGAATTAACCGAACGTCTGCTTCGAGCCCAAAGCAGAAACGCCATGCGATTAAGCAGAAGAACCTGCTAGCACCAAAAATCAGTGGTCAACAATCTTACTCAATTTCCGAGGATCGCGCCCAGAGATTGATTTCCTCTTCCGAGCTTACCTCGTCAATCTTAGCGAGTTCCGCTTCGGTAAATTCCAAATTCTGGACCGCACCTACGCAATCCACGATCTGCTCAGGTCGCGAAGCGCCAACAAGGGCTGTCGTAATCCGGTCACCTCTCAGCACCCAAGCAAGCGCCATCTGAGCTAATGATTGACCGCGTGACGCCGCTATGTCGTTTAGAGCCCTGACACTCGTCAATGAACGTTCGTTGATCATGCCGTCCAATAAAGACTTGCCTTGGGTCGCACGACTGTCTTCGGGAATGCCGTTCAGATACTTCGATGTCAAAATACCCTGGGCAAGTGGCGTGAACGCAATCGATCCCACGTTCAATTCGTCAAGCGTATCCAACAGCCCGTCCCGCTCAACCCAACGGTTGAGTAGGTTATACGACGGCTGATGAATCAGGCACGGCGTGCCAAGGTCTTTCAAGATGGCCAGCGCTTCGCGCGTTCGTTGCGAGTTGTAGCTTGAAACTCCGACGTAAAGTGCGCGCCCAGAGCGCACTATATAGTCTAAGGCCCCCATAGTTTCTTCCAGAGGGGTATCTGGATCGTAACGGTGGGAATAAAAGATATCTGCGTATTCTAACCCCATCCGCTTGAGCGACTGATCACAAGAGGCCACAAGATACTTTCGTGATCCCCACTCCCCATAGGGGCCCGGCCACATATCATACCCTGCCTTGGTAGATATGATGAGTTCGTCCCGATAGCCTGCGAAATCAGTTTTTAAAATTTCACCGAATGCTTCTTCCGCCGATCCCGGTGGTGGGCCATAGTTATTTGCTAAATCAAAGTGCGTTACACCCAAGTCAAAAGCAGTGCGGCAGAGATCGCGCTTTGTCTGGTGCGGGGTATCCCCACCAAAGTTGTGCCATAGCCCAAGGCTTATCGCGGGTAGCTTTATGCCAGACTGCCCACAACGGCGATAGACCATTTGCTCGTAGCGGTCCGGATTAGGAAGAAATGGGCGTGGCCGAGGCTTCGGGGGGCGTTGTAATTTGCTCATCTGTCCATAATCCGAGATCATCACCCCGTGTCAATTCAACGAGATAGTAATCGGCTATCAGCGAAGCCTGACGTATAGACGGAACATGCCTAAGGCATTGCCAGCGCAGATTGTCAAACTGCAAACTAGTCCTCGAATAACGCGCGAACCTTCGACATGTCATAGGCATGTTCCGTCAGGTTTTCAGGATCCCATTCGCTTCGCTCAGCTTCAAAAAAATCCCCGCCGTATAAGTGGATTGCTCCGGTCAACTTGGGGATAGGGTTTGTAACCGAGTGAATGAGGTCCTTACCAAGCGGAGCATATCCACCCGTCGACAATGCTCGAGCCCCCGCCGCTTCAATGCGTCCGTTAGGGTCATCTGCTACGCGCCGCCAAAAAATGTTATCTTCTCGGCCACCATAAATACCGATCACGGCCCACATTTCGTGATTGTGGGGCATTATGGTCATTCCTGGCTTCCATACGACGTTGACGATTGTCAGATCACCTGACTTGTAAATGGGAAAGATACCGCTTTCGGTCGGCTCTCCCAAGGCTTGCGTCACGCCCGCGGGATCGCGCATCGCCCGGTCCACCGCCTCAGCCACCGATTTGTGAGACGCGTCCTGATCTACTGCGGTCCGGCAGTCCGCTACAAACTGTTCCATGTTCCACATATCTTCAGCCCTCAATTGCATACGATAAATGCAACAGGGTAGCACATGCTGTAAAATAGACGAAATTGGGACCCAGATTGCAGCTGCATGTATCGGGCATCTAAGACTTCCAATGACTGCTTGGCTTGCTTAGCGTTCTTTCACCAGATCGGGGCGGATGTCTAATTTGCGGAACCATCCGTCGATTGCATCGCATAAATTAGGCTGTCTGTTTGCTTAATCGAAAATGCGGTTGCCCTGCTCGTCGATCACCTGTTTCGCCTTTGCGATGCTGAAGCTTTCGCCCTGATCCCGGGTCTCAAAAACATCCGCCCGGATCACTGTATGGGTCTTGCGATTTCCGCCGATGGTCTTTTCGATACGGGCTATAAGGCGGTACTTGCCACCTTCGGGCATCAGGTCCGGAAAGATTTCGAACCCTCTGTAAGAGACTGGCTCCGGCTCCGACTTTTCACCACCACCGAAGAGTTTAGAGAAGAGGACATTGGGCGGCTCCTTTCAGCGTTGCTATGACGGGAGACTAGCGCCGCTTAGGACAGGCGTGAAGCATGTCGTGCTATCACAACATTTGCCTTCGATCCGTTGGCACGCTCCTTGCGTTGCCTAGTACGTCCAGATCCGCGGTAGAAGTCCATTCCCCACACCACGCTCCCTTGTAAGACTGTCCAGACCGCCATTCTGACACGCCGCCGCCGACGACCGCTTTGAGCCCAAAACCGACACCGAAGAAAATGCAAGACGACGCCAAAAAGTAGCGTCGCCCGATAGTCGCGGCTGTCGCTTTATTCTACCAGTTCCAGATCACCAGGACGCCAGGTCTTGTCGAACCAAGGCTCGAGCGGTCCGTAGAGGCGCATCATCACGTTGAAGCTTTGCCCGGGCATGGTTTGCGTCCAGTTGTTCTCCCAACCTTCTGGGGCTTCCGGGCCAAAATAGATGCTGGTACTCCCATCCTCATTCGGCTTTATCCCCGGTCGATTAGAGTCGATACCACCGGATTCCAGGTCAGTTTCAAGGATCGACCGTGTCTGTCCGCTATACAACATAAACGACGCAAAGTTTTTCGCGGGAACGGGTGCCGGGAGAGTTACCTTGTAGGTTTTTGAGCCATCCAGGTACTGTCCGTTGTTGTCTCGCGCCGTCATCGCATAGACAGACCCCGTACCGACCGGTGGCGAGGTCATCGCAGGCGTTATGCCCGTCGCCATATAGAAAAAGTATGAACGGTCATCGAGTATGCGTGCACCATCCTCAAGAAACAGATAGCTCTGACGTTGAAACGGTGAGTTCCATTGCCGGTCTTCATAAAAGAAAACTCCCGGATCGCGCGAGGCATACGTAATCGCTCGCGCCGTGGCGTTTGCTATCGCTGCCGCCTCCTTGAAAATGGCCTGCATACGGGCATCGGGTTCGAAGGGCTCGCCCTTCCTGATCCCTATGGAAGCAAACGTTCCTACAATTTCCGGACTGAACGCACCAATTGGATTGTTTTCGAGCGCGACGTGGATCTCTTCAAAAAAGTCTTCGTTGTTCGCGTGAACGGTGTTGTGTTGGACGCCTGAGATATTCAGGAAAGTTTCCGCGGGTGGATTATCTGCTTCACTAAGCGGATATACATTCAGACCCGCCTTGATCTCGGCAACGGGCCCAGCTGTATCTCCGTCTGCGTCCGGTGAGCGTCTCAGCAACAACCAGTGCTCGTTTGTCTTGGTGCGAAGCTCGAAGAACCCGTCGGGCACCGGCGTTTCATCATCGTTGTGCAAGAGTAGGTATTTGCCGCCTTCTCCCTTATCCGCGCCGAGCGCCCCGATATCCGTCACGTAGTCAAATGCGGCATCATCCAGCAACCCAAGCAGACCTGCCGGAACCTCAATCACCATCGGGCCATCAGAGATATCGACATTCGAACCAATGTAGATTGTGGTGGTATTGGGCGTCAGCCAGATGGATCGCGCGTCCAGCAGGTCTTCTGCAATCACGACGTCATTAGGATTGACGCCTAAGTCCTCGTACCCCTGAAACATTGCCCGAAGCGAAGCGATTTTCATACCATCTAAGAACGCCGTCGTAGCCCTAATCAGATCAAGGTTATCGAAGACCTTCTCCACCGTCTCGGGCGATGGCATACCATCGAAGAATTCAAGATCACCAAGCGTCTGGGTCTCGACTCGGTCTGGAGTTAGAATATTGTCAGGCACGTCGGCTTTGAACTCTTGGGCTGTAGATTGCGATCCGACTACTAGTGCGAACAGCGAGGCAACTGACTTTGCTTTCACTATTACCTCCATTGGTTTTTTTGGTTTTGTGGTCAGTTTACTTTTTCGAGATCTCCCAACATCCAGCCACTTTCCAACCAACCGTCTTGCGGCCCGTAAAGGCGGAATAACAGGAAGTACGGCTCTGTGGTTGGTACCCAGTTGCTTTCCTTTCCGTCCGGAGCCTCTGGGCCAAAATAAATGTCGTAGGAGCCGTCTTCATTAGCCTGCATCGCATCAGTGTCGCGCTCGGACAAACCGACAGGATCAACGTTCCGAATGAAGCTCTTGGTCTCCATCGAATAAACAATCACGGACCAAAAATCGTCGGCAGGTGTGTCCGCTGGGACGTTCAGTCTATAGGTCTGATTGTGATCGTACATTTCTCCGTCGCTGTCGCGCAGACCTGTCAGATAAAATGTACCTCCGCCCAGTTGTTTCGGCAGGTATGTAATCCAGAAATAACTGCCGCCCGCACGCGCATCCACAAGGACTTCGGTCTCTGTCTCATACGGGAAACCAGCCTCCGGTTGACCTTCGGCGAAGTCCCAAATCAGCCACTGGCTCCTCATCTCGCCGCTATCGTCGACCCAAAGTGGGATCATGGCTTTCCCAGGCGTCACAAAGTAATTCTGCATCGAGGCATATGCGAGCAGCAAGCCCTCGTTCATTGCCTGCATCTGAAGTTCACTTGGCTCGAAAGGCTTTCCCTTTTCGATCCCGAGATCTTTCAAAAAATTCACCATAACCTTGTCTTGTGGACGTATCGGGTTGTTTTGAACGTAATCGTTCAAGTCCTGAAAGAAGGTCTCGTTGTAGTAAGGAAGCGAGTCGTACGGGACTTCGGACGCTTCGAAATAGTTGTTTGGCGGTGGATTGTCGGCCTCAGACAAATAGTAGACCTTTATTGTCTGAGCGTAGTCGGCCGCATCGGCGTCCGTTCCGCCATTCGTCAGTTTTGGCCGGAACGAAAAACCATACTCGTAGGTATCTGTTTCAAAGGGAAGGTATCCCGCCTCAGTTAATTCCTCTAGGGACATATCCCCTTCGTAGCCTGGGGGTAGCATGAGGTACTTGCCGCCGGCACCTTCATCGAAACCATCGGGACCAACGTCCACGATAGGAACATCCCAAGCATTCACGATTGTACCGAAGTAGTTCACCTTGTCGGTAGCTGCGGGCACTTCAATGACAAGAGGACCGGGTTCGGAGGTCATTGAAGCCCAAGCATAGGCCGTAACATCGTTAGCCGTAAGAAACCCATGTTTGGAATCGAACGGCTTGTTGAGATAAATGATGTCGTTGTAGTCGCCACCGAGGTCGCGGCGAATACCCTTCAGAAAATCGATCATACCAGCGGCGGGCATTCCCCAGATGGCCGTCTGAGTGGCGCGCTGCACCATGATCTTGTACTCGATGTCCTCGACCTCGGCTGATCGTGCAAGGATGTCGCCCGTGTCGTTGAAGGACTGGGAGAAAACTGGTGAAGCAGAAATACCTGCGCCGAGCACCATTCCCAAAAAATGCATCGAAAAACCGCCGTGTAATGGCCGAAGTATTTTCATATTGCAATGCTCCCTGCTGTTTAGGGAAAGCTTGCACATCCGTTCAGCCGATGCGTATCATTTCACGACACGCGGGCAAACAAGCGGGTTGACGGATTGAACCTACCACCGATGATTTCGGCCAAGGCCTTGGGCGCGATGCCCCAGTTTGTGCTTGAGGCCGCAGGGGAAAGGCGCCTGTTGCGTGCTTTTGACTCGGCCGATCTTCCTGTTCACTTCATTGAGGAAAGAGGCGGTTACATCTCGGAGCATGCCTTGGCGACTTTTGTGCACGAAGCCGCACGATCCGCGGGACAACAAAACATCGGATTGTTGTGGTCACCGTATCTCACCGTCGCTGATTACGGCGCCTGGGGGAGCTACGTTCTTTCTGCTCCAACGCTGGGGGCAGCGCTAATACGAGCTTCTGCCGTCATGCCATTTCATTCGTCCGCGGATCGCGCGTGGCTTGAAACTACGGGCAGTAGCGCGCGTTACTGTTATCGTTTTGGACTTCGCTCGCATTTCGCGTATCCGGACATCGGTTTCTCGGCCGTTGGGGTTTTTCTGAGCATATTCCGCGCGTATTTAGGAAACGACTGGAAGCCATCGGCCGTGCTCTTGGACTTCCCGAAGGTTCCTGGATTTGTCGAGGCAGAAGACACCTACGCTTGTCCTGTAATCTGGAACGCCACCCGGCTTGGGGTTGAGTTTGATGCATCGACTTTGCGAGCCGAAGCCACGCCCAAAAAACTTAGCGGCGGCTCGACAACTGTCGGAGATATTTCTCGTGAACGATTGGGCGGCCCCCCCCAAACACTTCGAGGACAAGTCGAAGAGGTGGTTTGGCAACAACTTCATCGGGAGGAAATGTCGATTGATGCCACCGCGCGTTCGCTCGATCTTGGCGTTCGCACACTACAACGGAAGTTAGCAAGCGAAGGGGTTCGTTTTCGCGAAATCGTCAACGATGTTAGGGTAGCAAGGGCCGAGGAACTCCTAACGGATACGCGCGAGACAGTCTCCAGTATCTCCTCCATGCTAGGATATGAAACCGCAAACAATTTCAGCCGCGCATTTAGGAATTTGACGGGACTGGCGCCCTCTGACTATCGCAAGATGAACTCCGACCATAGTTGACTTGTGGGTCGCGAGACCAGTCTTCGAATGCCTGCTTTGTCCGCATAGCAGTCATTTATGCCTTGTACAGCGATTGTCTACTTGAGCCCAAAGAGTCAAATGCTGCATCTTGCTTAGATGTCAGTTCCCAGGCGCAAAACCAAAGACGGGTTTGTCCTAGGTAGAAGCGACGCAAACAATCTGATCGAGGTTGATTTGACAGTAGAATTGCAGAACCTGATGCTAGGACAGCGAAATTAGGAGTGTTTGTATGTCCTTCAAACAACAGTGCCAGGAGGTATTCGACCACTATGTCGCCTGCTACCGACAAGGGGACGCCAATGGATGCGCTTCCGTGTTTGCAGCGCAAGCAGAGATGTACTCTCCCTTCGGCCCACCTTCCATTGGAAGGCAAGCTATTGAAGACACACATGCAGAGTGGGTCGCGGAAGGTGGAGAAGACAAAAAAATCAATGTCTCTAGTGCAGGTCGAGACGGCGAACTCGGCTGGTGTCTTGCAGAATTTAGCGAAGGCACGACAGGTGAAGGCGTTTCGCTGAATGTGCTTGAGCGACAACCAGATGGTCGATGGCTAATCACCCTATGCAGTCTTAATGAGACGCATCCCTAGAATTTAAACAGCTTGCTGCCGTCTGTTCCCATGCGTCGAATTGCCGATGTTAAATAGTTTTTATCTAAACCAACCGTGCCGAGCTAAATTGAAAGGAATCTACGATAGCCTCGCAATTGAGTTGTTTTGTTCGGTTTTGGGTTGAATTGTTCCAAGAATAACGCACTTTTGGCTGAGTTATGGTGCGTTCAAGTTGATCAAGCCACTGTACGACAATCGAAAATTGAGCGCGTATAGTGAACCGTGCAATCTTATGGGAAAATCGTGCAAACCTATGCGCAAATGCTGTGCAAAATTATGGGCGAAGACACCCAGATTTTCTGAATAAAATCAATGATAAGAATGCAGCGTTATGCGCGTCCCTACAATTTTTGTGTAGGATCGCCCAAATTCCTGTTTTGACCCAAAGCTCTGACTAAATTGCCCAAAGTTCTATTGGCGATGCAATCAAGAGTTGAAATTTTTAGTTTCTTGAGTGCGAACTCAACTTTTAGGCGATAGCGAATGCGTGGCGGCTGCGGCATCCTCTGATTTGAAATCTCCAATAGGCCCACTGATCGCGGCAACAAATCACCGCGGCCAGTTGGGCGCTGTACCTATCGAACCCTGAGGTGACCCTTTGGCAGTCAACGGTCGGCTTCGGATGACTGCACGACCTGGGTCTGATTTGGCAACTAGGTCCAATGCAATGGCTAAATTCTACCGTGCGCACCTGAAGCAGTTTGTGTCTGATCACAACGACGGATGGGCAGCACGCTTGGGCGTTGTACCCACGGAAACTAGGATTCTCAAAAGATGAAAACCCGGTGGGGGAGCTGTAAACCTGCCACAGGCCGCATCCTACTGAACCTCGAACTTGCCAAGAAGCTGTCTAGCCCCCATGTTATGGGCCATTTCGGACTAGAGTTTCGGGGACTGGTGGGCTTTGTAAGGGTGGAGAGTTGCTTAAGTTTGACGCTGAAACAACGAAATTACTAGAAACCGCCTATCAGGGAGCCGAATTGACGCGGCGACGACAGGTGTCATTTGATGCGCTGTGCCCTTCTCCCGGTGAAACTATTTTGGACATCGGATGTGGCAACGGGCTGTTGACAGCAGAGTTGGCTCGCGCAGTTGGCTCGGATGGCTGTGTCATCGGGATCGACCCAAGCACTGACATGACAGCAGCCGCTAAAGAACGATGCAGCGACTACGCAAACGTGGAGTTTCGTGCTGGTGCTGCAAATAGCTTGCCCATTGAGAATGAGAGTGCTGACAAAGCGGTCTCGGTACAAGTCTTTGAGTACATCGAAGACGTAGACGGTGCGTTGGCTGACACGCTGCGGTGCGTCAAACCCGGCGGGCGGCTTGTCATCAGTGATCTGCACTTTGGTAGCTTGATTTGGTTCAGCGATGAGCCCGACAGAATGCAAAAGATGCTGACTTCCTGGAACCAGCACTTTGTGAGTGGTTCCCTCCCGGAAAGACTGCCCGCACTGATAAAGGCTCGCGGCGACCATGTGGAAGATGTCTTGTCGTTCACTATGACAGATCACCAGCTAAAGCCTGATGGCCTCGCAATCATGATGATGCACCTCATGAAGCAATACGCTGTCGCAAATGACTATGTTGATCCCGCAGTTGCGCAATCGTGGTTTGACGAACAGTTCAGCCTTGCAAAAGTTGGACGCTTCTTCTTTTCGATGACCCAATTTGTCGTCGTGGCGCGTAGAAAAGGGTGATCGAGCGAAGTAATTCGGCATAGGTTCTTCCGCAGGCTTCCTGAAAGTCGCGGTTGAAGAGACCCCCATTGGTGTCACAGTCGCCCCAATTGGTGCTGCAAATCTTTTGTCCATATTTAATTGTCGTCGGTGATGCCCCAAGGAAGTGCCAGACGTGCAGGCATTGATCAGACGTTCGAACGACCGCAGTGATAGGTGTGATGACAGAAGGTCTCGTGTTGCTACTTACTCTATGGCGACAACACAGGTGCGTGGCTGTCACTTCCAGCTTGCAGCTGCATTTTGGTGCGATCTAATCGCCTTATTCGGCCGATTGTCACCAAGTGTTGTCAGAACTTTCCTGGATACAGGTTCATCATGTTCTGCACGTCAAGCTCACTCGAAAACGCATCGGGATTACTCCAGATCACGTCATTAATATAGTCGCGTTCCGCGTGAAGATCGTTGGCTGTAGGCCGCAGCTTCCGGGTTTCGGGGAAGGCTCTTTTGGTCCAACCGAACAGTCCACCAAATACGGCCCAGAGGCTGGGTGACATTGTATGGGAAGCCATCTCATGGTCCTTTCCGAGTTAATTGCACTGTCGCAACAACAGTAACTGTTCTCCCGTTTTTCTGGTATCCGGCACAAAATTGTGCTGTTCTACAAAAATGAAGAACGGGTTCCGAAATTGGTCGGATATTCGTGTGTTCCTCTCTGTCTTCAGAGAAGGGTCGACGCTTGCGGCCTCTAGAAAGCTAAAGGTCTCCCAACCAACGGTTGCCCGACGCATTGATGTTCTCGAAAGAGAAACAGGCTTGACGCTTTTTGAGCGCGGTACGCACGGGTTCAAACCGACCCCAGAAGCCCTTCGCCTCGTTCCCCTCGCCGAAGCAATCGAGACTTCAGTCCTTGAATTTGCCGATTGCGCGAAAGAATTGACGTCGACACAACCCATCCGTATCACCGCTTACTCAGCAAACTTCTCTGCACGCATGATTGAAATCGTAAACGAGTTTTCCGCCGACAATCAGGATGTCGCATTCGAGTTTTTGTCCAGCGTTCGGGCGCTGGACCTGATGGCGGGCGAGGCCGACATTGCTTTGCGCCTTGCAAGAACTGAACCTGATCCTGACCTGATCTGTCGTAAGATCAGCACGGCCCGCTGGTCTTTGTTCGGCAGCAGAAATTACGCGGACAAATTTGGCTTACCGGGGTCAACGAATGATCTGGCCGGGCATCAGTTTGTAACCTTTCAGCGGGACGATGTACCAAATGTATTCCACGAATGGTTGACCAATCACGTGGAGCCGGACCAGATCGTCATGTCTTTCACTGAACTGGAGCTAATGCATGCGGCGATCAGGTCAGGGCAAGGCCTTGGGATCAGCAATGTCAAGCTGGTGGAAACAGACATGTCTTTTATCCGATGTTTCGACGAAATCCCCGAACTTGCGGTGCCGCACCTAATGCTCATTTCGCTGGAAGCCTATCGTCGGCCAGAGGTTAGAGCCTTCGTTAAGTTCTTCGCACCTCGCTATGCGGCAATCTACAAGTAGTTATTTAGGCAAAAAAGGATTGAGAACACGCGAACAAGCTAGTTTGCATGTACGCCACGACCGCAATTGCGAATAGAAGCCTTATGTGGCGAGCCCAAGGATACTCTTGAAGATGACAAAGGGAGGTCGAATTGATCGCCGCGCCCAAGTCGCTGCAAACCGCCTTAACTCCGACATGCCATCACATGGTGCATGACCAGGTTAAGAACTTCAACATCGTTCTGGTTAAATGTCTGGTATCGGAATTTGACCGTTCCCCGGTCTGGCTTCGAACGTGATGGTGTAATTGCCTCAACCGTGACGCGCACGCTGATCGTGTCACCGGAATACACCGGAGCCAGCCACCGTACCTCGTCCATACCATGTCCACCCAGATTGGTGCCGGTAAGTACACCAGTGTCGCGGAACAACCTGAAAGTAAGCGCTATTGTTTGAAATCCACTGGCGATGAGACCGCCGAAAATCGACTTTGCAGCAGCCACTTTGTTAACGTGGAAGGGCTGCGGGTCATGAACCAGTGCGAAGTCAACAATCGCTCCCTCGGTCAGCGTAACGCCACCGGTTTCGAAAGTTTCGCCAACCGACAAATCGTCGATGTATTTTCCGCTGGCCATGGCAAAAGTATAGTTTGATGCACACTCTACCGTCAACGCGGAGCCACGCTCGGCAGCCACTAATGCCGCATTGTCATTCGACTATGGCAAAGATCGTAATTGAGAACTGAGCCAGTGGTCGTTGACCTATGCCGCGGCGACAAAAAGGTGCGCTTCTTGCGGTACGTGCAATACGCCTTCATTGTCATATCTAGACAAAACGTCTGCAACCTCTTCCACGACCTTGTTGGTGACGTCATCACCTGCATCCCTAAGATCAGTTTCGATTGGCAGCGCCATGATTTGCGCACGAAGGTCAATAAATCTTCGCTCTAGTACCAATGGCTCGTGACGAGCTATCTTAAAGCCTGCATCGACCAACAAGTTCGAAATGAGGTCCCCATCTCGAAACGAAAAAGGCGCTCTGGCCTTGACTGCGGCATCTGTTCCAACATGCTGTTCGAGAGCTTTTGCAAGTGCTCCATTGAAGGGCGACACAGCGCGCCAACATGTCAAAAATAGCTGACCGTCATTGCGCAAGATCCTATGAACTTCTTTCAACGCGGCGGATTTGTCGGGGAAGAACTGAAGCCCCTGTTGTATGAAGGCATAGTCAAACGTAGCGTCTCCGAAAGGTAACTCGGTTACATCTGCTGCATACCACTCGAGCACATGACGACAATCCAGCTGATTGGACTGCGCGACCTCAATCATGGTTTCGTTCAGATCTACGCCAACAACCCGGCCTTCGCCCGTCAGTTTCCTTGCAATCTCTCGCGTCAAAGCCCCGGTGCCGCATGCAATGTCGATAACACAAGTGCCGCTTCGAAGCTGAACCTTCTGCATTGTTGCTTCAGCCAATGGGCCGAACATCGCAGGCACACTATGGTTGTTGTACTTCTGCGCAGCTTCTTTGGTCAGCCGGAAATTGTCCGTCATCAAAAATATCCTCCTAGCAACGCGTCAATAATTGGATCACCCAAAGTGACCCAAAATCGTAGTCTCACGAGGTTTCAACCGGAAGGCTCTCATCGGCGCTCCATTCAGCCCAGGAACCATCATAGAGGCGCGACTTGTCGAACCCCATGTGGCGAAGCGCAAGGAGACCGCAAGAGGCGGCAATACCGCGACCGCAATACGCGATAACCTCGTCGTCGGTTTGAATTCCCTTGTCCTGATAGTGCTGAAGGAGGCGGAGGCGATCCGCCAACCTGAATGAGCCTCGTTCCTTTAGTTTCGCTGCCCGCTCAGCAATGGGTGTGTGTGCCAAATCCGGATCGATGTTCGATATCGCCGGTATGTTAACTGCACCGGGGATATGTCCCGAGCGACCTCCCCATGTGTGAACACCGTCGCCTCGGAAGAGGTCGTTTGGCAGAAAGTCCACAACTCTGACCTCAGGCCTTCCTATCGCGTCCAGAACGTCAGTTTTGCTGGCAATCCAATTGCTCTGCACCTTGGGAGCGAAGTCGCCAGGCTCAACGGATGGATCGCCAGTTTCAGTGGGTCGACCTTCGAGTTTCCATTGCTGCAAGCCGCCGTCCAAGACCTGCGCGTTTTTATGGCCATAGTGCGAAAGTGCCCACCAAAGACGCGCTGAAGCCAACGGAAGCCCGGAATCATCGTAGACCAAGACATGACTGTCGTTGGAAACACCCAACTCGCGCATCTTTTTCCCAAAATCCTCTGGCCCGAGCATCATATCGGGAACGTTCTGATTGCTGTCTGCAAGCTCCGTCGACATGCCTACATACACGGCGCCGGGAATGTGCTCGGCTTGGAACTCGCTCCTATCGTCATAGGCCAAGCCTTTGCCGTTTTCCTCCCTAAACTTCCAGCGAACATCAATGATGCGTAGTTTCGGGTCAGTCAGGTTATCTGCCAACCAAGCCGTATCAATGAGCGGGCGAGTTTGGGTTGTCATACCTACGTTCTCCTCTAACCGGACGCGGGCCGGGCCGTATGGAATAATCCCCAAAATTGCTTTCGGAGTCCAATTTTAGGAAATTGGGATTTGATGAAGCAACTATGGTTTGATTGGCATTTCGATGATTTCATGAGACTTCTGAAAGAAACGGATGCTGAAATCAGGGCGCCTCGCAACGTCGATTTCCTTTGACTCGTTTATGGCTAGGCATGCTCATATAGCTCACTGACGGACAGGTTTGGTACAGATAGTGGAAGGTTTGGATGCTTGAAGATCGGTACGGAAGCCCGCTAACGACCACATCACAAGCTGCGCGAGACGCCTACGTTGAAGGCATCGATCGTTTTCTGGGTGCTTTTGATGATGTTGAAGAAGCTTACCGTTCTGCAATGCAGGCAGATGATAGTTTTGCCATGCCCCATGTTGGGCTTGCGCGATACCTTGTTACCGTCGGGCGTGGACAAGATGCAAAGCGTGAAATAGCCGTCGCAAAGGAACTGTCGCATGGCGTCAGCTCGCGCGAAGCCGCCCAGATCGACATTATCAGCGATCTCATTGAGGGGCGTGCACCGCAGGCTTACAGGCGCATCCGGGATCACGTCGCTGACCATCCACGAGATATTTTGCTTGCTCAGACCTGTACCAGCGTATTTGGCTTAATAGGGTTTTCAGGTCAGGCTGGACGCGAGGCGGAGCAGCTTGCGTACACGACCATGTTAAAGCCACACTATGGCGACGACTGGTGGTTTCTCTGTCAGCATGCATTTGCCCAGATGGAGGCCGGACAGATTGGCCCGGCCGCGGAAAACATCGAGTGCGCACTTGAGTTGAAGCCAGACAGCGCACACACTGCACATGTCAGGGCCCATCTCTACTATGAGAACGGTGAGACGGACGCTGGCTACGCTTATCTGCGCGAGTTTTGGCAAGACTATCCCTCCACAGCGTATCTGCACTGCCATCTCAGTTGGCACGTCGCTCTGTGGGCGCTTGAGAGCGGCGATGTGGCGGGTATGTGGAAGCTGTTCGATGATTATGTTTCCCCCGACCGACCTCCTGCGCCACCACTGAACGTTCTGACTGATAGTGTGGCAATTGTTCACCGCGCCTTTTTGGCTGGCGAGCAAATTCCCCAGGAGCGTTGGCAACAACTCAGCGACTATGCTGTTGAGTTCTTTCCTTCACCTGGCTTGGCTTTTGCGGATGTTCACGCTGCTCTTGCGCATGCGATGGCTGGAAACAGAGAGCGTCTGGAATCAACCATTGACGGCGCAAAGGGACCCGCAGGCCCCACCGTTGTTTCTGTCGCAGGCGCATTCCGTGCGTTGGCGGATGGAAATGCGGATGAAGCGATTGAGAAGTTCGTAAGTGTCATGTCTGAGCACGAACGCCTTGGTGGTAGCCGGGCGCAACGCGACATTATTGAGTTTTCATTGGCGCATGCGCTGGCAATTTCGGGACAATCGAATGAAGCTCAACGCATTCTCAACATGCATCGACCGCATACCTCTCACGACCATGCAGTTGCCACGCTCGAAGAATAGGGTCCCCCGTATTTTTGACGCCCGCAATGAGCGCAAATTACAGGTTTTCAACGCCACTTTGAACGGAAGCTGTCGCACGACGCTACTAGGTCCCAAAAGTGTTAGTTGGCGGAAAAGAACAATCTGACTGCTGACATCAGCTTTCTCAAATGCCCGTCTTAGGTGTGCAAGCGGTGATTGTGGTCTTGTCGGCGGGCTACTGTGGAGGGATTGGACCGTCCGTCACTCACGCGGCCGACAAGTTTATCAGTTGCCAAGAAGAGTGCTTCGATCAAATGGGGCTCATATAAGTCGGGTCTATGCCTTAGGTCGGCTTTGATGTAGCCAGTATCGAGAAACAGCCCATTGTGGTAAACTTCTCCCTTTAATTAGGGGGTTATTGTGATGGAATACTATGATCTCGGTCGCTACAGCCGAAAGATCACAACCTCGTCGGACGAAGCCCAGCTTTGGTTTGATCGTGGTTTGGCTTGGACTTACGCGTACAACCACGAAGAAGCGATTGTATGCTTTCAGAATGCCGTGGCTGCGGATCCAAATTGCGCAATGGCGCACTGGGGCATCGCGTATTGTATTGGGCCGAACTACAACAAGCCCTGGGAAACATTCGAAGAAGACGAGAAGCCTGACTGTATCGCCTTGGCGAAAGCGTCAATCGAGGCTGCTGCGTCGTTAAAGGACCGGCTGACGCCTGTTGAACGCGCGCTAATCGATGCCATTCCAGAGCGTTATCCATCCTCGTCGGATATTGAGGATTTCAGCCCGTGGAATGACGCCTTCGCTGATGCGATGCGAAAGGTTCACACCGAATTCGATCAGGACCTGGACGTGTCTGCGATTCTGGCCGAGTCGCTCATGAACCGGACACCCTGGCAGCTTTGGGATTTGCCGACCGGAAAGCCCGCCGAAGGGGCCGATACGCTCGAGGCAATATCCGTGCTCGAAAATGCGTTCGATACACTTTCCGGAGCATGGGAGCACGCAGGACTATTGCACATGTACATTCACCTTATGGAAATGTCGCCCCACCCCGAACGGGCACTGCGTCAGGGCGATGTGCTCAGCACGCTGGTGCCCGAGGCCGGGCATTTGTTGCACATGCCGACCCATATCGACGTGTTGTGCGGAGACTATATGAACGTGGTACTGCGCAATCACAAAGCCATATTGGCAGATCGCAAGTTTCTGAAGCGCGAAGGCCCTGACAATTTCTATTCCGTCTATCGGTGCCACAACTATCACTTTAAAATATACGGTGCGATGTTCTTGGGGCAACCATCGGCAGCAATCGAAGCTGCCGATGAGCTGATCGACACCTTGCCGTCAGACACTCTTCGGCCTATGGCGGACTGGTTTGAAGGCTTCATTCCAATGAAGCAACATGTGCTGATCAGGTTTGGTCTCTGGCAGGATATTCTCGATCAGGATCTGCCAGAGGATGAAGAGCTTTACAGCGTGACCATTGCCATGATGCGGTATGCAAGGACGGTTGCCTTGGCCAACCTACACAGGGTCGCCGAAGCCGAGAGTGAAAAAGCCAAGTTCTATGATGCTCTGGCCAGAGTTCCTGAGACCCGAATGCTGTTCAACAACACATGCCGGGACATTCTGAAGGTCGCTGAGCAAATGATGCTGGGTGAGTTGGCCTATCACGCAGGAGAGCACGAAACGGCCTTTGACCACCTGCGAAAGTCAGTCGAGATCGACGACAACTTGCCATACGACGAGCCTTGGGGCTGGATGCAACCCACCCGTCATGCGCTGGGTGCTCTTCTTCTTGAGCAGGGCCAGATGGAGGAAGCCGAAGCTGTTTACCGTGCAGACCTTGGCCTGGATGCAACGCTTAGCCGGGCCTGTCAGCATCCGGGCAACGTCTGGAGCCTGCATGGCTTGCACGAATGTCTCACCCGGCGCGGTGAAACGGTCGAAGCCGCCCACATTAAGCCACAACTGGACAAGGCCACTGCTCGCGCCGAGGTGCCGATCAAGGCATCGTGTTATTGCAGGCAGAAGGCTTTGGCCGCCCAGTAATCACTGATCAACAGCAATGGCCGGGGTATTTGCGAGGCCCGCTTCTGCCGTTGACCGGGACTTATTTAACTTCGTTGATGGCAACAGTCTGGACGACGACAAGACTGCCAAGCATCGCTTCGGTGCCGATTTGCGGTAAATCAGCCGCATGGTAGCATAGCGCAGGATTTGCAGTCGGGGGGCAATATGGTCTTAACATTCGCACAAATGGAAGCTCAGGAAATATCCAAAGCAAATCCGATTTCAGCAACTGACGCGCTGGCAGTACTGATCGAAGACCCCAACGCACTTGTAGTGGACGTGAGGGATAGCGCTGAAATGGCGGCTACAGGTATCAGCCCTAGAGCAATTCCGGCTCCTGGTCGCGCCGTCGCTTGGATGGCAGACCTTGAAAGTGAATACAGATCTCAAGAGTTACAGGATCGTGGAAGGCGAATTTTCACCACTTGTGGCGGAGCTCCAAGCTACCGAGGCGCGGCAGCGGCAAATGTATTGACAGCGATGGGTTCTCAAAACGTGCAGTTCATCGATGGAGGGATGGCGGCTCTGATCGCTGCTGGCTCCTCCACAGAGCAGCCTTAAGAAACGGCGAAACCAACGGTCTTGAGCAAACAGAGCAGGGGGGGGGAATTAGATACGTCTCAGCTTCCAGAGTTGTGTCTCGATACGACTTGCGACTGAGATATAAGCCAGTTGACGAACACCTTAGCCTCGGGACGCTGAAATTCTGCTTGAGTCTGGATGTAATAGACGCCGAAGAGTGGCTCAGAGAACAACTCAATCATCCGACCAGATGACAGATCGTCCTCAAAAAAAGCTCTGGCAGAATACGTGATACCGTCACCCCGGCGAACCGCAGTCATGATCAGGTTCCCAGGCATGTGATTTATGGTCAATGGCTCGGCAGGAACAACCCCGTGATAGGTGAACCAGTCAGCCGCCTCGTTTGTGCCTAGTTCCTGCAACCAGGGCAGTTTCGTTAAAGAGGCCGGGTCACGCAGATCTTGGCCTTCCACCAGTGAAGGTGCTCCGATCACGACCATGTCGGATACAAGGACAGTATCCTCTTCTTTTCTTGACATGCGTCTATCGTGATACCGAATGGCGACATCGATACCACCTGGCTTTATCTGAACCAGTTCAGAAGTTGGGTTCAGCATCAAAGTGATCTCTGGATGTTGTTGTTGAAACTCTGCCATTCTCGGCAATAGCCACTCCACCGCGAATGCTGGTGACATGGTCACTTGAACGGGACGGTGTGCTGCATGTTCCGCCAGTCGTTCGACACCCCTTCCGATAATTTCAAAGCCGATACCCAGTTCACGTGAAAGAATGATGCCTGGCTCTGTCAATTCAATGCTGCGCCCACGTCTGGCAACGAGAGCTACACCCAAATGTCTTTCCAACGATTTCACCTGCTGGCTGACAGCCGCTTGGGTCACGTTCAAGCGTTCAGCTGCCACGGTGTAACTCCCTGCTTCCGCAACTGCTGAGAAAGCGCGCAAAGCGTTCATCGGGGGAAGGTGCAACCAATCCATACTGTAGATTTTCTAATGCTTGGTTAAACTATTTGAGTCGCATGATATCGGTTTTCTTGACAATATTCATATCGAAATCTGTTTATAAGCTCCAAGAAAAATAGGTATAGGCATCATCATGGATGTCAGCCTAGCCGCATGCCAGGAGATCTTCATACGATGGAAAAACTTCAAGGTGGATGCTACTGTGGTGCGGTTCGATATCAGATCGCGACACCACCTGTCTGGTCGGGACATTGCCATTGTCGTTCATGCCAATTGGCCCTTGGCGGCGCCTTTGTAACTTGGGCTAAGGTAGCCGCCGAAGACTTCGCCGTTATCAAAGGCGAAATCCAACACATTGAGAAAACTCCGGGTATTCGCCGCGGGTTTTGTCGGGACTGTGGAACGACGTTGACCTATGCCGCCCTAAATGAAATTGAGGGCCAAGACTGGAGCGCTGACGCTTGGTTTTCTGCTGTAACGTTGGACGACCCATCGATTGCGAAACCCAAGGCCCACGTCTTCGTGTCACATCAGCAGCCATGGATAAAACTCGACGACGGTCTGCCGACGTTTCTTGAGTTCTAACCAACTTTCCGAGCGCACGGAGGAGAAAGCGATGATCACTGCATACTCATATGCCTGCAAGGATTGCGAGGGCATGGAGGCCTGCCCAGGTAAAGTGGTTGCAGCGACTAAGGACGAAGTATGGAAACTCATGGAACTGCACGCGGTAGTCGCCCATGGAGAAGATCCTAGTTCGTGGGACGCCGATACTCGAGAATATCTGGAAACACTGATAAAGCCCGCGTGATCAAATAAATTAGGCTTCAAATTCCTGCGGATACGCGCCACAGTTCACATCGCCAGCAATTCCTGATGAATTGCGACCATTGCCCAGGTGTCGCGCGTGCAATACGCCACAAGATCAGCATATACCTTAGGGCTGCAGCCGGACGCACCTGCGGACTGCCGTTGAAGACAAGTATTCGGAGCGCCTTTAATGCCGAAAATAGGCAGTTATTTTAGGTGATTAACGACCGGATACGAGAAGATCAGAGGCTGTTGAGCCGATGCTTTTCGAGTATCCCGCAAAGCATAGCCTGTGCTTGCAGCCTGTGTTCTCGATGACGTTCACGGGCGGCATCTGGACGACCTTCACTGATCGCTTGAAAAACAACCCGGTGATCTTCATTAGATTTAACGGGCAGGGGCCTGATGAACAACGTCGTTGCGCGCGCGCGACGTACCTGGTCGCTCATCATGGCGACAATCGCTTCGACTCGTTTGTTGCCGCCTAACCGAACGAGCTCCTGGTGAAACAACTCGTCGGCCTCGGCCCAGGCTTCAAGGTCTTCGGCTTCGATGGCTTGGTCCATCTTTGCAATTGATCCGGCAAGTACCGCCAGTTCATCTTCGCAGTAGCCCGCTTCGGCAGCGCGCTGTGCTGCGAGACTCTCGAGTTCCGTTAGGATGTCGTAGATTTCGCGCATATCATCTGATGAAACAGGCAGTATCCGAACGCCCTTTCGGGGCCGCATTTCAAGCAACCCTTTACTTTCCAACATCAGCGCAGCTTCCCGTATCGGGGTGCGGGACATGCCAAGGGTTTCGGCGAGTTCCGATTCCAGATGATCAGTTCCGGCCGCAAGTTCGCCGGACAGGATCATCTGTCGCAAATCCCTGACAGCGCGTTGTGTATTAGAAAGAGTTTTTGCGTCCTGATCCTTCACGGGGTCTCCAGGTTGATTTTTCGTCCTTCCGCAGCTGAGAGATAGATATTCTCTTCAATGCGGATCACATCCAAATATTCTCGGGCCGTGTTTTCCAGCGGCGTGCCCCGTAGAAGGCCCGAAATGACGTGACTTTGCAAGGCGTGGACGCAGTCTCCTCCAAATCCATCATGATCGCTTGGAGGTAGAATCTGCTGTCGCTCCTGTTTTCCAAAACCGCGGAGTTCTACTGAACCATCGCCATTAAGAACCAGTGATCCTTCCGTTCCTTCGATGAGCGCTTCGCCCATGGTCTGACGCAGGTTTTTGGCGCTGTGGTCAAGGCATCTGTTGCCATCGAACAGAGCATTCAAACCGTTTGGGTGGTCAAACAGGATGAAACCTGCATCCTCGCCCGCGATAACGGGGTTAATTTGGCGCAAGTCCGCATAAACGGCGCTTGGCGCATCGAATAGAAACCGGAACGTGTCTACCCAGTGAACCGCTGTTTCATGAACCAGGAAACGCGGCATTTCCTGAAAGTACGGCTGCCGGTCAAGGTAGGCTCGTGGTCCCTGTCCGTCGCCGGGCCGAAGCCGGAAAGTAGCTTGGAGAGGTGTACCAATTCGACCCTCGGTCATCGCCACCTTGATCGCACGATACCAGGGCTGAAAGCGAAAATTCTCATGCACGACAATAGTTGCACCTACCGCCTCAGCCTCTGAAACAATCTTCTCAGCTTCATCCAGAGATAAGCAAAATGGCTTTTGGCAGATCAGCCACTTGATACCAAACCGCAATGCCGAGCGGATTGCCTCGGCCTGCGCCACAGGCGGAAGGATGATGTCCACGAGATCTGGTTTTTCCGCCTCCAACATTCTTGACAGATCATCGTAAGCGGCCAGTCCTGTTTCTTTCGCCTTGTTGATATCACGGTTGCAGGATGCAATCGGAACCGCTCCGGGCATTCGGGACCAGCTTTCGTAGTGGAACCTGCTGAAATACCCCGCACCCACACACGCGACACTGATGGCTTGTTGAGTATTCATGTCCGCATTGCTTCCAATACCGATGCGGCGGCACCCTTCGTTCCGGCCGTTCCACCTAGGTCACGGGTCAGGTTCTGTCCGTTCGCCGTCACCTTTTCCACGGCTTCACGCAATCGTTCGCCGTCGCTGGACAGGTCTGGATG
Source organism: Ruegeria sp. CDSC025 (assembly GCF_059610805.1). Taxonomy (NCBI): domain Bacteria; kingdom Pseudomonadati; phylum Pseudomonadota; class Alphaproteobacteria; order Rhodobacterales; family Roseobacteraceae; genus Ruegeria; species Ruegeria sp. CDSC025. The sequence goes on along the minus strand of NZ_JBXWOJ010000007.1, from coordinate 35,587 downwards.
ATCATGGGTGAACCCCAACCATTCAAGCATCATTGCTGCGGACAGGATCATCGCAAAAGGGTTTGCAATACCCTGTCCCGCAATGTCCGGGGCGGAACCATGGCAGGGTTGGAATACAGCGTGATTCAACCCGATATCCGCTGATGGCGCCAGTCCTAGACCACCCATGAGACCCGCACCAAGGTCTGAGAGGATGTCTCCGAACATGTTCTCAGTGACCAAAACGTCAAATTCCCAAGGCTTTTGAACCATCCATAGAGCGGTGGCATCAACATAGGCATGGTCAGCTTTCAAATCGGGATGGCGTGCGGCCTCCATGTCAAAGATAGATCTGAAGAATGCAAAGGCCCTGAAAACATTGGCTTTGTCGACACATGTAACCCGTCCTTGGCCGCGACCGGATGCCTTGCGGTTCTTGGCGAGTTCAAACGCGAAACGGAACAGTTTTTCGGACACCTCACGAGTGATCAGCAGAGTTTCACGTGCTTCGTGTTCAGTAACTTCGCCAGCGCCTTGGGTGAAGAACAGTCCTTCTGTGCTTTCGCGTATCAAGACAAAGTCGATCTCTTTTCCGGGGGGCAGCGTCAAGGGGGTCATTTGTCCGCTGCTTACCTTTACTGGTCGTACACCAGCGAAAAGTCCCAGTTGCTTTCGCAGATCAATCTGAGGTGAAATCTCGGTTCCGTCAGGATATCGAACATCCGGCAAGCCCATTGCAGACAGCAGAATTGCGTCAGCATTGCGTGCAGTTTCGAGTGATCCAGCCGGAAACGAATCTCCAGTTTTGGCGTAGTGGCCTGCGCCTGCTGGTGCGTATGTAAACGCCAGCTCGTAGCTGGGATTGTTGCCCGAAAGCTGGCGCAGGATTTCAAGCGTAGGGGCCATAATTTCAGGGCCGATTCCGTCCCCGTGGAACACTGCCACATCATAACTTTTCTTCATCTTAGCCCGCTTCCTTCCCGTTTCGCATTCATAGCGCGATTGCAGCTCTCACTACAGTCCGTTGACAACGCATTCTTTAATGTATACGCAAATAAATGCAATAATAAACGCAAAGTTGTTTGGGAGGATTTGGAAATGAAACTAAAGCTAGGGCGGTTGGCGGCCGCAGCCGTGATGGCGACCGGGATTACAGGGGCAGCTGCTGCGCAGGATTATCCCTATCGTGATATCACCACAGCTGTGGTCTGGGGGGCCGGTGGTGGCACGGACACGATCAACCGAATGATCATGGCCGAGATGGAAAAACATCTTCCGGTCTCGATCAATGTGATCAATCAAACAGGTGGTGTCGCAGGCTCCAACGGTATGGTTTACGTGATGAACCAACCAGACGATGGCTATACATTGGTTGGTCTGTCAGAGTCGAACGTCACCGCTGCTGTGCAGGGTGGTTGGGATAAGAAATTTGATTTTTGGTATCCGTTCATTGTTGGTGGATCACCTGATCTGATCTCGGTCCCGGCGGACAGCCCTTACAATACTCTGGAAGAACTAGTCGACGCTGCGAAAGCAGCTCCTGGCACTATTCCTGCGGCGGCTTCCGGCGCAGGTTCGATCCACCACTTGAATCTTCTGGCAATCGAAAAAGGGGCCGGTGCAGAATTCAAGTTTGTTCCATACAAAGGCTCAGCGCCCGGTCAGGAAGCTGCGATAGCGGGCGAAGTCGCGTTGGTTGTGACGTCACTGGCTGAACAGGCTCCGTTGATTGAAGGCGGTCAACTTAAACCGCTCGCGATGTTGACGCCCGAAGATGCGCAGATTGCAGGGGCAACAGTGCCTTCTGCCTTCGGCATCTATGACGGTCTCGATCAGTATTTGCCGCTCAAACAGGCCATCGGGTTTGCAGTTCACAGCTCAGCCGGGGACGATGTAAAGGCCGCGCTTGGTGATGCCTTCGAGCAAGCTATTGCCTCCGACACCGTCGCCGAATGGGCCTCTGCAAACAATTATGATGTCGGTGGTCAACACGGTGAAGAAGCTCAAGAACTGTTTGCGAACCTCGAGGCTACTTTTGCCTATACCTTGCAAGACCTTGGCGCTGCCACAGTGGATCCGGCCTCGCTGGGTATCGAGCAGCCCTAATCCGATCAATTTTGAAGGGGCGCGCTTGATCGCGCCCTTTCCCTCAGGAGGCAGGCAATGGACAAACCTGACGAAACACTGGTCATGCGGTCGCGCGACTTTTGGGCAGCAATTGTTCTTATAACAGTGTCCGTCTTTTTTCTTTGGAAGACATCGGACATTCCACTTTGGGGCGAAAACCGCGCAGGTGTAAGTGGATCCGATTGGTACAACTCGGCCGCAATTGTACCGCTGTTCATCTTCGGTGGATTGCTTGGCTTGTCCTTCGTTTTGCTTGCTATTTCAATCCGCTCAGGTGGTGCCCAAAACGCGCTTAGTGCTTTGGGCATCGGATGGGATAAGTCGGAAGCCTATCGAGCTTCTACAATAGGCCTGATCCTTCTTGCATATGTCGTCGGACTGGTTCCCAGAGTGGACTTCATTCTGTGTTCTGGGTTGCTAATTACAGCTCTGACTTACGGCTACTACGGGGGTCATGCGCGGCGTGCTTTGGTGGCCTGTAGCGCGGTTGTCTCTGCCGGGCTATTTGCGTTTGCTGTATTTCCCGCGCAGGCGGACTGGAACGCACACAGTGATGATTGGTTTACACTGGCCTTATGGGTCTCGCTCACACTTGTGGTGTTGAGCAAGGCGGTTTCCGAACGCGTTTTGCGATTCGTTCCGTTGGTGGCAGTACTTGCCCCGTTCATTCTGGTTTGCGCGATGGCCTTTGTTTTCCGACAGAACGTGCCCGCGCGCGGCGGGCTGATCTTCGAGCAAATCGAATACCACTACTACGTGACGCTTCGTCCGCTATGGAAAGATTGACCGGATGGACTTTATCCTTTCGCAACTGGCTGGATTTGGGACCGCATTCGTGGGCCTGGCAGTAGACCCGCTGACCTATCTGTATTTGATTGCATCCGTGTTCCTGGGTATAACGTTTGGCGCATTGCCCGGCCTGACCGCAACGCTGGCAGTGACGATCCTGACGGGTTTCTTCGGCAACAAGATCCCATTGGACTATTCGCTGATCGCTTTGCTCGGGGCCTATGTCGGCGCGATTTACGGTGGCTCTTATCCGTCAATCCTGCTGAACATTCCGGGCACGGCGGCCAGTGCGGCGACGGCCATGGATGGATACCCTCTGGCTAAAGCGGGTCGAGGGGGCGAAGCACTAGGGCTGACCACAACGGCCAGTTTCATTGGTACAGTTATCGGGACCATCACGCTTTTGATCTTTGTCTGGGCGTTGCTTTTGGTTTCAAAAAACATCGCAAGCCCGGAGAAAGCACTGCTGGCCCTGTTCGGCATTCTGCTTTCTGGCACTTTGATGAGCGAAGACCTGGTGATCAAGGGATGGATCGCCGGTCTGATCGGCCTTGCGATGTCCATGGTGGGGCTTGACCCTCTGTTGTCTGAACCGCGCTATACCTTCGGCTGGTCTTACTTGATGAGCGGGTTTCAGGTCGTGCCGGTTTTGATGGGGGCATTTGCCATTCCCCAAATCATCGACGGTTTAAGGCACGTTGAGGCCGGGAAAGCTCTGGCCCTGAAAGGTCGCATCCTTCCGAATCTACGCTCCATCCGACGCTACCTGCCCACCATTGGCCGGTCAGGGGTGATCGGGACAGGGGTAGGAGCACTTCCCGGCGTCGGCGAAGATGTCGCCGGTTGGGTCAGCTACGGTGTCGGTAAGACCGTATCTGCTGAGGGCGATAAGTTTGGAAAAGGGTCATTGGAAGGTCTGCTGTGCTCTGAAACGGCAAACAACGCCTGCATTGGGGGCGCACTAATCCCGCTTTTGGTGTTGGGCATTCCCGGTTCACCACCCGCCGCGGCTTTGATGGGGGCTTTCAAGATCAACAACGTGATCCCAGGTCCGACGATAGACCCCGAGATCATTCTGCGCGTGGTTGCAATACTTGTGTTGGCCTCCCTGACAATGTTCCTGATGGGCTTGTTCACTGCTCGGGTTTTCATCAGAATACTCGCCATCCCGCAGACTATCTTCTTGCCGGTTGTGATGGTTCTAACAACAATTGGGTCTTTCAGCGTCGGTGGTGGCATCAATGATCTTTACCTGATGCTTGGCGTCGGCGCCGTTGCCTATTTCATGAACCTGATGAAATACCCAATCGCGCCATTGGTTATCGGGGTTATTCTGGGCAGCCTGTTTGACGAAACCTTCCGCCGGTCGCTGTTCTTGTCGGACGGGGATCTTTCGGTCTTCTTTTCACGCCCGGGTGCGGCCATTCTGCTGGTGCTCAACATTGGCCTGATCCTCAGCCAACTGCCCGTTGCGAAGCGCGCTTTCTCACGTCTGAAAGGACTTTCCGTCTGATGTTTGTGGTTACTGTCACCTTCACTCTCAAGCCCGGTACGAGAGACATCTTTTTGCCGCTGATGGTCGAAAACGCTTCGACCTCTTTGTGTGAAGAAGCCGGATGCCAGCAGTTTGACGTTTGCCTCGGCGGCAATCCCGATACAGTTTTTCTCTATGAGGTTTATGATGACGGCGCTGCGTTCTCCGCCCACCTGGAAAGCGCGCATTTTCAGGCCTTCGATACGGCAGTGGCTGATATGATCGCTACCAAGGTAGTTCACCAGTACTCCGAGGTCATCCGATGAACGATTGGGAAATCCACGCCGTGAAATACGCGGATCGAAATGCGCGGACGCGAGCAGATAGTTTCATCATCGATGATAATCACAGCGCGCCTCATGCGATGGATTACTTCGTTTGGGTGCTCAAACGCGGCAACAAAGTCATTCTGGTCGATACTGGCTACGACTCCGATGAGGCCGCCGCCCGTGGTCGTCCCATTGCGATGGATCCTCGCGAGGCTCTGCGGCCCCTAGGCATTTCACCGGAAGCGGTAACCGAGGTTATCGTGACCCATCTTCATTATGATCACGCGGGGGGGCTGCATATGTTCCCGAACGCGAAGTTGCATATGCAATCGGCGGAGATGGCCTTCGCCACAGGCCCCTGCATGTGCCACGACCATCTGCGCGCACCTTTCACGGCTAGCCATATTTGCGAGGTCGTAAAGCGTCTCTATTCAGGGAACGTCGTGTTCTACGATGGAGAAGCCGAGATTATAGATGGGGTCACGGTGCACTGCATTGGTGGGCATTCGCGAGGGTTGCAATGCGTTCGCGTAAGGACGGAAGCCGGGTGGATGGTGCTCGCCTCTGATGCCTCGCATTACTATGAGAATTTCATGGCGCGCAAAGCCTTTCCCATTGTCGTCGACCTACAGGACATGATGGATGGTTTCGAGACACTCGAGAGGTTGGCCTCGCATCCTCGACTTATCGTGCCCGGCCATGATCCACTTGTGCGTGAGGTTTTTCCAGTCGGTGCAGCGCCGCATATCTATAGGTTAGACCCAGGGCCGACGAGGGACATCGAACTATGAAAATTGGTGTCATAGCGGATGATTTTACTGGTGCGAGTGATATTGCGAACACCTTGGCGAAGGGCATGGAGCCAGAAGGTGGGATACGAACCGCGCAGTTTCCGGGTGTTCCTAATATCCCGGTCGACGAAGAGATCGAAGCGGGTGTGATCTCACTCAAAAGCCGCACTGCACCGGTTGAAGAAGCCATTGCAGACAGTCTGAGTGCTTTGCGGTGGCTCGCGGATCAAGGATGCCAGCAGTTCATCTTCAAGTATTGTTCGACCTTCGATTCCACGACGGAAGGAAATATCGGCCCAGTTGCGAAAGCGCTTGCCGACGAGCTGGACGCGCAAAAGGTGGTTTTCTGCCCGGCCTTTCCGACAACCGGGCGCACCGTCTATCACGGTCACCTATTTGTGCAAGGTAAGCTGTTGCACGAGTCGGGGATGGAAAATCACCCTCTTACTCCGATGACGGATGCTAACATCAGGCGATGGTTGCAGTATCAGACCCAAGAAGCGGTCGGGTTGGTGTCAATTGACGCCGTGGAGCAAGGATCAGAGGCGATTGCTGATGCTTTGCAGAAGGCCGGCGAACGATTTGTAATTGGCGATGCGATTTCGGATGAAGATTTGTTGGCCTGGGGAGAAGCTCTAAAGGATGCTAAGCTCATTACTGGGGGATCGGGTATAGCACTGGGACTACCAAGAAACTTCCTGAGAGAGACTTCATCCAAAAGTGCTGGCACTGTGTTCACTGGTATCGCAGGGCCTGCCGCGATCCTTGCGGGTTCTTGTTCAGGTGCGACCCGCAGGCAGATTGAAATTCACGCGAAGTCCCATCCGACTTTCGCAATTGATGTTTCGGGTGTTATGTTCGGGGATGTGACCACGCAAACGCTTCTGGATTTCTTTGAAGAGCATTCGGGTCAGGCGCCGCTCGCGTATTCATCGGGGAGCCCGGATGATGTGCGTGCGATCCAAGGTCAGTTTGGTCAGGAAGCCGTAGCGGAAAAGCTGGACAATCTCTTTGAAGATACCGCGCGAGAACTTGTCCAAAAGGGCTACAAGCGGTTGGTTGTAGCTGGAGGTGAGACGTCGGGAGCTGTCGCCCAGGCTGTCTCTGAGGCACTGGGGTCACCGGCTATGTCAATCGGGCCAGAGATTGACCCGGGCGTACCTGTCCTGAGCGTTGGAAAAACTGAACCCATTGCAATGGCTTTGAAATCCGGCAACTTTGGCGCTCCAGATTTCTTCTCGAAGGCACTGAGAATGATGGAGGCAGGCAAATGAGTTCTGAAGAACAGGCACTGCGACGGCAGATGTCCGAGCTGTGCGCCTCGCTGTTTGTGCGTGGCTTTTCCGTTGGCACCGCGGGCAATGTCTCTGCGCGTTTACCGGACGGGATTCTCATGACGCCAACGAATTCGACTTTGGGCAATGTTGACCCCGAGCGAATTGCCAAGATTGATTTGGATGGCAACCACCTGTCCGGTGACAAGCCGACCAAGGAGATCTTTCTGCACCAAGCCTTCTATGAGACGCGACCTGAAGTGGGCGCCGTGGTTCATCTGCACTCGACCTGGGCGACCGCGCTGTCGTGTCTGGAAGACACCGATCCCAATGACTGTATTCCGCCGCTTACACCATACGTGGTCATGCGCGTAGGCACGGTTAAACTGGTTCCATACATTAAGCCGGGTGATCCAAAATCCGGTGATTTGATCCGCGAACTGGGCGGCAAGTATAGTGCTGTTCTGCTGGCCAACCACGGTCCCGTCGTATCAGGAGAGGATCTCTTTTCAGCGGTCTGTGCAGCGGAAGAGTTGGAAGAAACAGCCAAGCTGCTCGTGGCACTGCAGGGTATGCGAACCCGGATGTTGGATGTAGAACAAGTCGCAGAACTCAAAGAGGCTTTCGGAAGGATGTAGTTGGACACAGATAGGGAGAGTGTGCAAACTTTTGGGTAAATCGTGCAAAATTATGCGCAAATACCACGCAAAGTTATGGGCAAGAACATCTGAATTTAATGATTGAAATCAATAGCAGAAGCGCAGCGTTATGCGCGTCCCTACAATTTTTTTTGTGCGCCCATAGCTTTGCAACTCGCCCAAAACCTTGGGCGCATTAACCTACAACTTTTTTGGTTTGAGGTTCGATATCTTCGGGTCTCATTCTTGGCTGGTTTCGCAGCATAGTCGTAGTACCGGGGAAGATTTTCGGATAGCCGCTACTAGCCCGAAGCGGACATCCAAAACTAGTCTTTGCAGTTTCCGAGATGCAGACTTTTCTGCCGTTCGTGGCAATCTGCCGAACTGGTGTTTCCGGCCCTTACCGGACATTCACCCTTCTATCGGAATGGTGCAGCGCGGCCCGTCGAAGCGAACAGCCAACTCACGCGGGGAAAGCTCACTTTCCTTCAGGGCCAGATCCCTGATCTTCTCGCGCACTGGCGTGGGAATGCGGTTCCAGACCCGTGACGGCCGGGGGCAGCGGTCTTCAAGCGCCTCAGGACCACCGGAAAGATATTGGTCGTACCAGCGTTAGAATGTAGTCATCGGGATACCCAGCTTTTCCAAAGTGCGTTTGGTCGGCAGATGGGATTGTTCGACCAGCTGGATGATCTCCAGCTTCTCAGATGCGGGGTATCTCATTCGTCGTCGTCCCCATCCGCGATCATGCTTTTTTTGAGAAGCCGCAGCTCAAGGGCCTGTTCAACAACAACCTCCTTCAGATCGCGCGCCTCACGGCGCAGATCCTTGACCTCGGTTGATGTCGCAGCACGTGCCGTGTCGCCAGCCAAACGTTTCTTTCCGGCTTCCGGGAACTCCTTGGACCAGCTGAAATACAGGCTCTGAGCAATGCCTTCGCGACGACATAGCTCTGCAATACTGTCCTCGCCCTTCAGGCCATCCAGAACGACCCTGAACTTCTCTTCGGCAGAATACTGTTTGTGCGTCGCGCGGCGGATGTCTTTAACAACCTTCTCGCCGTGGCTCTGCTTGGTTCCGGGTTTCTTTCCCATCTCCACTCCTTGGCGGTTACGATGAGCCAGAAACCCTCTCTTATCAAATCAACCTAAACTGTCCCATTGGCGCTGACGTCAGACACTAAGTTAAGTACGCTAAAGAGTGCTGCGTTGAGTGCCCTGATCTTGCTTTTCTTGCCGGTGGCAGAAAAAGCAGGGGAGTCACGAATTTGCCAGATGTTGTACGACGTATGAGTGACCAAAAGCTAAAACTAAGCTGCCATCAGACAACCAGCTTCGCCTGCGATATCGACTATGCAGTCATCGCCGGTCTGAATGCGAATTGCCGGGCTTTCCCCTCCGAGTTCCAATTTGGGTGAGGTTAACCAGAACGCGCATTGCCACGGCGTCATTTCACGTGGCAGGGCTTTCAACACTTTTTCCATCAAAGGAAGCGGGGTTCCATCCTCAGCAAACTGGAAACATGGATAGGCGTTGGCCCCTTTGTAAGGCAAAGAAAGTACCTTCCCGGTTCTTGTCCAGATATCGGCTATCCGCGTGATTTGCCAGGAGCCATTTTGCCATTGTGCGTGCACTCCGGCATCGTCCAACAACGGATACTCAAGCGCAAAATCATCCATCCGGATGTCATTGACTGCGCTACAATGTCCCTCGAAACTATGCAAATACATCTACTTACTCACCGAACTCACTAACAACTCATGAAACGATACTGACAAGAAATCGTTCTAGCCAAAGTTAAGAAGTTCACATTGGGCGAATTAAACTTCAGCTAACCTCGCTATTTTAACCTAGCGCGCTGAAATTATTGTTGGTTTGCTTACAACGGCCCGCCGTACTGATGCTCATAAAACCAGTTCTGAATTCGTGGCTTTGTTACTCATTGGGGTAGTAATCCTCACAATTTGAGGGCATTGGCCATGGATCTACCGAACCAATCTCTGGTTTGTGAGTGATCAACATCTACGTATTGGACAAAGCCGCCAGTCACTCTGTCAAGTGTTGGAAACGAGTACCGAGCGTGGCCTCTCTTTTCTACGAACACGATCCTCTTCATCTGACACTCCCGCAAGAAGACTAACAGTCCTGATCCTAAGATTAGCGTGACACAAAGCGCGCCGGGGAGGTTTTGCATTTCCACGGACCTAAATTGCTTTCTCTGGTCACAATACGGACTGACCATTCCAAAAATTCCCTACCGCCACCTTGAATTTCTGGGCCAACCATTCCACATCTTGCTCATGAGCAAAGAAACTCTCGCAGTTGGCGACATCAAATCACCCGCAGGCCCGGGTAGGCCTCGCGCCTTTGACGAAGCTGAGGCTTTGGAAAAAGCCTTGTGCGTTTTTTGGCACAAGGGCTACGAGACCGCATCTGTGGATGATCTGACCAAGGCCATGGGTTTGAGCCGGTCCAGCTTCTATGGAACGTTCGTCAACAAGCAGACTTTGTTTCACAAAGCCCTCAGGCACTATTCAAGGCGTGGTTTGAAAAATCTGCGTGACGTTGCAGATGCGGGCGGAAATGACCCCGTTGGTGCGATTATGGAAGCTTTGGCGAACCCGCAAGGCGGTCGTGACGGCTGCATGCTGATCAATTGCCTTACGGAACTTGCCCCGCATGACAATGAAGTGGCGGCTCTCGGGCGACAGCATTTGGAGAGTATTGACGAGATTATTGCAAGAGCGCTTGAGCCTTCGGATCCGGGACAGGTACTCAACAAGGCACGCGCCTTTGCCTCCCTTGCAATCGGCACACTAGCCTTGCGCAAAGCGGGTGTTCCCGCGGATCAGATATCACAAACCCTGAAACAAGCCCGGTTGGTGATTTCGCCATAAGGCCTCCCCTAAAAATAAGGGTATGAAACGTAACACAAACTCAAACAAGAGACAGTGACCCTAATATTGGACTAATTGGTCCAATAATATCTGAACGAAGTTTACCAAAGAAGGAAGCAGCAATGGCTGATGAAAAACTGTTCTCCGGCATCAAAGCTGGTGCAATCGAGCTGAAAAACCGCGTTGTCATGGCGCCACTGACCCGCAACCGGGCAAGAGCCGAAGATGACAGCGTCCATGAATTGCAGACCAAGTACTACGTGCAACGGGCGGGTGCTGGATTGATCATCACGGAAGCTTCGCAAATCTCGCCCCAAGGCAAAGGCTATGCCTGGACACCTGGCATTTATTCCGAAACGCAGATCGACGGCTGGAGAAAAGTGACTGAGGCCGTCCATGCTGAGGGTGGCAAGATTGTGATCCAGCTTTGGCATGTGGGCCGGATTTCGCATACAAGCTTACAGCCGGATGGCGGTGCCCCTGTTGCGCCATCTGCGATCGGCGCTAAGGCCAAGACCTTTGATGGTGAGCAGTTCGTCGAAACATCCGAGCCGCGGGCTCTGGCCGTCGAAGAAATTGCTGGCATTGTTGCTGACTACCGGAGGGCCGCGGAAAACGCCAAGGAGGCCGGTTTCGACGGTGTCGAGGTCCATGCAGCCAACGGATACCTTATCGATCAGTTCCTGCGGGACGAATCCAACAAGCGTGAAGACGAATACGGCGGTCCTGTCGAGAACAGAGCACGGTTTCTGAAAGAGGTCATGGACGCAGTTGTTGACGTGTGGGGCGCCGACCGTGTTGGTGTCCGCCTAAGCCCGTTCTCGGACGCCAACAACATCTCCGACAGCGACCCGCAGGCGACATTCACTCATGCGGTCAAATTGCTGAATGGGTATGGGCTGGCCTATCTCCATCTTGTGGAGGGGCAGACCGGCGGCCCCCGCGAAATTCCGGAAGGTGGCGATCTGAAGGCGCTCTATGAGTTGTTTGACGGTGCGAAAATGGGCAACAACGCTTATGACCGGGAAATGGCGGTTGAAGCTGTTGAAACCGGAGCCGTCGATCTGGTGGCCTTTGGCCGGCCGTTTATTTCCAACCCTGATCTCGTCAACCGGTTGGAGAAAGGCGCCGCTCTGAATGAGCTCGATCCAACCACGCTCTACGGCGGCAATGAAAAAGGGTACACCGACTACCCGGCACTGGAAGAGGAAGCTGTTGCAGCAGAGTGATACATCGCTCTTAACTCCGTAGTGACAAGCAATACCAAGCAAAGTGAGCGCGTCGGTTTGGGCGCGCTCACTTGGCAATTACGGAAATATCCATTCTCGAAGCGAGGATCTATCACAAGCCCTCGAAAGAACTGCTTCCCTATGATCAGGGTCGAATATTTCCAATAAGAATTTACTCTTGATTGAGAAACGCCCGGCTTTAGTTGAAGAAGATGTTTGGTGACTACCATCAATTGAGCGCGTTTCTCGAACCGCGCAATGTTATGGGCAAATCGTGCAAATTCATGCGCAAAAGTCTTCAATTTTTGTGAGTAAAATCGATGGCGGCGATGCAGCGTTATGAGAGCACCTACAGTTTTTATGGGTGCGCGCCAATTTGCAGTGTCAGAACCCCTGCGCCGCGTTTGCACGTGATACGTCACGGAACTGCGCGGTCTTGGCCCGCGACTGATCTCCATGTGTTTTGACCGGTTACTCTGACGTGGACGTCTGCGCGACGTAGTCTGCTATCGCAGCGCGGCTGCCATGTCTCCAGATCTTGGTCAGCCAAAAAGAAAAGTCCTGACCAAAGCGGGTATCACGGCCAATCTCGCCGTAATATTGATCCTGCTCGATCCACAGTTTCGGATCATCTCTGGACGCCAGCGCGATGTGCTGAAGAGTGTCCCAATGGGGGTCGTTTGGCGCAATTTCAGACCCATCCTCGCGCCTGCCTGCACACATCCGGCACCAGAATGCCTCGGCCAGGGCCAGCCCGCTGGGGGCAGGGTCCGAGGCAACTGCGTCACGCAGCGAAGGCAGCAAGAACCCGGGATGCCGTGAGGATCCGTCAAACGCGACGCGGCGCGTGGTGTCATGGATGGCGGTGTTTGCAAATCGCTTTTCGACCAGATCAAGATATTCACTTGGTTTAGCGCCGGGGACAGCAGCGACATGCGGGAGGATTTCTTCTGCCTGAATTTTAGCGAAAAACGCCAGGATATCAGAGTCCTGCATGCATCGTGAAATCGTCGGGACGTTCAGGATTTCTCCGACATTCGCAAGCAGCTGATGACCGCCGTTCAAAATACGCAGTTTCATCGTCTCATAGCTATGAACATCGTGGGTCAGTGTGACACCGACTTGTTCGAGCGGCGGACGCCCTGCGCAAAAATTGTCCTCGATCACCCATTGGCGAAAGTTTTCATGTGAGACAGGGACGCGGTCATCGATTCCAAGTCCGTGGCATTGCGAAACAACCTGCTCTGTCGTAGCAGGCACAATGCAATCCACCATCGAATTGGGAAATGCGCCATATTGGTCGATCCATGTGGCTAGATTCGGGTCAGACATACGCGCCAAACCAACAATGCAGTTTCGCAGGATCACCCCGTTGCCCTGAAGGTTGTCGCAGCTGAGCGTGGTAAAGGGTTTCAAACCCTCCTTCTTGCGCTGTCGAAGAGCTGCAACAATGGCGCCAAACGCGGTTCGCGGCTGGTCTGGATGGGCGGCATCGTATCGAATGTCTTCGTGATCGGCGTTGAACGCGCCGGTATTGGCGTCCAGAAAATAGCCGCCCTCGGTCACTGTAAGCGACACAATCCGGATGGACGGATCGGCCATCTGCCGGATCAGCGTCGCATTGCCCTCTTCGATTGGCAGGTAGTCGATCAGGGCTCCGACAATTTCGGCGGATATTCCCTTTGGGTCCAGCTCGATCAGTGTTGTCAGACAGTCCTGCGCCAGCAACCTCTCTCGCATTTCGGCATCATAGCTGCGGACACCGGCCCCGATGATCGCCCAGTCCAGTGCTTGGCCCTGTTGCATCAACTGGTGGATATACCAGGCCTGATGCGCGCGGTGAAAATTGCCCAGCCCGATATGGACGATGCCGGGTTTCAGGTCTGTGGGCAGGTAATTCGGTGTCCTGACAGTCGCAGGCATATCTGCAAGGCTGTCGCGCCGCAGCCGCACCGGGGGATTTGCGTTTGCCAGAGGATCCATCAGCTCATCCAGTTCCCGCCGTCGACATTATAGGTTTGCGCGACGATATACTGCGCCTCGTCTGAGGCCAGAAACACGGCCATTCCGGTCAGGTCCTCGGCACGGCCCATCCGTCCGAGCGGCACCGCTGCGGCTACTTCGCGTTTCTTCTGCCCGGGCTCTTTACCCTCATGCTTTGCAAAAAAGGCGTCCACACCATCCCAGTGTTCGCCATCGACAACACCCGGAGCGATGGCATTCACGTTGATGCCGTGTTGGATCAGGTTCAGCCCTGCAGATTGGGTAAGCGAAATGATAGCGGCTTTGCTTGCGCAATAGACGGCGACCAGAGGCTCGCCCCGTCGTCCGGCTTGCGATGCCATGTTGATGATCCGGCCTTTGGTCCCGTGTTCGATCATGTGGCGCGCGACGGCCTGCATCGTGAACAGGGCGCCTGAGACATTGATGTCGAAAACTCGGTTGTAGTCGGTGCGCTCGATTTCGATGATGGGTGCTGCGGTAAAGATGGCAGCGTTATTGATCAGAATGTCGATGGGACCGAAATGTGAAGCCGTCTTTGCCACCGCGGCATCGATGCTCTGCTGGTTGGTCACATCCATCTCGATAGCCAAAGCGGCCTCACCGATTTCGGCGGCCGCGGCTTGCACGCGCGCGCCGTCAATGTCGGCCAGCGCGACACGGGCCCCTTCGGCAACATAGGCTTTGGCAAAGGCCAGTCCAATGCCACGCGCGGCCCCGGTGATCAGGGCGGTTTTACCGACCAGACGTGTCATTCGATCCGCAGGCCCTTTGCGTCAAACCGATGGATCACATCCGCGCGTGGCGTCAGATAGATACGGTCGCCGTGGTTGAAGCCAACTTCACCCCCCGCTCGTACGGTGATCGTGTCCGCAAGGCCGGTTTCGTGAATGTGGAAGAACGTGTCCGAGCCCAGATGTTCGGAAACCCCAACCACCCCGGACCAGGTGCCGGAACTGTCGGATACCTCCAGATGCTCGGGGCGGACCCCGATCGTATGGGCGTCATGTTTCGCGGCCTCTTCGCCCGCAATGAAGTTCATTTTGGGTGAGCCGATAAAGCCCGCGACAAACAGGTTTCGCGGAGTCTTATACAGCTCGAGCGGGCTGCCCACCTGTTCGATCACACCGGCCTGCAGCACGACGATCTTGTCGGCCATCGTCATCGCCTCGACCTGATCATGGGTCACATAGATCATCGTGGTTGCAAGACGCTTGTGTAGCTCGCTGATTTCAAGCCGCATTCCAACGCGCAAGGCGGCGTCGAGGTTCGAGAGTGGTTCGTCAAACAGAAACGCCGCAGGCTCACGTACGATGGCGCGGCCAATGGCAACGCGCTGGCGTTGACCGCCGGACAGTTGGCCCGGTCGGCGATCCAGGTAATCGGTCAGGTTTAGAACATCAGCAGCGCCTTCTACGCGGCGGTCAATCTCGGCCTGGTCCAGCTTGGCCATGCGTAGCGGGAACGCGATGTTCTTGCGCACCGTCATATGCGGGTACAGCGCGTAGGACTGGAACACCATCGCCAGACCGCGCTTTGCGGGTGGGACATCGGTGGCGTCCGCCCCGTCAATGTCGATACTGCCCGAAGTGATGTCCTCGAGCCCGGCAATCAGCCGCAACAAGGTGGACTTGCCGCAGCCAGAGGGGCCGACGAAGACAGTGAACTCGCCATCTTGAATGGTCAGGTCCAGCGGCGGAATGACTTCAACGTCGCCAAATTTCTTGGTCACGGATTTGAGTTGAATGCGTCCCATGCGGAGTTTTCCTTATTTCACGGCGCCGAAGGTCAGGCCGCGGACAAGTTGTTTCTGGCTGAACCAGCCAAGGATCAGGATTGGTGCTATTGCCATGGTCGATGCCGCGCTGAGTTTGGCAAAGAACAGGCCCTCGGGGCTGGAGTAGCTGGCGATGAAGGCCGTCAGCGGTGCCGCGTCAACTGCGGTCAGGTTGAGGGTCCAGAACGCCTCGTTCCAGGCGAGGATAAAGTTCAACAGGATGGTCGAGGCGATACCGGGCACCGCCATCGGCGTCAGCACGTAAAGGATTTCTTCCTTCAGCGTTGCCCCGTCCATGCGGGCGGCTTCCAGGATCTCGCCGGGGATTTCGCGGAAATAGGTGTAGAGCATCCATACAATGATCGGCAGGTTGATCAGCATCAGAACCACAACCAGACCTGCGCGACTGTCCAAAAGCCCAAGCCGGATGAACAGCAGGTAGATCGGGTATAGAACACCGACCGCAGGCAGCATCTTGGTGGACAGCATCCACAGCAGGATGTCCTTGGTGCGTTTTGATGGCACAAAGGCCATCGCCCAGGCGGCGGGCACCGCGATGATCACGCCCAATATGGTCGAACCACCCGCGATGATCACCGAATTCCACAGGAACCGCATATAGTCTGAGCGTTCCTGAACGATGGCATAGTTTTCCAGCGTCCAGTCAAAGTTCAGAAACAGCGGCGGGCTGGCGATGGCCTGTGCTTCGGTCTTGAAGCTGGTCAGGATGGTCCAGAGGATCGGGAAAAAGATCAGCAGACCAACGGCCCATGCCAGGGCGGTGTTAAGCGACTTGCGACGGGGTGTAACTGAGCGGCTCATATCGTTACCTCCTCACGCGTCCAGGTTCTTGCCGACGATGCGCATCAGGAAGATCGCAACGATATTGGCAAGGATGATTGCATAGACACCTCCGGCTGATCCAAGGCCGACGTTCTGGCCCTCTAGCACGCGCTGGAAGATCAGGTAGGTGAGTGTACGGGTGCCGAAGGCGCCGCCGGTGGTCACGAAGATTTCGGCGAAGATCGACAACAGGAAAATCGTCTGGATCAGGATCACAATGGTGATCGCGCGGCTTAGATGCGGCAGGATGATATGGTAAAAGCGCTTGAGCGGTGGCGCGCCGTCCATTTCTGCGGCCTCCAACTGTTCACTGTCCAGCGACTGGATCGCGGTCAGCAGGATCAGCGTCGCAAACGGCAGCCATTGCCACGATACGATCATGATGATTGACGTCATCGACGCCTCGGATAGCCAGGAAACTGGCTCAGCCCCGAAAAAGCGCCACAGATGAGCCAGCAACCCGTTGACCGGGTCCATGAACATGTTCTTCCAGACCAATGCGGAAACGGTCGGCATCACAAAGAACGGTGCGATCACTAGGATGCGGACAACGCCTTGGCCCCACATCGGCTGATCCAGCAGCATTGCCAGAAGGATGCCCAGAACAACCGTGATGGCAAGCACGCCGCCGACGATCATCAGCGTGGCCTGAACCGCGGGCCAGAAGGAACTGGAGGAGACGAACCGGACGTAGTTGTCCAAGCCGACCCATCCCAGATCACCGCCGCGCAGGGGCAGGTATTTCTTGAAGGAAAAATACAGCGTCATCGTCAGAGGCACGAGCATCCAGCCAAGAAGCAGGATCACCGCAGGTGCCATCATCAGGCGTGCAACTGATCGGGAATGTTGAGTAGCCATGACGCAAAACCTCTCTGTTCAGGCATAGCTCAGCCTGCGAGAAAAACGCGAGTTGTGGAAGGGTGAAGCGGGGGACAGACCTCTGTCCACCCGCTGGGAAGGAGGCCTTAGTAGCCTGCGGCTTCCATTTCTTCGGCAGTGAAGGCTTGCGCTTTGGCAAGAGCTTCTTCTACTGTCTGCTGCCCGGCATAAACTGCCGAGAACTCCTGGCTCACCTGCGTGGCAATACCTGCGAATTCCGGGATCGCTGCAAACTGGATACCAACGTAAGGCACTGGCTTTACAGTCGGATTGTTCGGATCAGCCGACAGGATCGAGTCCAACGTCATCTTGGCGAACGGAACCGCCTGATAGTCCGGATTTTCGTACAGCGACGTACGTGCACCCGGAGGCACGTTGGCCCAACCTTCGTTCTCGGCTACGAGTTCGATGTAGTCTTTGGATGTTGCCCACTCGATGAACTGTTTGGCCGAGTCTGCCTGTTCCGTACCAGCCGGAATTGCCAGAGCCCACGCCCACAACCAATTCGAGCGCTTGCCAAGCCCCGTGTCGGGTGCAAGTGCAAAGCTGACGCTATCCGCGACTGTCGAGTCTGTCGGGTTGGTCACGAAAGAAGCCGCGACCGTTGCGTCGATCCACATGCCGCATTTGCCCTGCTGGAACAACGACAGGTTTTCGTTAAATCCGTTAGTGGCGTAACCTGCGGGGCCGGACTCGTTCATCATACCTACGTAGAAGTTCAACGTGTCAGCCCATTCAGGCTGATCGAACTGCGGCTTCCAATCTTCATCAAACCAGCGCGCACCAAAGGAATTGGACATCGCTGTGATGAAAGCACCGCCTTCGCCCCAACCGGCCTTGCCGCGCAGGCAGATACCGTTGATATCAGCGTCGCGATCGGTCATCGCAGCAGCCGCTTCGCGGATGAACTCCCAAGTAGGAGCATCCGGCATTTCCATACCGGCTTTTTCCATCAGGT
Organism: Ruegeria sp. CDSC025; assembly: GCF_059610805.1. NCBI lineage: Bacteria > Pseudomonadati > Pseudomonadota > Alphaproteobacteria > Rhodobacterales > Roseobacteraceae > Ruegeria > Ruegeria sp. CDSC025. The sequence continues at coordinate 17,603 of NZ_JBXWOJ010000007.1, read as the reverse complement.
CAGTGCGATACATGATCATCGAGCTTTCGCCGTAGAACGGAGCCGCGTAGAGCGTTCCATCATGGCTAAGGCCGCCTGACATGGCGGGCAGGATGTCACCTACGTCGTATTCATCCGACAGCCCGTCTAGGGGAACCAACCAGCCGTTCGCGCCCCAGATCGGCGTCTCGTACATACCGATGGTCATGATGTCGAATTGGCCACCTTTGGTCGTGATATCCGTTGTCACGCGCTGGCGCAGCACGTTCTCTTCCAACGTAACCCACTCGACATCGATGCCGGTCGCTTCGGTGAATTTATCGGTATAGCCCTGCATCCGGATCATGTCGCCGTTGTTCACGGTCGCTATTGTTAAGGTATCCGCTTGGGCTGCTGCCGTGGCGACGAAAGTCATTGCTGTCGCCGCACGAAGTGCGTTCTTGAGATACATCCCTGTCCTCCCTGAGCTTGGATGTCGTGCAGAGAGGGTAGTTTTAAAATTGTCGCGCCGTCAATAAAAACTTTACGCGCGTTAAAAATATGAGGTCACGCGGAATCCCTTAAAACCAACCTCGCGGGGAAAAGAGTCTCGGTTCGAGTGTCAAATTTCCCCCCGTTTTCAATGAGTTCAAACAAAGTCTCCACACTGCGCCCGGCTACGTTGTCATAATCATGAGCTGCTGTAGTCAGGGATGGGCATGTGAATTTTGCAAAGGGATGGTCATCATTTGAGGCCAAGCGCAGCGTAGAATCGTCTTTGCGACCGACCCGAATCCCTTGTTCATAGCAAGCAGCAAGAAAGCCGATGGCCAAACGGTCGTTGCTGCACAAGACCGAGTCCGTCCTCAGCTCGCGATCTGACAGAACTTTCAGCGCCCCCCTGTGACCGATTTCCTCAAATGCCCAACCCTTGCCGTCGACTTTGATGATATGAGGATCGAACCCAAGGCGCTCCATCACTTCGATATAGGCCTTCCGTCGCTTGTTGGCGTTTGGGTTGGCGGGGGTGCGCATTTCGAAGAATGAAGGCGGTTCGCCGGTGCGGGTCATGTATTCGACTGTCTGCGAGACGAAACTGAAATTGTCCGATCCAATAAAGGCTGCACCCAAACCTTCAAGATTACTGTCAAACAGGACTGTCGGCACATTGGCGCAAAACTTTTCGATCGCTGACCGATCCGACGTGCGCCCCAAAGGTGCCAGCAGGACCCCGGCAGGCTTCATGGATTTAAGGCCGTCAAGAATTTCGATTTCCAGCTTGGGATCACCATGCGAGCTGAACAGCGACGGGCGATACCCCGCAGCAATACAGCTTTGTTCCAGATAGCGCGCGATTTCGGCAAAGAACGGATCGGCAAGATAGGGAACCACGATGCCGATATTCTTGGTCAGTTTCCGGTTTTGGTTCACCGCATAGATGTTGGGGCGATAGTCGAACCGCTCAAGCGCCTCTTCGATACGGAGCCGTGTTGTGGGTCGAACACTGTCTGGGTCCTGGAAATATTTCGATACTGTGGGCCGAGAGATGCCGCTGAGGGCCGCAAACTCTTCCATGTTCCTGATCTTCGTCATGCCAGTCTGTTCGTCCGCCTTGATCTTATCATAGTTTTACATATTCTTTGCGCGCGCAAAAAAATCAATAGCCTGGCCGGTGATATCGGAATTATGCAAGGCAAGGGGTGTGAATGTATCTTGGGATCGACATCGGAACGTCAGCGGTCAAACTTGTCTGCGCGGATGCCGGCCGAATTCTTGCGACCTCGTCAGTCGGCATCGGGACGTCGTCGCCACAGCCCGGCTGGTCCGAGCAGAACCCGGAGATTTGGTGGCAGGCGACGCGCGATGCGTTGGGCCTGCTTGCTGGCGAAATCTCCCTGTCGGATGTGAAAGCAGTCGGATTGTCGGGGCAGATGCACGGGGCCGTGCTGTTGGACCGCGACCAATGCCCCATCCGTCCGGCAATTCTGTGGAATGACAGCCGCGCGGTCCGCGAATGCGACGACATTCGCGCGGCACAGCCACAGGTTGGTCACATCGCAGGCGTCCTGCCTTTGCCCGGCTTTACGGCCCCCAAGATTGCCTGGCTGAAACGGCATGAACCGCACAATTATGCCCGACTCTCCCATATCCTGCTGCCCAAGGATTATATCGGCCTGCGTCTGCATGGAGAGCTGGCAACCGATACTTCCGATGCCGCAGGAACAATGTGGCTCGATCAGGCTTCACGCCGCTGGCATACCGGAATGGCGGAAGCCACGGATGTCGCTGTTGACTGGCTGCCGCAGATGTTCGACGGCCACAATGTCGTTGGCACGGTAACAGTTCGGGCTGCAGCTGAGACCGGATTGAACTCCGGCGTGCCTGTCGTGGCCGGGGGAGGGGATGCGGCAACCGGTGCGGTGTCATTGGGCGCAACCGAACCTGGACGTGGGTTTATCTCGTTGGGGACATCCGGTCAGTTGTTTGTTGCGGATCGTAAATACAAGCCCAACCCCGAACGCTATGTCCATGCGTTTGCGCATACATTGCCCGACCGCTGGTATCAAATGGCGGCGATGCTGAACGGGGCAAGGCCCATTTCGTGGATTGGTGATCAGCTGGGGCTGTCTGCTGCAGAGATTGTCGGGCTTGCAGAAACCGTCAGTGGTGATCGCGTGCCCATATTTCTGCCCTACCTGACAGGTGAGCGCAGCCCCCTGGGGGACCCGCATATCCGAGCCTGTTTCTTTGGCCTTGAGGACGCCACAACGCGTGCCGAGATCTGCCGCTCGGTGGTCGAGGCAATTGCCTTTTGTTTTGCTGATGCGGCACAGAGTTTTGGCGACACCATTGGCAGTTTGCCAGAGCTTGCAGCGATTGGCGGGGGCAGTCGATCTGATCTGTTGCTGGGTCTGATTTCAGCCGTAACCGAGAAGCCCATAGTGCGATCAGTGGGGGCGGAATCCGGCCCGGCCTATGGTGCCGCCCGGCTGGCGGCCTGTGCTGACGGTGCGCTGACCATAGCTGATTTGGCCGAGCAACCTGCGACGACGGACAGGTTCGAGCCTGTTGAAATGTATGCGTTATTTGAACGCCTGGGGCGGTTTCGGCGGCTTTATACTGCCGTTAGCACCGTGGACTGATCGCCCTCTCAGCTAAGGTCTTTGAACATGAAGGTTGTTGGTTCCAGCCGATCATTTTCCGGGCTGCGGCAGTAGTTCGGAATCTCTCCGGCAATTTCAAACCCAAGGCTTTGATAGAGGAGGAGCGACGGGTCCGTGCTGCGCGTGTCCAGCACCAAAAGGGACCGCCCCAGTTCGCGTGCCCGCGCCTCAACCGCCGCCATAAGCGCCCGCCCAATGCCCCGCCGTCGCGCGCGGGGATGAACAAGCAGCTTGGATACGTCGGCGCGATGCGCTTGGTTGGGCATCGCGGCAGGCACCAGCTGTGCGGTGCCGACAATCCGTTCGCCATCACGATAGACGAATATCTCGGCCGCGCCGGTCTGGATGTTTGGCCAGACATGGGACTGCCAATAGCGCTGCGCGTCGTCCGACGGAAATGGCTGAATGAACCCGATACTCGCCCCGTCATGCACGCAGGCGTGCAGTATCTCTGTCAGGTCATCCAGAGCGTTGTTCAGGTCATTGGCTGTCAGTCGCGATATCATATCAGCACCATCAAATACCGCGCACCGCGCTCGGCGTGGGTTTCGAAACGTGTCGGGCCAGACAGGTGATAGCGCAGGCAATCCCCGCTGGTCAGATGATGCGCGGTTCCATCCACGGTCAGGGTCAGGCCACCATCCAGCATGATCAGGTGATGCTCCTGCCCGTGTTTTGGCGGCGTGTCATAGGTGATCACAACGCCAGGGGGCAGATGGCCTTCCATGACCTCTCCGCTCAGGCCCGCGGCCGGAGGGGAGACGGACCGGCGGGTAAAGCCGGTTTCGGGGTCGCGCCATTCGGGTTGATTTTCGAAGGGAACGCGCGGGGCGAAACTGTCCTCGACCATCATCAATAGGCGCGACATCGGCAGCCCATAGGCGGCACATAACCGGCCCAGAGTTTCCGCGGTGGGGCTGACATCCCCCTTTTCCATACGCGACAGGGTGGCTCGGCTGACACCGCTGTGTTCCGCCAACTGATCCAGCGACCATCTCCGCGTTTGGCGAAGATGATTCAGGTGGTTTGCAAGGCGGTCGGATAGGGTATCAGGCATAGCTCGTATATGGGAAACATTTCCGTATATGAGATTATTGACCAGAAAACATAACTTCACAATAGAAAAAGGGCGCAGAAAACTGCGCCCTTCTGCTCGATAGAATGAAAGATTACTTCCAGCCGGCCTCGTTAAAGATCTTCTGTGCCTCGGGGATGTTCTTGGCAACCTCGGACAGGTTGATCTCGTCGGCTTTGAACTCACCCAGCGCTGCCACGTTATCCGCAAGGGCGACGTCTTCGACCGCCGGGAATTCGTCATTGCCATTCGAGAAATAAACCTGTGCCTGATCGCTGGCGAGGTATTCCAGAAACTTGATCGCGTTGTCCTTGTTCGGAGCATTTGCGGCAACGCCAGCACCGGACAAGTTCATATGTGCGCCTTCGGCTTCTTGCGCTGGGAACTGGACGCCGATCATGTCAATCTCTGCGCTCAGGCCTTTGACGTCTTTACGCATTGCACGGGCAAAGTAGTAGGAGTTCGAAACGGCGATCTCGCATTCACCCGAAACAATGCCGCGCAGCTGGTCAGTGTCGCCGCCTTGCGGTTCGCGCGCCATGTTCGCGACCATGCCTTCGGCCCAGGTCTTGGCGGTTTCCGTGCCGTGGTTTGTGATGATCGAGGCCAGCAGGGTCTGGTTATAGGTGTTGCTGGACGACCGGATGCAGACCAGACCTTTGTATTCGGGCTTGGCCAGATCCAGATAAGACGCGGGCGGGTTGGTCACATCGGCCTTGTCAAAGAAGATGATCCGCGCGCGCTGCGAAAAGCCATACCACTGGTTGTCTTCGTCCTGCAGGTTGGCGGGAATACGTTCTTCCAGAACCGCGCTTTCGACCGGCTGCAGGATACCTGCGTTCTTGGCGCGCGCCAGACGCGAGGTATCAACGGTCAGCAAGATATCTGCGGGTGAGTTCGCGCCCTCGGCCTCCATCCGAGCAATCAGCTCGTCCGCTTTGCCTTCGATGCGGTTGATGGTGATACCGGTGGCCTCTTCGAAATCGGAATAGAGGCGTTCGTCAGTGTCGTAGTGGCGCGAAGAATAAAGGTTCAGTTCGCCCTCGGCAGCGGCAGAGGTCGCGATCAGGGCCGTCAGGGCGGCGGCAACGCAGGTAGAGGATTTCAGCATCATGTGTCCCAACATTGAAAATCGGCGCGGGTAATAACCCGACTGAAATGGTCAATTAAACGATTCTCAGGGGGATGCAAGAAATTCCGACAAAATTAGTTGGTCAAATCACCGCCAACATGTCGCTGGCTCCGACCAAGTGGTGCAGCACAGCGGGGCCTTAGGGTCGGCAAAGCCCATCCTGGCTACGCCGTCATGGCTGGCCTAGTCGTGTTGATTTAAAAACTGAAAGATCGAGAGACGCTGCTTAGCGCTTTCTCTGTCTTTTTTCAGGTTCAGGTGGAGACGGGTCCGGGACAGGTGCGGGGGCCGGCTCAGGGTCCGGGTCGTCGGTCAACACCGGTTCTTTTTTCAGCATGACCTGTGTGACAGCTTCCATGTATTTCTGCAGCAGGACCGGCGGATCGGCCGGGGCCAGTTTGATGGTCAGCCTGCTTGCGCCTTCTTGGCTGTAAGCATAGCGCGAGGAATAGCTGGCATTGACCTGCGCTGCGACAGGGCCCCAACCACCTTTGACCGAAGCGCTGCCCGCTTTTTCGGTTTGCTTAGTCATTGAGATCGCCATTTTGACCTCAATTTCGGCTTCTTGCACCGCGTAGAATGCGGGTAGAAAGCCCATGGAAACCAAACTGAATTCTTTGGGGGGGCCATTGGGATTGGACAGGTCCGGAAGCTGGATCTTCTGATCGGCCATATATTTGGCGACATCTGTAGAATGTCGATCCAACTCGGTCTGCGACTCGGCAACGGAAAGCGCAAGCTTTTGAACCATTTCCGCAAACGGGACGTTTAGCAGTTCCTGCCCGATACTCATTTCCAATCTCCTCTGTTAATTCAGTCTTTCTCAATAATTTGCGTGGCGGTCCGCCTCCTGACGGAAAAAGTGACCTTGGAAGCGTTCTGGCTGATCGCCTGTTTTCGGGCATTCGTCGCGATTTGGGCTTTGGTGCCGTCCTGACCCAACCCAACAACCGCTTCGACTTTGACGTTGTCGATGGTGAAATCACTGCTCCCATCAGACCCGGCGAGGATCTGTTCACCCAGGGCTTGCGAGAATTCCTGCGCGTTGACGACCTGTGTGTCAGGATCGTCCGCTCCCATTGCCGCGCGGCCCTCGGCCATCGGGTTCATCACCGGGTTACCCGCGCCCATCAACATGCCGCCGCTGCCTTCTTCCAGATCGTCGATCCGTTCTTGGAGGTCGTTGATCGTCTCGAGCAGCGCGACTTCGCGCGCCTCCATTGCCGTCATGCGGTTTTCAAGTGACTGAAGCAGAGTGGTGAATGCCTCGGGCATCTCGGTGACGCGGACATCTATGGGCGCTCTTTTTGGGGCTTTGACTTTCTTAGTTGCCATCATTGCCATCCAAAGATCTGCTCTCATCTACGGGACCGGGCGCGAAACGCATTCGCATCGTGGACGCGCTTTTGGAATCGAGCGTGTCTGTCTGAGTCAGCTTCGGGCCAAAAATAAAGGTGCCAATCCTGCTGCGTTGGCCTTCTTCGGTGGAACTGCTCATCTCCATGACGACCTTCAGTTCCACATCGACATCCTGCATGTGATAAAAGACCGGCGGGATGCCAAGATCGCGCAGTTCCTGGGGGTAGTTCTTCAGCGCTTTCAGCTGATCAATGCTAAGCTGTTCGGCCGCCTGGGCCACACTGCGGCCTATATCGGCTACCATGTCGGTCAGAGTTGTTCCGAATATCTTGTCCAGATCATCGTTGGCCAATCCGACCTCCCGTCATAAAATCACGGAAAGCGTAGCACGAGATCGCCCTATCACAACGTTGAATCTTAGAACCGAACTTTCTGAGCGAATTCCTGCAGTTCCGTCCGCATTACATCTGGTTGAAATGCCGGACAAAAAAAACCGCACCCGAAGGCGCGGTTCTTTGAATTCAGTATGTGCAGTTCTTAGCCCTGACGAGCTTTGAACCGACGCTGCGTCTTGTTGATCACGTAGACGCGGCCTTTGCGACGCACAACCCGGCAATCACGGTGCCGGTTCTTGAGCGAGCGGAGCGAGTTCTTGACCTTCATGGGTCTGTCTCCAATCTGCGGCGCCTTCATCAAGGACGTGGCCAGCGCCTGGGTTTGCGGGTGCCCCGGAAATCCGAAGCAGTGAGTTCATGGTGGGCGGTACAAGGATCGAACTTGTGACCCCTTCGATGTCAACGAAGTGCTCTACCGCTGAGCTAACCGCCCATGAAACCGTCGCGTGGCCAACCCCATAACGAAATGGGGCGCGGAACCCCGCGCCGGTAGCGGGGTCTATAAAAGGAGTCGCAAAAGGGTTCAAGGGGTTTGGTAGAACTATTTTCCGGTCTATGTTTGGTGCGAACAAGGAGTCGCCATGCAAAACGCTGCTTACCTACTGGATATGCCTGCCAAGCGCACGTCCTGTGTGGTTTTTTCCTCTCCGCATAGCGGTCGAAACTATCCAAATGGGCTGATGAAGCGATCGATTCTCAGCCAAGATGTGATTCGATCTTCCGAGGATGCTTTTGTGGATCAGTTGTTTTCATCAGCGGCGGACCATGGTGCGCCACTGATTTCGGCGATGATGCCACGCGCCTATGTCGATCTGAACCGCAGCGCAGAAGAGCTGGATCCAGCCCTTATTCAGGGCGCGCGCCGCCAAGGCCATAACCCGCGGGTAGCGTCCGGGCTGGGGGTGATTCCGCGTGTGGTCGCCAATGGTCGAGAAATCTATCGCGGTAAGCTGACCATGGATGAGGCGCGTCTGCGAATCGATACCTGTTGGCGTCCCTATCATGCCCGGATCAAATCGTTGTTGGCAGAGTCGCATCAGGAATTCGGGCAGGCGATTCTGATCGACTGTCATTCGATGCCGCACGAAGCCGTGGCCCTTGCGTCAACAGTCAATTCCAGACGTCCCGAGATCGTGCTGGGGGATCGGTTCGGTGCCTCTGCAGCGCCAGAGGTCGTCGAACAGATAGAGGCCGCTTTCGTCTCGGCGGGTCTGAGTGTGGCCCGAAATACGCCGTTTGCCGGGGCCTATGTGACCCAGACCTATGGACGCCCCAGCCGCCACCAGCATGCTGTACAGATCGAGATCGACAGATCCCTGTATATGGATGAAAGCAGGATCGAGCCGAATGACAATTTCGCTGCCTTCAAAGAGACCCTGGGCGAAATCATCATGGATATTGCGCGGATCGGACCTGAGCCGCTGCAGCTCGCAGCCGAATAACCTCAGCGCAGGGCACGTCCTTTGACGATGGCATCCGTCCCAAAACGGCGGCGAATCTCATCCGTGGCGCGTTCGGCCTGCGACCTGCGCGAGGCATCCGGATCCAGCAGATCCCCTGAAATATCCGCCTGATCCTCGGGGCACAGATCCGACAGGCCACACCCCAACAGCCGATAGGGGCCCTGATCACCAACCTTATCGAACAGCGCCCGTGCTGTGCGATAGATCCGATCGGCAATCTGTGTGGCATCGCGAAGAGAAACGCGTCGCGTAATGAGTTTGTGATTGGCTCTTTTCAGTTTGAGCGTCACAACCCGCCCGGCCAGCCCCTTGGCCTTGGCCCGATCCGAGACTTTTTCCGCCATCCGCCAAAGGTGCCCATCCAGAATGTCGGCATTGGCCGTATCCTCAAAAAAGGTCGTTTCGTTGCTGATGGACTTCATCGGTTCATGTGCCGAAACCCGGCGCTTGTCCTGACCGCGGGCCAGATGCCACAGCCGGTAGCCCATGGAGCCAAACCGCGCGGTCAGATCCTCTTGGTCCCAGCGCAACAGGTCCGAGAACAAGCGTATGCCTGCGCGGTCCAGCGATTCCTGCGCCGCAGGGCCTATGCCCCAGATCAGGCGCACTGGCTTGTCGTTCAGAAACGCGGATGTCTCTTCCTTGCCGATCACCGAAAATCCGCGCGGCTTGTCCAGATCGGATGCGACCTTGGCCAGAAACTTGTTATGTGACAGCCCGATTGACCCGGTCAGCCCCAACTCGGCCTTCATCCGCTTGACCAATCGTGCAAGCATGACGGCGGGTGGAGCGCCGTGCAGACGTTGCGTGCCGGATAGGTCCATGAACGCTTCGTCCAGGGACAGCGGTTCAACAATCGGCGTCAGCTCGTCCATCATCGACCTGATTTGGCGCGAAGCCTCGGCATAGACCGACATGCGCGGTTTGATCACGACAGCGTCGGGGCATAGTTGCAACGCTTTGAACATCGGCATTGCCGAACGGACGCCGCGAATCCGGGCTACATAACAAGCCGTAGAAACAACACCGCGCTTGCCGCCCCCGATAATGACGGGTTTGTCGGCCAGCTCCGGATTGTCCCGTTTTTCGACAGAGGCGTAGAAGGCATCGCAATCCATATGTGCGATGGACAGGTCAAACAATTCAGGATGCGTTTTGACGCGCGGGCTGCCGCAGACCGGGCAGCGGCGTTCCTTAGTCAGTTCTGTCAGGCAATCTCGGCAGAGGCCGGGCATTTTCTTTTCCCGTCTTCCATGCGGTCCGTAAGGTTCGGTGACTATATCATTCGCATGCCACGGGCAAAACCCGCACAGTGAGGGTAGGAACCAGATCTGCCAAAAGAAGGCCCCCCGCAAAGTGGCGGGGGGAGGTGACGGACCTCAGGAAGAGATGGTCCGCGGGGAGTATCACCTACTTAGATTCTCTCAAAATCGAATTTTTCGATAGAACCCAGTTCACACAGTGGAAACTCGTGTTTTGCATGTGTGTTTTGGGGCACAGGGACGATTTGGCGCGGATCAGGTGAAAAGTGACCTAAGGTCAACTGTTTGCGGGTTGTTCTTGCGAAAATTTAGCCTGATTTAGCCGGATTGCCCTAGTGTCGGGATAAGGAATTTAACTCTGCAAGCACCGCCTCTGCGGCGGCTTTAGGGTCTTGCGCCTGATAGATTGGGCGCCCGACGACGATGTGATCGGCACCATCACCGATGGCATTTGCCGGGGTTGCGACCCGTTTCTGATCTCCCAGAGCGGCACCGGCGGGCCGAACGCCGGGTGTCACGATCAAGCGGTTTTCGGCTTGGGGCAGGGCACGGATCAGCGCGGCCTCTTGCGGGCTGGCGATGACGCCATCGGCACCCGCCTCCAACGCTTTGGCTGCGCGTTCGACAACCAGGTCCCGGACATCGCCCGACTTCAGCAGGCTGGCATCCAGATCATCCCGGTTCAACGAGGTCAGGATGGTCACGGCCAGTATCTTGAGGTCTTTGCCAGACGCACCCTCTTTGGCGGCCCGCACCACGTGCGGGTCACCATGTACGGTCAGGAAATCCAAATCGAACTGTGCCAGACCGCGCACCGCATTTTCCACCGTATTACCGATGTCGAACAGTTTCATGTCCAGAAAGATGCGCTTGCCCTGATCCTGCTTTAACTCGTTCGCCAGGGCTAGCCCGCCCCCTGTCAGCATTCCCAGACCGATCTTGTAGAATGAGACACTGTCCCCCAACCTCTCGGCCAAGGCCAGACCGTCCAGGGCGTTGGGGACATCAAGGGCTACAATCAGGCGGTCATCGGACATTGGGGGCTCCTTTTTGGCAAACGTCTGCGTCCTAACGGTTTCGTGCGCTTCTGTCCATGCGCGCCTTGCGTGATTCAGATCACGGCAGAGGTTTCCAACTGTGCTATTATCGCGTTGTGCAACTGGGACGGAATTCGGAATGAGACAGTTTACGAAACCCACTATCGCAATCTGCGCGGGGCTGATGCTGGCCGGGTGTCAGGACATGGCGCTGGAAAAAGAGGCTGCTGATACAGTCCTGAGGTCTCCGACAAACGACAACCTCCGGCTGATTGGTGGTTATCGTTCGATGGATGATGACTGTCAGGTTACAGGGGAATCCGCCTTTACCGTGGATTTTCTGGATGACGCCGCCGATCTGGTTTCCTGCCCGACAGGCAGCGATGCGGCGCAATCGCTTGTCGATATGTACGGTGCGCGTTCTGTGGCGAAAACTGGGGGGTATACAGTTTATTCTGTGCCGCGTCGGTAGGTTGGATTCTGTTGGCAGACCCCTTGAACCGCGCAAGATATTTCCCAGATTGAATGTGAGGCCCAGACCGACGCGCGCTGCCAGGCGGGCGCGTCAAAACCGGGCGCTTAGAGAAGGAGCAAAATATGGACTTGAACAAGTTCACCGAGCGGGCACGAGGTTTCGTGCAGGCAGCGCAAACGATTGCGATGCGCGAGGGGCACCAGAGGTTGACCCCTGAACATATACTCAAAGCCTTGATGGACGATGATCAGGGGCTGGCCAGCAATCTGATCACCCGCGCAGGCGGAGCGCCCAGCCGTGTCGTTAACGCACTGGATGCGTCCATGGCCAAAATTCCCAAGGTCAGTGGCGATGCGGGCCAGGTTTATCTGGATGGTCAGACCGCCAAAGTTCTGGATGAAGCTGAAAAGATCGCCACCAAGGCAGGCGATAGTTTCGTGCCGGTTGAACGTATTCTGATGGCGCTTTGCATGGTGAAATCCAAAGCCAAGGATGCTTTGGAAGATGGCGCGGTGACGGCGCAGAAACTGAACGAAGCCATCAATGACATCCGCAAGGGCCGCACTGCTGACACCGCATCGGCGGAAGAGGGCTATGATGCGCTCAAGAAATACGCGCGTGACCTGACCGAAGCGGCGGCTGAGGGCAAGATCGACCCGATTATCGGGCGGGATGAGGAAATCCGCCGCTCGATGCAGGTTCTGTCGCGCCGCACCAAGAACAACCCCGTTCTAATCGGCGAGCCCGGCGTGGGTAAAACCGCGATTGCCGAAGGTATGGCCCTGCGCATCATCAATGGGGATGTGCCGGAATCGCTAAAGGATAAAAAGCTGCTCGCGCTCGACATGGGTGCGCTGATCGCAGGTGCGAAATACCGTGGTGAGTTCGAAGAACGCCTCAAGGCGGTTTTGACCGAAGTGACCGAAGCCGCCGGTGAAATCATCTTGTTCATTGATGAGATGCACACGCTAGTGGGTGCGGGCAAATCCGACGGCGCGATGGATGCTGCCAACCTGATCAAGCCTGCGCTTGCCCGGGGTGAGCTGCATTGTATCGGTGCCACCACGCTGGATGAGTATCGTAAATACGTGGAAAAAGACGCGGCTTTGGCGCGCCGGTTCCAGCCGGTTGTGGTTCAGGAACCGACTGTCGAGGACACGATCAGCATCCTGCGCGGTATCAAGGAAAAGTACGAGTTGCACCATGGTGTGCGTATCTCGGACTCGGCTTTGGTGTCGGCAGCGACCCTGTCGCATCGCTACATCACTGATCGCTTCCTGCCCGATAAAGCTATCGACCTTGTCGATGAAGCGTCGGCTCGCTTGCGGATGGAAGTGGACAGCAAGCCCGAAGAACTCGATCAGCTGGATCGCCAGATTCTGCAGATGCAGATCGAGGAACAGGCGCTGAAGCTCGAAGATGATGCGGCATCGAAGGATCGTCTGGAAACCTTGCAAAAGGATCTGGCCGATCTGCAGGAGCAATCTGCCGAGATGACTGCCCAGTGGCAAGCCGAACGTGACAAGCTGGCTGGTGCGCGCGATCTGAAGGAACAGCTCGACAAGGCACGGGCCGATCTGGAAATCGCCAAGCGCGAAGGCAACCTCGCCAAGGCGGGTGAGCTGTCCTATGGCGTCATCCCCGAGCTTGAGAAGAAGCTGACCGAAGCCGAAAACGCCGAAAGCAGCCAGATGATGGCCGAAGAAACGGTGCGCCCCGAACAGATCGCAAGCGTTGTCGAACGCTGGACGGGAATCCCGACCTCGAAAATGCTGGAAGGTGAGCGCGAAAAGCTGCTGCGGATGGAAGACGATCTGCATTCACGCGTGATCGGTCAGGATGCAGCGGTGACCGCCGTGTCCAACGCTGTGCGCCGTGCTCGTGCAGGTTTGAACGACGAAGGCCGTCCGTTGGGTTCGTTCCTGTTCCTCGGACCAACCGGCGTGGGGAAAACCGAGCTGACCAAGGCAGTGGCAAACTTCCTGTTCGACGACGACAACGCGATGGTGCGCATCGACATGTCCGAGTTCATGGAGAAACACGCGGTTGCCCGTCTGATCGGCGCCCCTCCGGGCTATGTCGGCTATGACGAAGGCGGTGTGCTGACCGAAGCCGTGCGGCGCAGGCCCTATCAGGTTGTGCTGTTTGACGAGGTCGAAAAGGCGCATCCGGATGTGTTCAACGTGCTGTTGCAGGTACTGGATGATGGTGTGCTGACCGATGGTCAGGGCCGTACCGTGGACTTCAAGCAAACGCTGATCATCCTGACCTCGAACCTCGGCTCTCAGGCGCTCAGCCAGTTGCCCGACGGTGCCGACAGTGCACAAGCGCGGCGGGATGTGATGGATGCGGTCCGGGCGCATTTCCGGCCCGAATTCCTGAACCGTCTGGACGAAACGATCATCTTCGACCGCCTGAAACGGGGTGATATGGATGGCATTGTCGATATCCAAATGGCACGCCTGCAAAAACGCCTGGCCGCGCGGAAGATCGAGCTGGTTCTGGACGACGGGGCTAAGGAATGGCTGGCCAACGAGGGCTATGACCCGGTCTTCGGTGCTCGCCCACTGAAACGCGTGATCCAACGCGCCTTGCAGAACCCGCTGGCCGAGGCGCTGCTGGCGGGTGAGATCAAGGATGGCGAGTCTATTCCGGTCACCGCCGGGGCCGAGGGCCTGATCATAGGCGATCGGCTGGGCACGTCTGAGCGACCACGACCGGATGATGCCGTGGTGCATTGAACCTAAACTGATTGTTGAATGGACCCGCTTGACTGGTGGGTCCATTCTTGAATTTACCCGCGTTTTTTTGCGACTAACCCCCGGCTTGTCCGAGAGGGTGGGCCAGATGGGAAAGAATAGACCGTTTCGCAATCAAAACCTGCTTCATCTAGCAGCTCTAAGATCTCCGCGCGCTGAAACGTTCTATGTCGCCATTGCAACCAGATGATGGCGTTACACCAATGTGGCTTTGATACCACCAAAAACAGGCGACCCCCCGGGCGCAGCAGTCTGTGAATGTCTTGCAAGGCTTGGGACGGATCTGCGCAATGTTCAATCACATGGGCCGCAAGAGCTACGCTCACGGGGTCTAGATTGACATTACCTAGCACCCCTTGGGCTAGTTCTGGTTCGACCCCCCGCGCCCGCAGAGCCTTTTGGCCTTGCCTGATCATCCCCGCGCTGGGTTCAAGTAAGGTTATCCTGGCCGGTTTTCCGTGGACCGCTACCCAGGCCTCGGCGAAGGACGCAGTGCCAGCCCCAATATCGACCACATGTGTCACGTCGTCAGCGACAGGCAATCTCGAGGTCAGGAATTCTAGGTAGCCATCATAGTACCCAAGCGCGCGCATCTTGTCCCGCCACCGGGGCGCGGCTGTATCGTAACGATGCGTGATTTCGGCAATGGGTTTGGGCATTGGTCCGTGCTTTGAAGGTATGCTGTATCACTAGTGCATCGTGGCTTTAGACCAACGCGAATATCCGTGCCGGACCTCCGGTGCCGCCAGCATGTTTCGGTGCGCCGATGACCAGCGTGGCCCCCGCGGTCGGAACCCGATCCAGGCCCGCAAGGCATTCGATGCCAAACCGGCCCGAGGGCAGCCAGGTATAGTGGGTGGCGAAATCAGCGGACATGCCGTGATCCAGCGACAGGGTATCCACCGCAATCGACCGCGCGCCGGTGTCTTCCATTAACATCTGCGCCGCTTCGACGTGAAACCCTGGATAGTGCTGCGCCTCACCGTCGAAATTGCGGAACCCGTCCGTGGCGGTCTTGCCGGACCAACCGGAATGCATCGCTACGCAAGCGCCGTCGGGGATGTCTCCGTTGGCCGCAATCCACGCCTTCAGATCGTCCGGGGTAACGCGGGTGTCGGCGTCTTCGGCCGCGCGGGCGGCGATATTGACGACACAAAGCGGCGCGACCAGATCGGTCACCGGGATCTCATCAACCGACATGCCATCTGCGGAGAAATGCAGGGGCGCATCTATATGCGTGCCGGTATGTTCGTTGATCGACAGATTGAACAGGTTAAAGCCGTGATCCGCGAAGTTGAACGCCTGTTCGGCCGAAATGCCGGGTTCGCCTCCCCAGGTCGGAAAGTCGGGGCTGAGCGTATGGGTCATGTCCTCGACCCCGCCATGACCTGCGGCCAGCGCTGCTGGTGCAATCGCTCCGGTGGTCGCAGCCGCAACGCTCGTGGCGGCAGCAGCTTTGAAGAAACTCCGCCGCGACAGCATTCTGTCTTTGACGGCATTCATAACGCAGATGTCACACATTCTTCTTCTCCCACTGGTGGATTTCAATCGTTGGATGGGTCGTCCATCTTTTCCCTTGTTGGTAATACCTGCGGCCCAGCCTGCATTTTTGAGGCCTGCGTTGTAAAGGTGGTGACCACAGGTGGTGCCGCGACAACAGCCTCACCCCCTTGATACGTTACAAACTGGTCGCTCAATCGTGAGGCCTGTTTCCTTGGCTCTATGCTATCAGCAGACTACCTCACCTCAGAGGATGTATGAAGACGGAGACTTAGATGGCGCATCGCTGGACCAACACATTGACACATGCCGACGTCACCCCCCGGGCGGCGTTTCTGAACCGGCGCCAGATGATGGTCGGGATGGCGGGTGTCGGATTGGCAGGGCTGGCGCAGGGGGCAACCGCGCAAGAGGCGCTGGAGCCGAATACCTGGGAAGAGATCACCGGTTATAACAATTATTACGAGTTTGGTACGCGGAAAGAAGATCCTGCAAAATACGCCTATACTCTTGTTACTGAGCCGTGGAGCATCAAAATTGACGGTCTGGTGGACAAGCCCGGCGATTACAATTTCAAGGACATCCTGTCCGAAATGACCGTCGAAGAACGGATATACCGGTTTCGCTGTGTCGAGGCATGGTCGATGGTGATCCCTTGGAACGGGTTTGAACTGGCCGACCTGCTGAACATGGCCGGTGTTCAGGAAGGCGCCAAATACGTGGCCTTTGAAACCGCTTATCGTCCAGATGAAATGCCGGGTGTTCAGTATCCGGTTCTGGACTGGCCGTACCGTGAAGGTCTGCGGCTGGACGAAGCAATGCACCCGCTGACCCTGATGGCCACTGGTATTTATGGCCGGCCGATCCCGAACCAGAACGGCGCACCATTGCGTCTGGTGGTTCCGTGGAAATACGGGTTCAAATCCATCAAGTCGATCGTTCGCATTACGGTGTCAGATGTTGAGCCACCGACAAGCTGGAACATGGCCGGTCCGCGCGAATATGGTTTCTATAGTAACGTGAACCCCAATGTGGATCACCCGCGCTGGTCGCAGGCCTCGGAGCGTCAAATCGGCGGTGGGCTGTTTGCCAAGCGCATCCCGACGCTCATGTTCAATGGCTACGAGGACGAGGTCGCCGGGCTTTACGAAGGCATGGATCTGTCCAAGCATTATTGAGAGTATGAGCGCGCTGAACCAGATATTCCGTCGGATCCCTGATTGGGCCGTCTATTTGCTGGGGGTCCTGCCGGCACCCTGGCTGTTCTATCAAGGGCTGACCGGAGGTTTGGGTGCCGACCCGATTGAGGCTCTTGAGCATAAGTACGGCAAACTGGCATTGCAGTTTTTGATTGTTGTTCTGGCTATATCGCCCCTGCGCAGGTTTGTCGGCGTGAACCTGATCAAGTTCAGGCGGGCGCTGGGCGTTTTGACATTTATATATATCAGTCTGCATCTTTTGGTTTGGCTGGTATTGGATGTGCAGGCCCCCGGGCAGATCTGGGCGGACATCCTGAAGCGCCCCTATATAACTGTGGGTATGGCGGCATTTGTTCTGACGCTGCCACTGGCCGTGACGTCGAACAACTTTTCAGTACGGCAGCTTGGCCCGGGCTGGCGCGCGCTTCAGCGTTTGGTCTATCCGGCAGCAGTTCTGGGGGGCGTGCATTATGTAATGCAGGCCAAAGGATTTCAGATCGAACCCTTGATCTATTTGTCCGTGATTTTGGCTTTGCTTGCTTTGCGCCTACCGATCTCGACCCTGATGAGCCGATTCCGAGGTGCGATTCCGCCCGACTCGGCCTGAGTCTGCCAGCAAGCCTGTGCGAAACACAATTTTCCGTACGCATCTTGGCGGTTGGTCGCCGTATTTGGGCGCGGTTCTATTTGTAAGCATTTGTTTTATTTCAGTAAATAATTGTTTTGAAGATTTTCGAGAGTTTCGGGAATTTTCTGCTTGCGGTGTATGTTTGTAATGCTTAGAACCCCCTTCACCGGCGCTGCTGAGGCGCTTGTGACACACTG